>NZ_JAYEZO010000001.1:0-325070 GCF_037031285.1 Halobellus sp. LT62
GGAACACGGACTCGCCGCCACCCACTCATACCACATACCCCACACTCCCCCGAGAAACATCCCCACCAGAGAGCCCACGAGACAGCGCGTCTCGTGGGCTCTTTTCATTTCGAAACGCACGCGGTGACCATCAAACCC
Source organism: Halobellus sp. LT62 (assembly GCF_037031285.1). Classification (NCBI taxonomy): domain Archaea; kingdom Methanobacteriati; phylum Methanobacteriota; class Halobacteria; order Halobacteriales; family Haloferacaceae; genus Halobellus; species Halobellus salinisoli. The sequence continues at coordinate 139 of NZ_JAYEZO010000001.1, forward strand.
CGCCCGACCGAACAGACACGCGCATTTTCCCTCCCAGCGCGCGGTCTCATCCGCATCCTTTCTTGATGGCTACTCGGCTCTCGTAGCGGACCGCTAGGCTTAAACGCCGAAACGGAATAGAAATACCTGCGCCAAGGTGGCAGAGTCCGGCCGAACGCGTCCGCCTGCAGAGCGGATCACCGCCGGTTCAAATCCGGCCCTTGGCTTTTCGACAGTTGACCCGCCGAGAGGGGTCTCGGTCACGCCGCGATCTCGACGCCGGTGATCTCGAATCTGGCACCGCCGCTCTCGCTTTCGGTCACCGAAACCGTCCACCCGTGCGCTTCCGCGAGCTGTTTCACGATCGAGAGGCCGTAGCCGGTTCCGTCTTCTCGCGTCGAGTACCCGTGTTCGAAGATCGAATCGCCGATGCTGTCGGGAACGCCCGGGCCGTCGTCGGCGACGTAGAATCCCGGTCCGTGGTCGAGATGCCCGACGCTGACAGTCACCCCTGCCGTCGCGCCGTCTTCCGGGACGCCGTTCTCTCCGGGGTTCCCCTGAGTTTGCGAAGGAGAGCTCGTAGAGCCGTGCTCTACGGCGTCCGTCTGAGCCTGCGAAGACGGGCTCGTGGAACCGTGTTCCACGGCGTTCCGAAAGAGGTTCTCGAACAGCTCTTCTAACCGGCTTTTGTCGGCGGTGATTGTTTCGAGACCGGATTCGACGCGCAACGTGGCCGCCCCGGTTTCGACGTTGTTCCACGCGTCTCGAACGGTGGCTTCGAGATCAACGGGTTCGGTTTCGCCGATGAAGCGCCCCTGTCGCGAGAGTGCCAAGACGTCGTCGACGAGTCGGTCGATCCGATCGAGTGCTTCGAGGACCTGCTCCAACTCGGGCGTCTCGTCCCGTTTGCTCGCCAGTTCGGTGTACCCACGCGCCACCGACAGCGGATTTCGAATGTCGTGTGCGAGGATGTCTGCGAACTCGTCGAGTCGCTCTTTCTGATCTCGGAGTTCGTCCTCGCGCTGCCGGCGTTCCGTGATATCACGGATGACCCCGGTGAAGTACTGTTCGCCGCCGTGGGTGTGCTCTCGGAGGCTGATCAGCGTCGGCACCTCGTGGCCGTTTTTGTGTAATGCCGGCAGTTCGACGCCCTCCCAGTCGATGTTTCGGGATCCGGTTTCGACGTAGGTCGCCAGCGCAGCGCCGTGGACCGGCCGTAATCGCTCCGGGATGATCTTCATTTTCGAGCTACCGATCAGTTCCTCGGGTGAATACCCAAGGATCTCTTCGATAGCGGAGTTGGCGTACACGATCGTACTCTCCGAATCGATCGTCAGCATTCCCTCCGCGGAACTCTCGACCAGCGTTTGGTAGAACTCGTCAGGACCGGCTGGGAGCGCGCTCGGTTCCATTCCGTCTCTCTGCTGGCTACGAACCCGACCCGTAAACACTTATTGCCAACTGACGGACAGCACCTCGTCGTATTCGCCGAATGGGGCAATGAAGTCCGCAGAAGCGTGTCGACGTACCACGGTATCGCGCGTCCGTGAAAACGGTAACCGTTATACGCCACGTGATCAAATTCGGGGATATGCAACGACGCGCCGCGGCGATTTACGTCGCACTCTTCATCGTTATCGGTGCGGCTTCGTACTCGCTCATCGCGACCGCGCAGACGCCGACCGTCGAGTTCGACAATCCCGAGTACGAGCTCGCACAGGGCGACCAGTTCCAAGTCGGAGACCGGGCCTACACCGTTTCGAGCGTTTCCGAGACCACCGGTGAGCTGCAGTACACCGAGGAATCGTCGGAGTACACCGCCACGTGGGAGAACGACTCGACGCAGACCGTCGACGACGAGGAGTGGCGAGTGCTCGTCGACGAGGGTGAGGAACCGTCCGGATTCACGCTCGAAGAGGAGATAAACGAGACGGCGATCCTGCAGGAGGACCCAGACGCCAGTGAGGAGACCGTCGAACAGAACGGGACGCGCTACGTCGTGATCAACGAGTCCGAACTCGTCCCCGCCGACGAGTACTTCCCGGAGCCCGAAACCCGCTCGTACGCCGAGGGCGACTCCTTCCAGTACGAGGGCAACGAGACGACGGTCGATTCGGTCACGGCCGACGCGGTCCAGTTGACGTGGACGGCACCGCGGACGAACACGATCACCGCCGAGCAGGAGGTGAACGTCACGCTGGGCGATGAGACGTACCTCGCGTACTTCCCCGACGGCTCGACGATGCAGCTCACCCAAGACTTCGAGAGCTACGACCGCCAGACCGCCGAGATCGACCGCGTCCAGACGCAGACCAACGGCCTGTGGGGCGTCAGCATCCTCTCGTTCCTCACGTCCGTCTTTATGATCGGCTTCGCGTACCTCCCCTCGCGGTACTGAACGCCGGACGGCCGTTCGGTTTCCTTTCTCGTGCCATCGTTCGTTACAGATCGGTAGAGTGATATACCGCCACAGACTCCGTGCGCATATGTCGACTCAGCGGCCACCGGACATCGGTTCGCGGACGTGTCCCGACTGTGGTGAGGAGATGTCTTTCAACGGCGTGCAACCCGCGGGATACGCGCAGTTCTTCTGCGAGCAGTGTCGGTATCGACGAGACACGTTCGTCGGGAGCGATATCGACGCGTAAACGCTCCTCGCTCCGCCAGTGACACCGGCGTCACTCCGATATTTATGATCGTGGCGATGCTACGGAGCGTATGAGCAACGAACCGAAAGTCACCGCGGAGCGACCGGACAGCCCCTTTCACACGACCGGCACTGACCACATCACCATCTGGGGAAGCAACGAGGAGGACACGCTCGCATTCTATCGGGACCTCCTCGGGATGCCGTTGGTCCTCAGACAGCCGAACCTCGACGACCCCTCGCAGACGCACCTGTTCTTCGACACCGGCGACGGCCGGATCCTGACCGTCTTCGTCGGCGACCGAGCGTCGAATCGCGGCCCCCAGCGCGGCGGCACCGGCTCGGTGCACCACCTCTGTTTCAGCATCCCGCCGGAGGACTTCGAGGACGTCGCGAGCGCGCTCGAAGACGCCGGTCGCAACTACAACGTCTTCGATCGGGGGATCTTCTTCTCGCTCTACACCCACGACAACAACGGTCTCGTGATCGAGCTTTCGACCGACAAATACGACATCCCGGACGACCGCCGCGGCGAGGTGCTCGCGAAGGCCCAAGAGCTGCGTGTCGAGGACGGCGCGGAGTACGCGAAGGACGAGCACCTCGCGGCCGCCCTCGAAGCGCTCGGGCTCGATGCCGACCCGTACGATCTCCCCGACGCGTCTTCGGGCGTCGGCGGCGTGAACTGATCGGCCTCGCGGCCGGGTCACGTCGCAGCGCTGTCGACCCGCTATTCGACCTCGACGAGCACCTTGATCGCTTCGCGCTCGTCCATCGCCCGATAGCCCTCGGCGACGTCGTCGAGCCCGACGGTCTTCGTGAAGACCGGCGCGGGGTCGAGCGTCCCCTGCAGCACGTCCGTCATTAACTCCTCCGCGTACGCGCGGACGGGCGCGACCCCGCCCCGAAGTGTGACGTTGTCGCCGAAGAAGTCGAAGAGGTCGAGCCCGCCGTCCAGCCCGTGCGGGACGCCGACGTAGCCGACCGTTCCGCCGGGTCGACAGACCGCGGCGGCCGTCTCCATCGACGACGCCGCACCGACGCATTCGAGCACGTGGTTCGCGCCGCCGTTCGTCAGCGTTTTGACTTCCTCGATCGCGTCCTCGCCGCGCGCTGCGACGAGGTCTGTCGCGCCGAAGTCGTCGGCGAGTTCGAGCCGATTCTCGTGGTGGCCGACCGCGACGATTCGCTCCGCGCCCAGACGGCGCGCCGCGAGGACGCCGCAGAGGCCGACCGCGCCGTCGCCGACGACGACGCAGGTGTCGCCGGTGTCGACGCCCGCGTTCACCGCCGCGTGGTGGCCGGTTCCCATAACGTCCGTCAGCGGGAGCACCGAGCGGAGCGTCTCCTCGTCGTCGGCGTGGCGGTCGGGCACGCGGACGAGCGTGCCGTCGGCGTGCGGACAGCGGATCTTCTCGCCCTGTGCGCCGCCGTTGTCGCCACCCCAGCCGTCGCCGTTGACACAGGAGGTGTGCAGTCCCTTCCGGCAGAACTCACAGGAGCCGCAACTGATCTTGAACGGCGCGAAGACGCGGTCGCCCGGGTCGACCGAGCGGACGTCGTCGCCGACGGCTTCGACGATCCCCATCGGCTCGTGACCGACGGTCGATCCCGGGTCGCGGTCGCTTTCCCCTCTGTAGAACCAGAGGTCGGAACCGCAGACTGCGGTGTGAGTCACGCGGACGACCGCGTCGGTCGGCGATTCGAGCTCGGGTTCGGGAACGTCCTCGACGCGGACGTCGCGGGGGCCGTGATAGACTGCGGCGCGCATATCTGTTCTCCGTTCGGCGCGAGGAAAAGGCGTGCGGCTTAGCGCGCGTTCGCGGCAGTCGCCGCCGACGTCCTTGGCGGCTCTGCCCGCGACTGTGTCGACCGGATGCGGTCGTAACCGTTATTATTGTTTAGGCATACCTAAAAGTATGTCCGACGTCGAGTCTGCGATTCGAGAGCTGACGGCGGCTCGACGCGTCGTCCGCGACGAACTCCGCGAGACCGAGCGCCAACGGTGCGGGTTCGAGCAGTTCCGGGGAGCGGTAACCGCGCTGGAGGCCGAACGGGGCGTCGCGAGCGGGGCGACCGCACAGCCGACGCCGTCCGCGCCGGGGTGGTCGACGGGAGCGGTCGGTTCGGCGACGGCCACCGCGGCGACGACGGATGACCGGTGTCGCCGCGTCCGCGCGGCGTTCGAGGAACTGGTCCTCCCGCACGTCGAGGAGGAAGCCGGCGGCGTACCGGCGACACTCGCCGCGGAGTTGAGCGGCGAAGTCGCGGTCGCGCTTGCCGCGGAGGGCGGCGGCAATCGATTCACCGAGCCGCTTCGGCGGGCTATTCTCGAACACGTCGACCAGCGTCTCGCCGAGAGCCGGGTGATGATCCGCGCGCTGACGCGCGAGCGCGACTCCCTCGACGAGGCGATCGCGCTGCTGAAGCGCGTCGACCGCGAGCTTCCGGCCGTCGACGACTCGGTGGTGTTGCTCTCGACTGACGAGGAGCTGTGGGAGCGTCGTCGGCGCGCCGCATTGCTCGAAACCGACCTCGAAGCGGCCCTCCGCGACCGACAGTCCACGCTTGGGGACGTCGTCGCCTCGGAGGTGAAAGCCGGCATCGAACACGACACCGTCGTCGAGTACCTCTTCGGCGAGCGTGAGGTCACCTACCCCGCCCTCGACGCGCTCACCCGCGCAGTCCGGGAGTGTCGAGGGCGGATCGACGCGCTCGATTCGACGCTCGACGCGGCGTGAGTCGCCGCCGTCTCAGTTCGCTGGGCTCGCGCGGCGTCACCACTCCAATGAACCGCCGCTCTGGTACTCGGTCACCTGCGTCTCGAAGAAGTTCTTCTCCTTGTTCAGGTCGACGGCCTCGCTCATCCACGGGAAGGGGTTGTCGGTGCCGTAGCTCTCGTCGAGGTCCAGCTGTCCGAGCCGACGGTCGGCGACGTGCTCGACGTACTCGACGAACTGCTCGGGACCCATCCCGAGGACGTCCTCGGGGCAGGCCTCCCGTGCATAAGTCGCCTCCAGATCGACGGCGGTCTCGATCAACTCGCGCACCTCCGCGCCGAACTCGTCGGTCCACGCCTCGGGGTGCTCCCGGCGGATCTGGTTGATGAGGTCGACGCCGAAGCCCACGTGCAGCGACTCGTCGCGCATGATGTACTCGAACTGCTGGCCGATCCCGACCATTCGATTCCGTCGCTTCAGCGCGAGCATCATCGCGAAGCCGGCGTAGAAGAACACGCCCTCCATCACGACGTAGAAGCCGACGAGGTCCCGCAGGAGGTCGCGGACGTCTTCTGTGTCTTCCAGTCGAAATTCGGAGTCATCGATGTTCTGCGTGAGATCGACGACGAACTCGTCCTTCTCGCGGATCGAGGGGATGCGGTCGTACATCCCGTAGAGGTACTCCGGCTCGAACCCCAGCGAGTCACAGCAGTAGATGAACGTGTCCGTGTGGATCGCCTCCTCGTAGGCCTGTCGCAGGAGGTACTGACGGCACTCCGGCGCGGTGACGTACTCGTAGATCGCGAGCACGATGTTGTTCGCCGTCAGCGACTCCGCCGTCGAGAAGAACCCGAGGTTCCACTCGACGAGCTGTCGCTCCGAGTCGGTGAGGTCGTCGCCGTTCCACTGGGTGATGTCCTCCTGCATCGGGATCTCCTCGGGAACCCAGTTGTTGGCGACGCCGTCGCGGTAGTACTCGCGGGCCCAGTCGTAGTCGATCGGCAGGATCTTGTTCGGATCGTGTTCGGCGTCGTGGTTGAGTAGTGGCATCCTCGGTCACCTCACTGACAGACTTCGCAGGTCGGATCCTCGACGCCGGGGAGATCGCCCCCGTCGCGGTCGTTCCGGTCGCCGTCAGCGTGATCGTTGCGGTCGTCGTCAACGCCCTCGGCGTCGCCCGAGTCGTCGGTCGCACCGCCGTCCGCGCCGTCTCCGCCGGAGCCGACACCCCGGCGCTGGGTGCGACCGTACTCATCCATGTCCAGCGTCGACTTCTCGATCTGCGAGGCTCCGAGCGTCCGAAGGTAGTAGGTCGTCTTGATCCCGAGTTCCCACGCCGTCTTGTAGACGTCGTCGAGCAGCGAGCCGTCGGTGCTCGGGAAGAACACGTTGTGCGAGATCGACTGGTCGATCCACTGTCCGCGGTGGGAGGTCAGATCGAGTTGGTGCCGCGGGTCGATCTCGAACGCGCTGCGGTACAGCTCCCGAAGCTCCTCGGGGATCTCCTCGATCTCTTGGATCGACCCGTCGTGGAACTTGATGCGATCGCGCATCTCCGCGTCCCACAGGCCGCGCTCCTTCAGGTCCGCGATGAGGTGGTCGTTGACGACGGTGAAGTCGCCGCTCATGTTCGATTTGACGTAGAGGTTCGAGTAGATCGGCTCGATCGAGGGCGTCGTCCCGTTGATCGTTGAGACGGTCGCCGTCGGCGCGACCGCCATCGTGTTCGAGTTCCGCATCCCGTGTTCGGCGACGTGCTCGCGCACGCGCTCCCAATCGAGCGTCTCGATCCGGTCGGTCGGGATCTCGCGGCCGCGCTCTTCTTCGAGCAGATCGACGGTATCCTGCGGGAAGATGTCGCGGTCCCACTTGCTCCCCTCGAAGGTCTCGTAGGCGTCGCGCTCTTTCGCCAGCCGTGAGCTGTTCAAGATCGCGTGATAGGAGACGAACTCCTGCCAGCGGTTCGCCCGCTCGATTCCCCCTTCAGAGCCCATCGGTGTGCCGACGCGCATCAGCGCGTCGTGGAAGCCCATCACGCCCAGCCCGATCGGTCGGTGTCGCATGTTCGAGCGCTCGGCCCGGTCGGTGGGGTAAAAACAGAGGTCGACGACGTTGTCGAGCATCCGCATCGCGGTTTCGATCGTCTCGGCGAGGGCGTCGCGGTCCAGTTCCGCGTCGTCGCCGTCGCGGTCGGACTCGTCGCCCTCGGCGCTCCCAGTGCTGACGACGTGGTTCGCGAGGTTGACGCTGCCGAGGTTACAGACTGCCGTCTCCTCGGCGCTGGTGTTGAGCGTGATCTCCGTGCAGAGGTTCGAGGAGTGGACGGTGCCGACGTGGTCCTGCGGCGATCGGACGTTACAGGGGTCTTTGAACGTGATCCACGGGTGACCAGTCTCGAAGAGTCGCGTGAGCATCGTCCGCCAGAGGTCGGCGGCGTCGACGCGCTCGTACTGCCGAAGCTCGCCCGAGTCGGCCTGTTTCTCGTATTTGCGGTACAGTTCCTCGAACTCCTCGCCGTAGGTGTCGTGCAGTTCGGGCACCTCGTCGGGCGAGAAGAGCGTCCACTGCTCGTCGGCCTCGACGCGCTTCATAAAGAGGTCCGGCACCCACGCCGCGGTGTTCATATCGTGGGTGCGGCGTCGCTCGTCGCCGGTATTGCGACGCAAATCGAGGAACTCCGGGAAGTCGAGGTGCCAACACGCGAGGTACGCGCAGGCGGCCCCGCGGCGCTTGCCCGAGCGGTTGATCGCGGCGGTGACGTCGTTGCTGATCTTCAGGAACGGGACCGTCCCGGTCGATTCGACACCGGTGCTCTCGATGAGCGCGCCCGCCGCGCGGAGATTCGTCCAGTCGTTGCCGAGGCCGCCGCTCCACTTCGAGAGCTGCGCGTGGTGCTTGTAGGAGTCGAAGATGTGTTCGAGGTCGTCTTCGACGGTCGTGAGATAGCAGGAGGACAGCTGCGGGTGCGTCGTCCCGCTGTGGAACAGCGTCGGCGTCGAGGGGGTGAACAGGTGCCGCGAGAGGACGTCGTAGAACTCCAACGCTCGCCTCTGTGGGTCGTCCTCCTCGATCGCCAGCCCCATCGCGACGCGCATCCAGAACGCCTGCGGGAGTTCGAGTGGTTCGCCGTCCTGTTCGACTCGAAGGAAGTACCGCTGCGTCAGCGTCGACGCCGCGAGGTACTCGAACTTCCGGTCGCGCTCCAGCGCCAGCGCCTCGGCCAACGCGTCGAGGTCGAACCGGCCGTCGGCGAGTCGCTCGTCGAGGCGGTCGACCTCGACGCCGCGCTCGACGTTCTCGACGAACGTCTCTCTGTACAGCGTCTCATACTCGATGTCAGAACCGCCTTCGAGTTCGACCGGCTCCCGGCCGGTCACCTCGCTGAAGTACCGATCGAAGTGGAGTTCGGCGGCGACCCGCTTGTACGCCGGGTCGCGCTCGATCCGTGCCGTCGTCACGTTGACGAGCGCCTCGTACACCTCCTCTCGGGAGGCTCCCTCGTAGAGGTCGCGTTCGGCCTCTCGTTCGAGTTCGGCGGCGGTGTCGTCGTTGACGACGTCGGTCTGTCCGCGCCGCGCTCTGTCGAGTATCGATCGTAGCTCTGCGTGTCGTGTCGTTGATGCGCTAGCCATCTGTTGGTAGTTCTTGATCCGCGTCGGGGCCGGACGCCGCGTTCGACCCCGAACCCGCGTCGGTTTCGTGTGATTCCGCGTCGGTTTCGTCTGTCTGTTCGTCCGCACTGGTCCCGCCGGCGTCCGCTAGTTCCTCGTCGAGAATCCGATCGAGCTCTTCGAGGAACTCCTCGGGGTCGGAGAACGCCTTGTACACCGAGACGAACCGGACGTAGGCGACGGAGTCGATCTCTCGAAGTCGCTCGGAGACCAACTCGCCGACGAGCGTCGAGGAGACGATGCGCGTTCCGCGCTCGCGGAGCTCCCGTTGGATTCCCTCGATCAACCGATCGACGTCGTCGCCGTCCACCGGTCGCTTCTCGACGGCACGTTCGACGCCGTCTCGAATCTTCTCGGGGTCGAACGGTTCGATCGAGCCGTCGCGTTTCTTCACCTGAAGCGTCTCCCACTCGGGTCGCTCGTAGGTCGTAAACCGAAACGAGCAACGGCTGCATTCGCGACGCCGTCGAACGGTCGCCCCGTCCGCGTCGCTTCTCGTGTCTACAACGCTCGTTCGGCCGTGGCCGCAGTCCGGGCAATCCATCGTTGTCACTCCTCATCCCTCCACGCAGGTAATCCCACATATTGTGGGTCAGTTATCTTGACCGCACTATGTCGTATCTGGCGACCCCCGCATAAAGCTTACCCAATTAACTTGATGTAATACAATCTAATTTGTATTAAGTCCCAGCGAAGCAGATCACCGACTCGTGGAGCAGCACCGAGTCGAGGCTATCGGCTCCGCTCTTCTGTCCTGCCAACCGACGGGTGAAAGTCGCCATCGGGCGACGGTGCTCTCGGCGTTTCAGTCGATTTTAACGCCGTCGTGGTCGCGCTTCCCTCCCGAACGGCGATCGGGTCGTAGTGCGGGAGCGCCGGATCGTATCGCCGAAGCGCCGCTCGGTACTCCTCGACGAGTGCCGCGGCTCGGGCCGCCCGCTCGCGAGCGACTCGATCCGAGAGCGAAGCGTCGTAAGCGTCGGTGCGGTCATTCTTGCGACCTCGTTGTGATCGGCGTCGGTTCCCCCGACAGCTACTCGTCGAGCGCGCGGTGCGGCGCGATGTGCGGGCCGGTCGCGCTCTCGGCGTCGACGCTGGCGTCGACGCGGAACACGGTTGACAGGAGTTCCTCGGTGACGACCTCCCGCGGCGGACCCCAGTCGTACGGCGAGCCGTCCTTCATCGCGATGAGGTTGTCGGCGAAGCGCGCGGCCTGTCCGATATCGTGCAGGACGATCCCGACGGTGACGCCGTCCTCGCGGTTGAGTTTCCGCACGACTTCCATCACGCGAAGCTGGTGGTGGAGATCGAGGTACGTCGTCGGCTCGTCGAGCAACAGCACGTCGGTCTCCTGGGCGAGCACCATCGCGATCCACGCGAGCTGTTTCTGTCCGCCGCTGAGGTTCGCCATCGACTTCTCGCGGAGGTGCTCGACGCCGGCCAGTTCGATCGCCCGCTCGACGGCGCGCCGGTCGTCGTCGCCGACGGACTCGAAGAACCCGCGGTGCGGATACCGCCCGTGGTATGCGAGTTCCTCGACCGTGAGGCTCGCGGGCGAGTCGTGCTCTTGAGAGAGCAGGCCGAGGCGGCGGGCGAGCTCCTTCGAGTCGAGCGACTGCACCTTTTGGCCGTCCAACCTGATCGCCCCGTGCTCGGGGGCCAGTTGATTCGCCATCGATTTCAGGAGCGTGCTCTTGCCGCTGCCGTTCGGGCCGACGAGCGCGGTCACCTCGCCGGAGGGAAGCAGGACCCGCTCGCACTCGACGACCGGCTCCGCCGTCGTCGGATAGCCGATTTCGAGCCGTTCGCCCTGTAGCTCGACGGCGTCGCTGGCGTCACCGGCGTCGGACGTCGGTTCGCCCGAGGAGTCGGCCGATTCAGTCGGCGTGGCAGAGGGGTCGTCGCCACGGTCGGCCGCGTCGCTTTCGGCTGCCGCGACGCTCGATTCCATCTCCGATTCCACCCGTTCGAAGCGTCCGTTCTCGCGCATTAGCTCGCACCTCCCGCGTCCGGTTTCCGCGCCGGACCTCCCCTCGCGTGCGTTCTCCTCATCAGATCTCACCCAGCGCCTCCTGTTTCCGCATCAGATAGAGGAAGTACGGGCCGCCGACGAGTCCGGTGACGATTCCGACCGGAACCTGCGTCGACGCGCCGACGAGGAGCTCCAATCCGAGCCGCGCACCGACGTCAGCGGTGACCAAAAGCGCCGGTCCGGCGAAGAGACAGCCGACGATCAGCTTTCGGTACTCGCTGCCGACGACGTTGCGGACCATATGCGGGACGATCAGGCCGACGAAGCCGACGATCCCGGCGACGGCGATGCTCGCGGCCGCTGCGAGGACGGCGACTCCCGACAGCGCGAACCTGACTTTCTCGACGGACATCCCGAGCGAGCGCGCCGTCTGCTCGCCGAGCAGGAGCACGTTCAACTGCCGCGCGCCCAAGAGCGACAGCGCCATAGCGACGATCGTCCACGGCAGCGCCATCCGGACCTGTTCCCAGTCGGTCCCGGTCAGCGAGCCCGTCGTCCACGCGATCGCCGACTGGACCACGCCGATGTCGTCGGCGAAGAAGAACAGCCCGGTCTGCAGAGACTGCAACACTGTCCCGACGATCACGCCCGCGAGGACGAGCCGCACCGGTGAGGTGCCGTTCTTCCACGCGATCGCGTAGACGATGAGAAACGCGACTGCCCCGCCGACCGCGGCGACGACCGGTAGAAAGGCCGATAGCCCCGAGAACACGACGAGCGTGAGCAGGATCAACAGCCCCGCGCCGGAGGAGACTCCGAGGATGAACGGGCTCGCCAGCTCGTTTCGCGTCACGGCCTGAAATATCGCTCCGGAGACGGCGAGGTTCATCCCGACAATGGCGGCGACGAACACGCGCGGCAGCCGGATGTTCCAGACGATGAGGCTCCGCTGGTTCATCTCCGGGAGTTCCGCGCCGAACAGGAACGCTTCCCACGCACGGACGTTGAAGAGCACTTGGGGGTCGAACACCGCCTGCCACGCCTGCCAAACGGTCATCGAGTACGATCCGAAACTCACCTGTATGAGCCCGCCGGCGACGACGACCGCGACGCTCGCGAGACAGAGGCTCACGAGCGGCGCGTCGACGCCGGCGAGCAGCCGCCCGTTCGTCGGCGGCTCCGATTCGGTGAGCGATTCGCCGCTCATCGGCCTTCGCGTTCGCCGGTCACGTCAGAACTCCCCGTTGACGATCGCACCGACGCGTTCTGTGTCGAACAGTTCCTCCTCGACGTCGTACAGCGCTCGCGCGAGCCGCTCGGTCACGACGAGGTTCGTGATCGGCCCCTGATACAGCGGGCCCGCCCGGTAGACGTCGCCGTTCTCCACGGCCGTCAGTTCGCTCGCGACGTTGTGGTCCCGCATAAACGCGACTACCGTCTCGCTGAACTCGGAGGCGCTCTTCGCCTCCTGTCCCCGGACGAGTAGCACCTCGGGGTCGATGTCGAGGAGCGTCTCGTAGTCGATCTCCCCGCGGCTGCTGTGGAAGTCTTTCACGTCAGTCTCCGCGAGCGCGTCTTTCACACCGAGGTCGCGGAGGTGTTTGAAACTCGTCCCCTCGCTTTGCACGTACGGGTAGAACGTCTCGGGCTCGTCGCCGCCGCCCCAGACGACGGCGACCGACGGCCGCTCGCTCCGACCGGGGACGACCGGGGCGAGATTCGACTGGAAGTCGGCGTGGACCTCCTCGAAGGCCTCGAACCGCTCGGTTTCTCGGAACACTTCCGAGAGTTTCTCGAAGGCCTCATACAGCGTGTAATACCGGTAGTCCTCGTGCCACGGGTACGTTCGCGAGAAGATGCTGTTGCCGAATATCGGGCCGACCTGCGTCTCCAGCCGCTCGATGTCGGTCTCCTCCCAACCGCCGCGTTCGAGCGGGAAGTTCGGATCGAAGATGTGGACGTCGGCGTCGAGTTCGTAGAACTGCTCTTTGCCGACGCCGCCGTCGCCCCAGAGCTGTTGGACGGCGTCGCCGTCGACGCTCACGTCGGGGATCTCCTCGTAGTACTGCGTGTGATAGCGACCCGGAAGCCAGACCGCCTTCGGCGGCTCCCGCCCGAGTGCGATCCCCATATCCGCCCAACTGCCGTTGTTGGCGACCCACGTTTCGGGGACCGCATCGAAGGAGACTTCACCGACCGGTTCGATCTCCACCGAGTACGCGCCCTCCTCCTGTGACGGTGCGGCGATTCCACCCGATCCGCCGGTACACCCGGCGAGAAGCCCGGTGGTCGATACTCCCGCACCGTATTGGAGCAGCGCACGTCGTGAAATTTCGCCGTCTAGGCTTGCCATATGATTTAGGCTAGCCTAAACAATAAATCCCTTTCGATGTTTCGGCGAGCCTAATCCTCGGCCATCGCTCGGAAGGATTAAGCCCCCTGACTATATAGCCTAAATAGAGAAAATAGTGGTATATACCAATATGTTCTATCTACTTCGACACCGAGCGGCCGGGGGATCGCGATGATGCAGATCGGACCCGAGAGCGTTCCGATCAACGTGGACGTGGTCAATCTGTTCGTCGCCGGAGCGTTGGGTATGCTTCTCGGCTTAGAGCGCGAGTGGTCCAACAAGTCGGCGGGGATTCGAACCTTCACGCTCACGAGCCTCGTCGGCGTCGCGGCGGCGACGCTCGGACAGACCGTCCTGCTGGCGCTCGGCGGACTGTTGGTTCTCACGCAGGGGATCCTTCTCGGCGTGCGCGGGATTATGGTCGAACTCCGCGGCGACACCGACGCCGAGGGTGGCGGCCTCGCGCTGACGACGTCGACGTCGCTACTGGTCGCGTACGTCGTCGGCGTGCTCGTCGGGATGGACCTGCTCTTGGTGGGCGTCGTCATCGCGATCACGTCGTCGTTCCTCTTGGTCCTCCGCCGGGAGCTCCACACCTTCGCGAACCGCCTCTCACACGAGGAGGTCCGCGGCGCGGCCGAGTTTGCGATCATCGCGTTCGTCGTTTATCCCCTCCTCCCGGCCGGGACGTACGGGCCGTGGGACGCCATCGATCCGCAACTCATCTGGATGCTGGTCATCGCCGTCAGCGCGATCGGGTTCGCGAACTACGCGATTATGCAGCGCTACGGCGGCCGCGGAATGCTGATTACCGGCTTCTTCGGCGGCCTCGTCAACTCGACGGCGGTCATCGGCGAGATCGCGAACCGCGCGAAGTCCAACGCGGGCATCATCGATCTCGCGGTGGCGACGATCCTCGTCGCCGACGCCGCGATGGCCGTCCGCAACCTCATCATCGTCGTCGCGTTCGTCCCGGAGTCCGCCTTCAGCGTCGGCCTCCCGCTCGGTCTCATCGCGATCGGCGGCGTGGCGCTCACGGGCTATGAACGCAACTGGACGGGAGACATCGACCTCGACCTCGACTCGCCGTTCAGCAGCGCGAATGCGCTGACGTTCGGTGGGCTGTTTCTCGCCGTGCTCGTGATCACCGCGGGCGCACAGCAGATGTTCGGCACCGCGGGCTTTCTGGTCACGAGCTTCCTCAGCGGCCTGCTTTCGAGCGGGACGACCACCACGACGGCCGTCTCACTCGCGAGCACCGGTCAAATCACTCCGGCCGTGGCCGCCCAAGGCGTGTTGGCGGGTACCCTCGCCAGCATCTTCGTCAAGGTCTGGCTCGCAGTCGGCATCAACCGAAAGCTGCTCGCGCCGGTTACGATCCGGTCTATTTACCTCTCGCTTCTCGGACTCGCGGGCGTCCTCGCCGTGCAGGTCCTTTGACACCCTCCCCGCCCTGAAGGGCGAGGTTTTAGCCTTGAAACTTCCATAACGTCCCGTGGTCGTCCTCTAACCGAGCAAAAACCGGACGATACGTGAGCGCCGTTATTCTCCCTCACAGAGCGCCGCCAACTCACAATCGTCGATCACGACGCCGTCGACGCCGCGGGCGTTCAGTTCGCGGACCGTGTCCGCGTCGGCGGCCGTCCACGCGTTGACCTCGAACCCGCGCTCGTGGGCGCGCGTGACGACGTCGGTGTCGAGACAGAGATCCACGCCGGGGTGGACGTACTCACAGCCGAGTTCGTCGGCGACATCGAGCGCCGCGCCGACGTCGAAGTCGGTCTCGCGCTCCTCCGTGACGCTTTCCTCGGACTCATCGTCGCCCGTGTCGTCGTAACACAAGAACGCGATCGCCGGTGCGCCCGCCTCGCGGGCGTCGGCGACGTCGCCGGGATAAAACGATGAGACGATCACCTCGTGGTCGTACCCGGCCGCGACCCCGACGGCGTCGGCGGCGACGTCCCGCCCCTTCAGTTCGAGGTTCAATCCCACATCTGCGGGCACCGCATCGAAGACGTCGACCAACCGCGGAACGGGCTCGTCGCTTCCGAGCACCGAGGCCGATTCCAACACGTCGTAGGGCGTCGAGGCGACCTCGCCGGTGACGTCGGTGACCCGGTCGAGCGTCTCGTCGTGAAAGACGACCAGTTCTCCGGATCCGCACCGCTGGACGTCGAGTTCGATCATATCGACAGCCTCGCTGGACCGTCGGAAGGCACGAAGGGTGTTCTCGGGGTACTGCGTCAGGCAGCCGCGGTGTGCGATCGCCCGCAACTCAGTGCTCCGCTTGGGTTTGCACGGCGTCGGACGTCCGCTCGCGCGGGGAGGAGTGATAGATGGCTTCGCCCGACTCGTCGAACACGTGGAGGCGCTCTTCGTCGACGCCGAGTTCGATCGTATCGCCCGCGTCGATCTCGCTGCGGGCCTCGGCCTTGACGTGTATCTCGTCGTCGCCGACGAGACAGTGGAGCAGCAGCGACTCGCCCAGCGGTTCGGTCACGGACACTTCCGCCTCGAAGGTCCACTCCTCGCCGTCGACGTTCCTCGCCAGCGAGACGTCCTCCGGGCGGACGCCGAGGAACGCTGCTCCCGAGTGTCCCGCGAGGTCGTCGGCGTTCGGAAGCGGGAGGTCGAAAGACTCGTGTCGCGCGGCGGCGTCGCCGCCCTCTCCGTCGAGTTCGATGGGAACTACGTTCATCGCCGGGCTGCCGATGAACTCCGCGACGAACCGGGTCGCCGGGTAGTCGTAGAGCACCTGCGGCGGATCCACCTGTTCGATCTCCCCGTCGTTCAGCACGGCCACTCTGTCGCCCAGCGTCATCGCCTCCGTCTGGTCGTGCGTCACGTACAGCGTCGTCGCGTCGATCTCTCGGTGCAGCTGCAGCAGCTCCGCGCGCATCTGCACCCGGAGCTTCGCGTCGAGATTGCTCAGCGGCTCGTCGAGCAGGAACACGTCCGGCTCTCTGACGATCGCTCGTCCGATCGCCACCCGCTGGCGCTCGCCGCCGGAGAGCTCCTTCGGCTGCCGAGCGAGTAACTCGGGGATGTCGAGGATCTCCGCCGCCTCCTGCACGCGCTGGTCGATCTCATCGTCGGTGTAGTCGCTGACGGACTTCATCCCGAACTTCATGTTCTCCGCGCCCGTCATATGCGGGTAGAGCGCGTAGTTTTGGAACACCATCGCGATGCTCCGCTCTTTCGGCGCGAGCTCGTTGACGCGGCGCTCACCGATGCGGAGTTCGCCGCTCGTGATGCTTTCGAGCCCGGCGATCATCCGGAGCGTGGTCGATTTGCCGCAACCGGAGGGGCCGACGAAGACGAGGAACTCTCCGCTCTCGATGTCGAGAGAGATGTCGTCGACCGCGGTTACGTCGTCGAACTGTTTCGTGAGACCGTCGATGTGAATGTCAGACATATTCTATCACTTCTGTTGAATCGCGAGCGTTTCGAGAAGCGGTTTGTGCAGCACGATGAGCACGGCCAGTGGGGGCAGGAGCGCGATCACCGCGCCGGCCATAATGATTCCCCACCGGGTGAGTCCCGACTGCGAGGCCGCTTGGAGGAACCTGAGCCCGACCTGTACCACCTGTTTGTTCTGATCACTCATAATGATGAGCGGCCAGAGGTACTGGTTCCACGCGTAGATGAAGGTGATCACCGAGACGCCGGCGATCATTCCCTTCGACATCGGAATCAACACCTTCCAGAGGAACGTCAACGGCCCGACGCCGTCGAGGTGGGCGTTTTCCACGAGCGAGGCTGGAATCGCCATAAAGTGCTGTCGGAACAGGAACACCGCCGTCGCGCTCGCGATGTACGGTCCCGTGATCGCCATCAGCGTGTTCCCCCAGCCGAGCCGCGCCATCAGATCGAAGAGCGGCACGATCCGAACGGGGACCGGTAACAGGAGGGTGAGCAGGATGAACATGAACACGGCGCGCTCGTAGGGGAACCGGTAGTAAACGAGCGCCAGCGCCGCGAACAGCGACAGCGTCACCTTCCCGACGACGATGATTATCGACATCACGACCGAGTTTATCATGTACTGTCCGAAGTTGTACTCGCCCAGTACCGTCCCGTAGTTCGAGAGCCCTTGGCTCCCGATTCCGACGTTGGTGACTTCGTACACCTCGGTCGTCGTCTGGGTGCTCATAATCAGCGCCAACAGCAGGGGGAGCCCCATCAGGAATATCGACACGATGAGCCCGCCGTGGACGAGGGCCTGCTCGGTGTCGACGTCCTCGGGAAGGAGCCGCGCGAGCGTCGATTCCGAGGTTGAGCTCGTTGCCATCTCTCAGACACCTCCGGTGGAGACGTCCGGCGTTGGCTCCGCTCTTCGCACCGATCGGGACTCTCGTCCCCGTCGCCGACTCAACTGTGTGTTCTCGCTCATCGTTTCACGCATAGGTAGTGTAACTCTCGGACAACCGCAACTGAACGTACATCAGTATCGCCACGACGGCGAACAGGACGACCGACTCCGCGGACGCGAGTCCGAGGTTGCTGAACTCGAAGGCGTCGCGGTACAGTTTGAAGATCAGCAGGTTCGTGGCCTCGTTCGGTCCGCCGCTCGTCATCAGGTCGACGAGCGGGAACGTCTGGAAGAACGCGTAGATGGTGTTCATCACCACGAGGAACACGAGCGTCGGCGACATCAGCGGGACGTACACCCGATACAGCATCTTGAGATGCCCGACTCCGTCTAACTTCGCCGATTCGGTCAGCGTCTCGGGAATGTTGTTCAGCGCGGCGACCATGAAGATGATGTTGTATCCTAACTGCTTCCAGATGGCAACGAGGGCGACGATCGCGAACGCTTGGGGTCCGTTCGTGAACCACTCCAGCGAGGTTCCGGTGAGACTCTCCAGTACGAAGGTGAGGATCCCGAGCGACGGGTGCAGGAGGAACAAAAGCACTGACGCAGCGACGGCCGTGGGCAGCGCGTACGGCCAGATCGCCGCGATCAGGTACGTCGACGAGCCCACGTCGACTTGGAAGAGGAGGTACGCGACGAAAAGCGACGCCGCGAGCGTCCCGATGACGACGACCGCAGCGAAGGCAACTGAGATCGCGAAGCTCCAGTGGTACGTCGACGAGGTGGCGAGGGTGATGTAGTTCTCGATACCCACGAACGTCTTTCGGGTTCCCAGCAGGATCGTCTGTTGGAGACTTAACCTGAAGGTCTCGATCCCCGGGTAGTACAGAAAGGCGATCAGTACGGCGAACGTCGGAAGCAGCAGCAGAAACGCCTGCCACCGCGACTCGTATGGTTTGGTGAATTCCGGCATACTCTCGAAGTGGATGGCCGATTACGAGACTCGGTCGTTGTAGTCCTGCAGCGCCGCGTCGACGTCGCTTTTGACCTGTGAGAGGCCGTCGGAGACGCTCGGGCCGCCGTCTTGGATCATACTCACGTACCCCTCCTCGATAATCGTCCGGACCTCCGGGAACGGACCCATCAGGGCCCCGCTGGTCGCGGGCGTACTTTCGGTCTCGTTGAGCTGATCGATCGCCGTCCGGAACGCCGGATTCTCCTCGTAGAAGCCCTCGTCTTCGAGCTGGGAGATCGACTCTTCGCGAACCGGGAAGTACCCGGTCCCCGTGTGCCACTGCGCCTGCTGTTCGGGCTGTGTCATGTACAGAAGCAGCTCCGCGGTCGCCTGCTGCTGCGCGTCCGAGAGCCCCCGTGGGACCCACAGCGACGCGCCGCCGATCGGGATGCCCGTTCGATCGCCGCCGGGAGAGGGCAGGTACGCCGTGTCGAGCTCGAACCCGTTGTCGGCAGCGCCCTGCTGCATCGGGGCGATACTCGACGTCGAGTAGATGATCATCCCCGTCTCTTGGGTCAGGAACGCCTGCTGGGCCTCGCCCCACGCCTCGATGCCCGGATTGAGGTACTGGTCCTGTTCGTACAGGTCGACCCACCACTCGAAGATGTTCTGTGCGGCCTCGCTCTCGAGGTTCGACTCGGTCGCGCGCCCGCTGCGCCCGTTCTCGTTGTTCACGAGCGTCGTGTTCTGTTGGGCGAACCACGACTCGACGAACCACGAGTGGTTCGGGCCCGTCAACCCAGTCTCGACGACGCCCTCGCTCGTAAGCGTGTTCGCGGCGTCCGTAATGCCCTGATAGGTCGTCGGCGGGCTGTCGGGATCGAGTCCGGCCTCCTCGAAGGCGTCCCGGTTGTACATCATAATCGCGTTACTGGAGTTGAACGGCATCGAGTTGAGCTTCCCGTCCACGCGATAGAAGTCCAACACCGGATCGAGGAAGTTGTCGAAGTTGATCCGGTCGCTCGGGATGATGTCCTCGACGGGAACGAACGCTTGGCTGTCGATAGCCAGTTGCGTCCCGATCTCGAAGATCTGAGAGAGCGCCGGCGGATTCCCGGAACTCACCGCGGATGTAGTCGCGTTGAGGTTGTCGCGGTAGCTGTTGCGCGACGTCGTCTCGACGGTGATTCCGTCGCTTTGCTCCTCGAAGCTGTTCACGATGTCGTCGATCCGCTGAGCGAGGTCGCCGCCCATCGCGTGCCAGAACTGGATCGTGACCGAATCGCTGCCGGAGTCGCCCGCGGTCGTTCCGTTGGAGTCGCCGCCGCTGGAGTCACCGCCGCTGTCGCCGCCTGACCCGTCTCCGGATCCGTCGCCGCCGTCTTGGCTCGAACAGCCGGCCAGTCCCGCGATGGTTGCCGCGCCCGCGCCTTTGATGAACGTCCGTCTGGATCGTGTCAGCTTCATTTGTACTCGATGTAGAATTATATTTTACCCACATAATTCTTTGGTATATTCTATATATACCACTCTGCAATGATTCCCTCTACTTGGTACGTGTCGCGATCTCGGCCTCGAAGACAGAGATCAGTCGGGCGGCCACGATTTCAACATTTAAAAGACCCATTTTACGAAACTTAGCCCGTCCACATAGGTACCCTTCGATCCGATTGACCGAACCGATACACCTCGTCTCGGTTTCTCCGCGCTGTTTTATCGCTTTTCATCCCTGAAACCGTAAAGTTAACGAAAATATGTGAATGAACTGCTTGAATCGATGTGTCGACGTTTCTTAATACGAACCTCGAAGATATGAGTTACGACCCCCTTGAACCGTTTATCCACGATATTCGGCATATTAACGCCTCAGGACCGAGTATGTGGTTGGTGCGGCGTCTTTCGACGTTTCTTTCGTCAACACATCGAGTTCTATATAGTCGAACTTCCCAAAATCATACACGTTATCGCACTGTTTTCGGCCATCGCACCAGACGTTCCACAACCTATAGTATCGCTCACAAGTCTTCACTCACTCGACCGCACGAGTGATCGAATGCGTGGAGGCTCGTCGACGATACTACCCGCTGTATCGTCTAGTCGGGGCGATACAGCACGAGAAAGCGTCGCAAGACGACGCAGGTTCCGAAAAAAGCGTATTCGCGGTTCAGCGAGCCTTCCGGCGGAGGTACGCCGACGTGATCTCACTGAAGATGACGATGCCGAGGATCGCGAGCAGGATCGTCAGCACCTGCTGCCACGCGAAGAAGTTGATCGACGTGTTCAGTTCGACGCCGATCCCGCCCGCTCCGACGAACCCGATGATCGTGGACGCTCGGACGTTGATGTCCCACCGGTAGGTGCTGACTCCGATGAAGGCGGGCTTGATCTGCGGTGCGATCCCGTAGATGGCTGCTTCGACCGAGTTCGCGCCTGTCGCCTTGATCGCCTCGACTTGACCGGGATCGATCTCCTCGATCGCTTCCGCGATGAGCTTCGAACAGAAGCCGATCGAGCGGACGGCGATGGCAAGCGTCCCGGCGAGCGCGCCGGAACCGAAGACGATGACGAAGACGAGCGCCCAGATGATGACGTTAACCGACCGGGAGGCCGAGATGATGAACTTCCCGATCACGAAGCCGAGCCGGTTCGGCGTGGTGTTCTCCGCGCCGAGCAGCGCGACCGGGATCGACAGCAGCACCGCCAGTGCCGTGCCGAGAATCGCGATGTGGATCGTCTCGATCATCGGCGAGACGATCTGTCCGGTGTACGCCACGTTCGGCGGATACATCCGGTTGACCAGATCCATAAACTCCGCGGGCGCGGTGCCGACGTAGTTGTAGTTGATCTGCAGGAGCTGCCACGAGATGGCCGCGGCGACCAGCGCGATCAGGACGAAGAGGTACCGCACGAACCGCTGCCGCGGCGTCCGTCGTTCCCACGTTCGGTAATCGGTCATTGTATCTGCCTCCTGACGTAGGTGCTGATGAACTCACCGACCATGACGATGGCGATGATCGCGAGGATAATCGTCAGGAAGAAGTCGTAGTCGTACTGGTCGAAGGAGCTCAGGAGCGTCGATCCGATACCGCCTGCCCCGACGATCCCGACGATCGTGCTGTGACGGATGTTGATGTCCCAGCGGTAGATCGTCAGCCCGACGACGCGCGGCATCACCTGCGGAACGACCCCGAACAACATCGTCTCGGTCTGGCTCGCGCCGGTCGATTCGACGGCCTCTTTCTGCCCCCCGTCGATATCTTCGATCTCTTCGGCGAGCAGCTTCGCGAAGAAACCGATCGTCTTGTACGACAGCGCGATGACGCCCGCGAGCGCGCCGATTCCGACCGCCTTGACGGCGATGATAGCGATGATGAGCTCGTGGAACGCTCTCGAGACGGTGATGATTCCCCGGCCCAGTACGTACACCGGGCGCGGCGCGATGTTCTCGGCGGCCATAAACGCCACCGGAATGGAGATGATCACGCCGATGATCGTCGCGATGATCGACATCGCGACCGATTCGACTAGTCCCTCGATCAGGAGATCCGTCTTGAACGGCGTGAACTCCGGCGGGAACATCCCGGTGATGAGTCCGACCGCCGAGTCCCACCCCGCAGCCATCCGGGCGGGCGAGATCCGCATATTCCACGCGCTCCACAGGAGGAATACGGCGATGACCGCGTACACCGCCCACTTCACGTAGTGGTTGTAGAACGCGGTCGGTCGCTGCCACGTCCGGCGGTCTGGTTGTTCTGTCGCCATCGGTTATCCTCGGCGCATAGCGCCTTCTTGCGTCGCCGAGTCGGACGCGCTCGAATCGTCGTCCGAGGGCGCTTTCACCGCAGCCTCGTCGGGGATCTCCTCCCCCCGGTAGATCTGTCCGCGGGCGGTCTCGTCGAGGTCCTCGGGAGTTCCCTCGAAGACTTTTTCGCCGTCGCGGAGGCCGATGATCCGATCGGAGTACTCCTCTGCGAGGTCGACCTCGTGGATGTTTATCAGTACGGGGATGTCGTCCTCGTTGGCGATCTCTGTCAGGAGGTCCATAACCGCGCGCGACGTCTCGGGGTCGAGGCTGCTCGTCGGTTCGTCGACCAGCAGGATCTTCGGTCGCTGGAGGATCGCCCGCGCGATGCCGACGCGCTGGCGCTGTCCGCCGGACAGTTCGTCTGCCCGGTTGTTCTCGTGTCCCTCCAAGCCGACGCGTTCGAGCACCTCGTAGGCCCGTTCGACGTCGTCGCCCGCGAATTTCCGGCGGAACGCGGCCCACGTGCTGACGTAGCCGAGCCGCCCTGACAGGACGTTCTCCATCACGGTGAGCCGCTCGATGAGGTTGTACTCTTGGAAGATCATCCCCATGTCTCGGCGGGCGTTCCGGAGTTCCTTCCCCGAGAGCCCTGTGATCTCTAAGCCGTCGAGTTCGACGTTGCCGCCCGTCGGCTCTGTGAGTCGGTTGATGCACCGGATGAACGTACTCTTTCCCGCGCCGCTGGGTCCGATCACCGCGACCGTTTCGTTACCGGTCACGTCGAGTGAGACGCCCTTGAGAGCCTCGTCGCCGGATGGATACGTTTTCTGTAAATCGCTTACTGAGAGCATATCTAATGTATCGTAGCTGGTTGTTACAAAGAAACGAAGCGAGACGGGCGTCGACTACTCTCCGATGTTGCCCGTCTGGTACTCGGTGTCGAGCGACTCTTGGATCTGGAGGATAATGTCCCAGACCGTCGCGTAGTCGATCTCGACCCACGTTCCGCGGCCCTCGAACTCCTCGGCGATCGAGGTGTCGCTGTAGTCGTAATCGAGGAACGCTCGGCGGACGCCCTCTTGGATGTCCGGATGGAGCGTGTGGACGTACGAGAAGGCGGTCGTCGGGAACGGTTCGGATGCCCAGATAGCCTTGATTTGGCTCGGGTCGAGCTGGTCGTCGCGGGCGACGCGGGCGTAACACGTCGAACAGACCGGTGCCGCGTCGTAATCGCCGTTGGCGACGCCGAGGGAACTCTGCTGGTGGCCGCCGGAGTAGCTCACTTCGTAGTCCTCTTCGGGCACGACGCCTTGGTTCGCGAACAGCGCTCGCGGTGCGAGGTTTCCGGAGTTCGAGGACGGGTCGGCGTGAGCGACGTTCTCTATCGGCTCGCCTTCTAAGTCCTCAAGTGAGCCGATCTCCTCGTTGTCCAGTTGCGTGATGAGCCAGAGTCGGTACCCGAAGGATCCCTCGCCGCTGCCGTCGATCTGGACGGAGAACGGGACGGCCCCTGCGATGTTGACCGCGAACGGGACGGTCCCCGTCGAGAACCCCGCGAGGTGGAGCCGCTCGGAGCGCATCGACTCGACCTGTGCCGCGTAGGAATCCAGCGTCGCGTACTCGACGCTCTTGCCAGTCTCCTCTTCGATGTTGTTCAGAAGCGGTTCGAGCGTGTTCTCGTACACCGTCGGGTCCTCGGTGGGAACCAGCGAGAACTGCAGCGTATCGGGGTCGAGCCACTCGCTCTCGTCGTCCGGGGTTTCGGCGACGGGCTGACCGTAGCGCGGCTCGTCGCGCGGGTTCTCCTGCATCCGTTCGAGGTCGGCCATCGCGCCGGTCTCGAATCCGGCTTCGAGAAGCGTGCTAGTCAACTGCGGGAACTCGGGATTCGACGGATCGAACTCCGGATACGTCGACGGATCGACGTGGTCGGGGGCGTCGGAACCGCCGTCGCCGCCGGAGTCTCCACCGGAGTCTCCACCCGAGTCGCCACCGCTGTCACCGCCGGAGTCGCCACCGCTGTCACCGCCGTTTCCACTACATCCCGCCACGCCCGCGAGCGCGGCAGCACCAATACCACTGACGAACTTCCGTCTGTCCACCTGACGCATAATACGTGGATCGATAGTGATAGAACTTAATTCTTTGGATGCGCCTGATGGGCAGTATTCACATAATTATTTTCGGGCTATGATTCTTGTGCATATACCGCCGTTTCGCGGGATCTACCCCGCGAATCTGGTATTCGCGCTGCCGGTTGGATCACTCACCGAGCGTCGTAGAGCTTCCTGAACGCGCGGATGGGGAACCGCGGTTCCACGCGGCTGGGGGGTCGCCCCTTCCCCGACGTGGTTCCGTGCGGCACCCGCTCGATGATTCCGATCTCGGCGAGCTGGTACAGAAACCGCTTGACGGTGCTCGTCGACAGCGACACCGTTTCGACGGCGGCGATCGCTGACGCCGCGGTCGTGACTGACTCTCGGTCGTCGTCGTCGAGATCGATCAACGTCCGCAGCACCGTTTGTTTGTTCGCCGGAAGGGAGAAAATTCGCCCGAGCGAGACGGCCGGTCTGGGGACGGAATCGATCCCCGCGGCGATGTCGGTCTCGCTGAGGTGGTTGTTTCCGTCTGACATCGCGACGTCAGCTGCCCCCAACAACGCCGCTAAGGCGTCGTGTGCGTCGCCGTCTGCCCACTCTGCGATCCGTCTGGCTCCCGCGTGATTGAGCGACTCGCCGGGGAACCCCTCGTTAGCCCGGGTCATCAGCAGGTCGATCAGCACCTGCTCTTGGTACCGGTCGACGGCGAAGCGCGCGTCCGCGTCGACTGGAATCGACGGATCCGGTGCTGTCCGGCCGACAGTGAGCCACGAAACCGCATCGAGCGGTTTCAACGCGTCGAGCAACCACTCAATGCCGTTCGATTCGACCTCGCCGAGGTGATCCACCGCCACTACGGCACCCGCCGCTTGCTGGGAGAGCGTGCGTTCTAACCGCTCGAACATCCAGTCGGTGCCGACTCCCTGCTCCGGGATGGATTCGTCGCTCAGTCCATTGAGGAGGTCGCGGTACAGCGCGAACGTCGTGTTGGATTTCCGGGCGTCGACGTACACGAACGTCGGCACGTCCGTCACCTGCACCCGCGTCGCGGTGTGGATCACCGCTCCCGGCTGCAGTGACACCGATGCGAGTCGATCGAACAGCACGGAGACGACGGCCGATTTCCCGGATCCCTTCGGCCCGTACACGCACCCGTTGGGTGGTAACTCACCACTGAACGCCGGATCGAGATGATCGAGGAGGCGCTCGACGACCGGCCCGCGCCCGACGGGGTCTTCGACGTGTGCGACCGGGCTGAGCCGATCGTAATCGATGATCAGGCGGCGATCCGTCTGAACGCGCTGCCGACGCCGGATTCGCGCATCGATGTCCATCTTACTGCGTTCGCTCCCAGTTCATCGCCCGAGTCACCGCCTCAGTCCATCGCCCGTACCTCTCCGCCGCTACCTCGGTGTCCATCTGTGGTGGGAACCGCCGCGCCCGTTGCGTGACCTCGCGAAGCGCGTCC
The DNA here is from genome assembly GCF_037031285.1 of Halobellus sp. LT62. NCBI lineage: Archaea > Methanobacteriati > Methanobacteriota > Halobacteria > Halobacteriales > Haloferacaceae > Halobellus > Halobellus salinisoli. The sequence goes on from NZ_JAYEZO010000001.1 coordinate 26,060, forward strand.
AGCGACTCCCAGTATCTGACGGCCAGTCCGGCGGCGTACGCCGCACCGAGGGCGTTGGTCGCGTCGACCTCCGGTCGCACCACCGGCCGTTGAATCAGGTCCGCCTGCAACTGACAGAAGTAGTCGTTCTTCGTCGCCGCGCCGTCGACACGGAGTTCAGTGAGTCGCCGACCGAGGTCGGCCTCGACCGCCGAGACGACGTCACGGGCCCGATAACCGATCGATTCGAGCGTCGCCAACAACACGTGCTCGCGCTGGGTCTCCCGCGTCAGACCGAGGATCGTTCCCCGAGCGCTTTCGTCCCACTGCGGCGCACCGAGGCCCGAAAACGCCGGGACCACGTAGACGCCGTCGGAGGAGTCGACGCGTTGGACGGCCGCTGCGATCTCGGTGACGTCCGTCAGGAGCGAGACGTCGCGCAGCCACTCCAGCGCCGATCCCGCCTCGAATACCGGGCCTTCGAGTGCGTAGTGGGCATCTTCGCCGGCCCGCTGAAATCCGACGGTTTCCAACAGTCCGTGCTCCGAGCGGACGCGCTCTCGCCCGGTGCTCACCAGCAGGAACGAGCCGGTTCCGTAGGTGTTCTTCGCCTCTCCGGCGTCGAAACAGGCCTGCCCGAACAGGGAGGCCTGCTGGTCGCCCATCGCGGCGGTAACCGGGACGGAAGCCCCCAGAAAGCCGTCCGGGTCCGTTTCGCCGTAGGCGTCGGGGTCGCTCGACGGACAGACGGTCGGCAGAATCTCCGTCGGAACGTCGAAGGCCGAACACAGCCGCTCGCTCCACGACAGCGTGTCGATGTCGAACAGCATCGTTCGCGACGCGTTGGTGACGTCGGTGACGTGTCGCCCCGTCAGGTTGTACAGCAGCCAACTGTCGACCGTGCCGAAGCGGAGTTCGCCCGCCTCCGCGCGCCGCTGGAGCCGCTGAGAGTCGTCGCCGCCGTGTTCGAGAAGCGAGAGCAACTTCGCCGCCGAAAAGAACGGATCGGGGTGGAGACCGGTGATCTGTCTGATCAACGCGCCCTCCTCGTCGACGACGTCCTCGAACCGCTCTGTCGTTCTGCGGTCGCGCCAACCGATGGCGTCGGCGGCCGGTTCGCCGGTCTCGGCGTCCCACAGCAACGCCGTCTCACGCTGGTTCGCGATGCCGATAGCCGCCAGTTCCGCGGGATCGATCCCGGCGTCTCGAAGGCCGTTCTGCACGACCGATTTCGTGCACTCCCAGATGCGTTCTGGATCCATCTCCATCCGGTTCGGCTCCGAGGCCGATCGCTCGTGTTGGACGTGGGATCGACCGATCGGGGTTCCCGTGCGGTCGAACACGATGAACCGGGTCCCCGTGGTCCCCTGATCGATCGCACCGACGAATGTGTGGGTCGTCATTGAACTCTCAACACGAAGCGGCCGCCTCCCAACGGCCAGATACACCTTGGTATATCACGTGTCGAAATAAATGGTTCGCACGTCGACCCCGTCGATATCTGCTTTCACAGCCCGCTTCAGTCCGGTACTTTCTCCGCTTCGTCCGCCCTCGTTCTTCCATTCGTTCGGTTTCTTTACTGATGGTGTTCGGTCGCATATGAAAATATATGCTGTATGCCCACACAGATCGTGACATCGATGTACTCGTCTGCGCTGCACTCGCCCGTCGCCTCTGCCGTCGACTCGTCCGTCGGTCGCCTCTTGCGCCGGCACGTGAGTTTTATCCGCGAAGGCTCGCTCGAATCGGCTGTGCTCCCCGCAGTGTGCTCCGCCAACGGACTCGACGCGTCAGTGATTCCTCCCAGCTACGGCGGTGAACGATGAGCCGCCCGCTCGCGCTCGATATCGACGGGACGATGACTCGGCCAGACGGCGGCATCGACGAGCGACTGTTCGCCCCCTTGCGTCAGTGGGAGGAGCCGGTCGTCATCGCGACGGGGAAGTCGTTCTCCTATCCCGTGGCGCTGTGTACGTTCATCGGCGTCCCCGAGCGCGTGATCGCCGAGAACGGGGGCATCGTCCTCGTCGACGGCGATCTCACCGTCGACGGCGACGCGTCGGCCGCGCGGGCGGTCGCCGCGGAACTCCGCGAGCAGGGCTACCCCGGTGGGTGGCCCGACCCCGATATGCACAACCGCTGGCGGGAGACCGAGCTCTCGGTGACCCGCGACGTCCCGCGGGACGTACTGGAGGAACTCGCCGCCGAACACGGACAGGCGATCGTCGATTCCGGGTACGCCTACCACGTCAAATCCCCCGACGTCAGCAAGGCCACGGGCCTGCGTCGCGCCTGTGAACTCTTGGATCTTGATCCGAAAGAGTTCGTCGCGGTCGGCGACTCCGCGAACGACGCGGAGCTGTTCGACCTCGCCGGAGACGCCATCGCGGTCGCGAACGCCGACGAGACGGCGATCGCGCGCGCGGACAGACAAACCGAGGGTTCGTTCGCCGACGGCGTCCTCGAAGCGCTCGAATCGGTGGCCTGATGCACGACGCCTCCGACGATTCGCCGATGACCGACCGGCTCCGACTCCGCCGTCCCGAGTACACCGGCGAGAACCGCTGCCGAGCCTGCACGCTCGTCAACGCGGTCGCTCTCGCGGCGCTCGTCGTCGCGATCGGCGCTTGGCGGCCCGTCCTCGCACTCGTCGTCGCGCTCGTCGGCGTCGCCGCGATCTGGCTTCGCGGGTACCTGATCCCGTACACGCCCCGGTTCGCACCCCGGCTCGTGGCGCGGCTCCCCGAGCGGTTCGCCGCCCCGTTCTTCGAGCACCCGCGCCGGTCGGACACGCTCGGTGACGTGGGGAGCGGCGGCATCGGGAGCCACGACGACGGGAGCAGTGGCATCGAGACCGGCGGTGACGGAAACGGCGACGCGACCGGTGGTATCGGAGCCAGTGACGACCGAGCGACGGCCGGGGACGCCGACGGCGGACCCGACGCGGAGGCAGTCTTCGAGGCGCTCGTCTCGGCGTCGGTCCTCGCCGTCGACGACGACCGGCTGGAACCGACCGAGTCGTTCGCGTCGTCGTGGCGCGCGGAAATGACGAGGCTCGCCGAGCGGTCCGACGCCGCCCTCGCCGATGCGGTCGCCGACGGCGTCGCCAACGCCGAGTCGGCGCGCATCGAGCGAACCGGATCCGCGGTATTCGTCGTCGTTACCGGAGCCGACGGGTCCGTCACGTGGCTCCGTCGCCCCGTCGCGCTCGCGGAGATCGGGGCGGTGCGGGCGCTCGCCGAGACCGGCGTCCCCGCGGAAATCCGCCCGATCGCGGCGCACTCGCTGTGTGCGTTTCTGGACGTCTGCCCCGCGTGCGACGCTGAACTCGTCGAGGGTGCGCCCGACGACTGCTGCGGGCACACGCTCTCCGGTCTCGACGGGGACCCGCCGCCGGTGCTCGCCTGCGAGGGCTGCGGCGTCGTCTTCTACCAGTTCGAGTGACCGGCGTCGAAACGGAGAGGCGACCCCACGTCCGGCGCTCAATCGTCGAAGACGTGCATATCGAAGCTGCTCGGCGTCGCGGACGAGCCGCCCCGTCCCGTCGTGATGGCAGATTTCGTCGTCGGCCAGCCCGGCGTTGAGTCGCTCGATCGTCTCGACAGATCCCTTCTCGATCACCTCGAACTCCTCGATCGGGCTGAGAAAATCCACGCGACGACGCGCGTGAGATGCGGCGGTCGGTACTGCGACGGGAGCAGGTAATCGTCGCCGATGGTCCCGAACATCCACCGAAGCCGCTGTTTGAGCATCGCCTTGACCGACGGCGGGGGCTGCTTCCGAAACCGGTTGTCCAAGAGCCGATAGTCGAGGTCGTACGCGTCGGCGGCGTCGACCTTGTGAACCCGAACTTGGATCTCGTCTAGGCCCTACGGCCCGGTGGCCAATTAACTTTGAGAACGTGGTCCAATCTCTCGCGACGGTGGTCTATGGGTTATCGGGGACAGGTGTCCGAGTTCTTGGCAAGGAAGTGTCCGAGTGCTCGGGAAGGGGCGTCAGATCCGACTACCATCGCTTAAGTCATTGCCGGACGACTCGGTGACAACAAGAGCGCTCGTATGACAGACACCGCTGATTCGATCGACGTCCTCCACGTCGACGACGACGGCGCGTTCGCCGAACTGGCGGCGACCTTCCTCGAACGCGTCGCGCCGACGCTCTCGGTCCGGTCAGCGACGAGCGTCGAGGCGGGCCAAACGCTCCTCTCCGAGCACGACGTCGACTGCGTCGTCTCCGACTACGATATGCCGGATCGCAGCGGCATCGAGTTCCTCGAATCCGTTCGTGAGACGCACCCGAACCTGCCGTTCATCCTCTACACCGGAAAAGGGTCCGAAGAGGTCGCAAGCGAGGCGATCTCCGCCGGTGTGACCGACTACCTTCAGAAGGGAATGGGCTCCGAACAGTACGAACTCCTCGCGAACCGTATCGTCAACGCCGTCGATGCCCATCAGTCTCGTCAGTTGTTATCGGAACGGACCCGGCGGCTGGAGACGCTCATCGACACGCTCCCGGGGATGGTCTACCGATGCCGGAACGAACCCACGTGGCCGATGGAAACCGTCGAAGGGGAAGTCGAGTCGCTCACCGGCTACGTGGCAGACGAACTGGAGCGCAACGAGGTGAAGTGGGGCGCGGACCTCATCCACCCCGACGACAGAGAACAGACGTGGGCGGCCGTTCAGGAGGGGCTCTCGACGGACCGCACGTTCGAGATCACCTATCGGATCCGGACTCGCGACGGGCGCACGCGGTGGGTGTGGGAACGTGGTCGCGGCGTGTACGACGGGAGCGAACTGATCGCGCTCGAAGGGTTCATCACCGATATCACAGAGCGGAAGGAGCGCGAAGCGCGCCTCGAACGGACGTCGGCTCGAATGGAGGCGCTGCTGGAAAACTCCCCGGATATGATCGATACCCACACTGGCGACGGAACGATCGTTGAGGTGAACCAACGGTTCTGCGACGTCTTCGGGCAGACCAAAGACGCGTTGATCGGCAGGAAAGTGTGGGAAATCGATCGCGAGAGCGACCCCGAGGAACTCCGCGAAATATGGGACGGAATGGACGTCGGCGACCGCTTCGAAATCAGGACCTCGTTCCGCCGCGTGGACGGCGAGAGCTTCCCGGTGAAAGTTCATCTGACTCGCATCCCCGCGGAGGGACCGGAGCGGCGGTTCCTCGTCATCTCCCGGGACATCTCAGCGCGGGTCGAACGCGAGGAGGAACTGCGGCGCTACGAGCGGATGGTGAATACGATGCAGGAGGCCGCCTGTATCTACGACGAAGACGGCCGGTTCGTGGTCGTCAACGAGACGCTCGGCGAGATCTACGGAACGTCGCCCGAGGCGCTCGAAGGTCGGAAGAGCGATCTCATCGCCGACATCCGAGACGCGGAAGACGGAGATCCCTACCGCGAACTCCTCGGCGGCCAGCGCGACGAGCTCCGCGGCGAGGCCGAACTGACGTTCTCCGACTACGGTTCGGTGATTATCGAATACCGGTTGACGCCGCTCGTCGTCGACGGGACCATCGAGGGAGTTGTGGGCGTGACTCGCGAGATAACCGACCGTCGGGAGAGCGAACGCCGATTCGAGCGGATGCACGAACTGCTCGACCGAACCGAGGGTATCGCCGATGTCGGCGGCTGGGAGCTCGATCCCGACACCGACGAGGTCTTTTGGACCGAGAACCTCTACGCGCTGATCGGCGTCGACGACGACTTCGAGCCCTCGCTCGAGGACCTCCTCGACGCGCACGGGGAGGATCGCGAACTCGTCGCCGACGCGGTGGAAACCGCGCTCGAACGAGGCGAACCCTTCGACGTCGAGGTCCGTTTCAACCGACAGGACGGCGAAACCCGTTGGCTTCGCGTTCAGGGCGTTCCGACGGTCGAAGACGGGGAGGTCGTGACGCTCCGCGGCGCAATCCAAGACGTCACCGAACAGAAAGCGCGGGAACGCGATCTCGATCGGGCCCGCAGACAGGCCGACGAATTGTTCCACGGGATGAACGACTCCGCGTGGGTGATCGGCCTCGACGAGACGTTCCAAGCGGTCAACGACGCTGCCGTGGAGACGCTCGGGTACACCCGAAACGAACTGCTCTCGATGGGGCCGCACGACATCGACGACGGTCTCGACGACGGCAAGATCACGGAACTGATCCGAGAGGTGCCGACGGACGCGACGCAGGTCTTCGAGACGGTTCACGTGACGAAAGACGGCGACCGAATCCCCGTCGAGATCAGCTCCAGTTTGATCTCTTACGACGGGGAGACGATGGTGTTGAGCATCGCGCGCGACATCTCCGATCGGAAGAAACGGGAACGACAGCTGGCCGAGTTCGCGTCGGTCGTGAGCCACGATCTCCGGAACCCCCTCAACGTTGCACAGGGGCGACTGGAACTCGCCCGCGAGGAGTGTGACAACGAGCACCTCTCGGACGTCGCGCGAACGCACGAGCGGATGAACGAGCTGATCGACGACCTCCTGACGCTCGCACAGAGCGGGGCCCGCGCGCTCGAACCGGAACCGATCGAATTGGGGGGCTTCGTCGGAACCTGCTGGCGGAACGTCGCCACCGCGGACGCCACCATCGAGGCGGCGACCGAGGGGACGGTCCGCGCCGACCGGACCCGCCTTCAACAGCTCTTCGAGAACCTGTTCCGCAACGCCGTAGAGCACGGCTCTACGAGCCCTCCTTCGCAAACTCAGGAGGACGCCGTGGAACACGGTTCCACGAGCCCGTCTTCGCAGGCTCAGACGGACGCCGTAGAGCACGATAGTAGCGATCTCACAATTCGCGTCGGAGTGCTGGACGACGGCGAGGGCTTCTACGTCGAGGACGACGGTTCGGGCATCCCGGCCGACGATCGCGACGAGGTGTTCGAGATGGGATACTCGACCGCGCGGGAGGGAACCGGATTCGGACTGAACATCGTCGAACAGGTCGTCGAGGAGCACGACTGGCGCGTCGTCGTCACCGAGAGCGCCTCGGGCGGAGCCCGATTCGAGATACGCGGCGTCGAGTTCGAGTGATCGGCCGTTCGGACTTCAGCACCGGTGCCTCGTCGCCGCTACGCCGACTCCGCTCTGGCGGCGTCGTAGCGTCGCACCAGTACGCGGAGCCACCAGAGCTTCAGACTGACCGAGGCGACGGTGCCGACCACGGCTCCGATCGGTCGCCGTCGAGATGCGGCGTACAGCGCGTAGCAAAAGCCGAGCGCTCCCGCCGCGTTACAGACGTTCGGATAGTCGAGACCGACGGTCGGACGACTCTCCTCGCGGATCCACCACCGCTCGGCGAGGACCGCCCGGGTCATCCACGCGTCGTCGGAATCGGGCGGACTGAAGAGGATCGGGTTCACCACCGTCCAGACGAGTGTAGCGAAGAGTAATCGCCAGTTCCGACGGTAGAGCGCGTAGACGAGTACGGCCCCGGTCGGAACCCGCGACCAACCGCTCTTGGGGTTCGAGTGGCGGTTCCAGAGCGTCGTTTCTACCCGGTTTCGGAGGGTCACTGTCGGAGATGCGCTGTCGAGGGGAATATAATTACGCCCCTGCTGGGAGGGCATTGTTCAGATACGCGATTGCTAGCAGAGACACTGCCTACGGGTGGGGATTTTGAGTCATCCTCCGCACCGTTCCCGGTGATTTCGCTCGTAGCCATAGTAGCGTTTGCAAGTCTTCACTCACGCGATCACACGCTGTCGTACGGTCGGATGAGCAATTAGTTGCAAACGCTACTATAAACAGTACTCGCGAACCGCCACAGAGTGATGTGGTGTTACGCCGAATGACTGTGTATGGCGAGCGACGCTGATGACGGTCTATCGCCCTCCACGACGAGCAACCCCGTTTGGGACCTCTACGGCCGGTACAGCGGGAAGAACCTCAGGTTCGCCCTACTCGGGGCCGGTAACACGATCATCGGACGGATTCTCGGTCTCGTCCCCGCGTTCATCATCGGGCTCGCCGTCGACGCGATCTTCCTGAACCAACGACCGTATCGGCTCCCCGGAATCCCCGCGTCGTGGGTTCCCGCTTCGTCCGCGGAGCAGCTTTGGTTCTCGATCGGCCTGTTGCTCGCGGCGACTGTCCTCGGTGCGGTCGCCTCGTGGTTCGAAGACTGGGGCTGGAGCGTCTTTGCCCAACGCATCCAACACGAGCTGCGAATCGACGCGTACGCCCGAATGCAGCGACTCGATCTCGCGTACTTCACCGGTCAGCGGACCGGCGAGCTGATGAGCATTCTCAACAACGACGTGAACGCGTTAGAAACGTTTCTCGAAGACGGGCTGAGTTCGATTTTCTGGGTCGCTGCCACGTTCGTTGGTATCGGGGCGATCCTCGTTTCGTTGAACCAACCTTTGGCTCTCGTCACGCTATTGCCAGTCCCGTTTTTGGCCGCGTTCACGCTGGTTTTCACACGGGTAATTGAACCGCGATACCTCCAAATCCGCGGGGAGATCAGCGATCTGAACGCGCGGTTCGAGAACAACATCAGCGGGATCGAAGCGATCAAAACCGAGCACGCGGAGGCGTACGAAGAGGGGCGTGTCGAAACCGCATCACGGGGGTATTTGAACGCGAACCTCGACGCCGTTCGGATCCAGATCACGTACTTCCCGGGATTGACGCTCATCGCCGGCGTTGGATTTGCGCTCACGTTCCTCGTCGGTGGGTTTTGGGTGCTCACCGGGCCGCCCTTCGGATTGACTGCCGCCTTGACCCCCGGCGAATTCATTACGTTCGTCATCTACGCGCAGCAGTACGTCTGGCCCATTATTCAGTTCGGAAGCGTCGTCGATGATTACGAGCGCGCGAAAGCCGCAGGCACGCGGGTTTCACGACTACTACGACTAGAGCCGTCCGTACGCGACGTCACCGATGCTGATCCGCTTACAGTTACCGATGGCCGTGTCGAGTACGACGCCGTCTCGTTTGGGTACGGCGACGACGAAATCATCTCGGAGGTGTCGTTCACCGCTGAGGGTGGCGAAACAATCGGAATCGTTGGCCCCACCGGAGCTGGCAAATCGACCCTCCTGAAACTGCTCCCACGGCTTTACGACGTCGACGAGGGATCGATCCGCATTGACGGCCAAGCGGTCCATACCGTCCAGCTCGAAAGTCTTCGACGGGCCCTCGGGTACGTCAGTCAAGAGCCGATGCTGTTCTACGGTACGGTGTCTGAAAACATCAGATACGGCAGCTTCGAGGCCACCGACGACGAAATCCGGCAGGCCGCCCGGCGCGCCCGAGCGCACGAGTTCATCGAAAACCTTCCCAACGGGTATGACACGCTGGTCGGTGAGCGCGGGGTCAAACTCTCAGGCGGGCAGCGACAACGGGTCGCCATCGCTCGAACGATTCTCAAAGATCCCGAGATACTCGTCTTAGACGAGGCAACCAGCCACGTCGACACCGAGACCGAAGCGCTCATCCAGCAAAGCCTCGCCGAGTTCGCCCGCGATCGCACGACGTTCGTCATCGCACACCGCCTTTCGACAGTGCGCCGTGCCGACCGGATCCTCGTCTTAGACGACGGGCGACTCGTCGAATACGGGACTCACGACGAACTGCTCGCCGCGGACGGGTTGTACGCCAACTTCTGGCGCGTCCAAGCGGGCGATATCGAGTCGCTCCCACAGGATTTCCTCGACCGGGCTCGATGTCGACAAGACTCACTCCGACAGCGTGATGAAGACGACCCAGACCGCCTCCCGCGCTGGAGTGATTGGTGACTCATCGGGGGGGCTTCGACCGTACTATAGTAGCATTTGCAACTGATTGCTCATCCGATCGGACGCAGTCGTGCGGTCGAGTGAGTGAAGACTTGCAAATGCTACTATACTGGCCAGTCACCAGGCGTATTCATTCCCCCGTGCACTCCACGGAGGAGCGAGCCACACACAGCGTTCGCGGCGGAATTACTACGTGACCGCTTCGCTAACGGATCCGTATGAACTCATCGACGGTAGTGGATAGACAGTGACGACTGAGTTCCCACCGGAGCGGCCCATCGCTCACGTGTACGATGCGGCATACGCGGGCGTCCCGAACTGGGACATCGGTCGGCCACAGCGGGCCTTCGTGAACCTCGTCGAGGCCGGACTCGTCCGCGGGCCCGTTCTCGATGTCGGTTGTGGCACCGGTGAACTCGCACTTTTTCTCGCTCGGCAGGGGTACGATGTCCTCGGTATCGACCTCTCGGGACTCGCTATTCGGCAGGCCGCCGAGAAAGCGCGCTGGCGACGGGTCCCCGCTCACTTCTTGATTTGGGACGCACTGAACCTCCGCGGGCTCAAAGACGCCGGGTTCTCGTTTCGGACGGTCGTCGATTCGGCGATGTTCCACGTCCTCGGGGACAGCGAACGGGACCGCTTCATCGACGGCCTAGCGGAAGTCATCCAGCGCGGTGGGATGTACTGTGTGTTCGGTGACGCTCGGGACGACGAAACGCGGCTGTACGGCATCTCACCCGCTGAAATTCGGAATCGGTTCCGGGACGCCGACGGGTGGGAGGTCGTCTTTGCGGTCCGGACAGTCTTCGAACGCCGGTGGAGCCGAAACCCGGCGTACTTCGTGGGCGTTAGACGGCGGTGATCGAGTGACGGAACTACTGAGAACGGGTACGACGGGGTTTGCCACGAATCTGGATTCCCCCGTTCATCTGTAAACTTCACAAATGGACCCGACGGGATTCCCGTGAGCGCGAGCGAGCGTGACTACGTCGGGGGAGTGAGATTTCGCGAAGCGAAATCGAACGGACCCGACGGGAGAGCATCTAACCGTCGGAAAAATTGGTAATTCAACGGATCGCGTCGCGAACGCGGACCGACGCGTGTGGTTCACCGCCAACCAACCGATGACTCTCGAACCAATCGACCCGGAAACGGCGGTAGAACTGTACCTCACCGAGAGAGAAACCGAACTGGCGAGCACAACGCTCTCATCTCACCGCTCGCGTCTCGAATTCTTCACCGAGTGGTGCGACGAACAGGACATCGAGAATCTGAATGAACTGACCGGGCGGAAACTCCACGAATTCCGCCTATGGCGACGAAACACCGGCGACCTTGCACCTCCGAGCGAAAAGAGTCAGATGGATACGCTTCGGGTCTTTGTCCGGTGGCTCGGTACGATCGACGGAGTCGATCCGGAGCTCTACCTCAAGGTCCGTTCGCCCTCTGTTAACCCGGAGGATGAAGCCAAGGACGTAATGCTAGAGTCCGACGCGGCCGAGCAGATCCTTCAGTACCTCCAGAAGTACGAGTACGCCTCGATCCAGCACGTGACTGTCTCGTTACTCTGGCATACGATGATGCGCCGGGGAGCGGCTCACGCGCTGGACGTTGAAGACTACAATCCAGAAGAACAGTACCTGGAAGTCGTCAATCGGCCTGATACGGGCACTCGTCTAAAGAACGGGAACCGGGGTGAGCGCCTGATCGCACTTTCGGGTGACCAGTGTCTCCTACTGGACGACTGGATCCGGAACAAACGGCCCGACGTCACTGACGAGTACGGGCGTCGCCCCCTACTTGCAACTAGTTACGGACGGATTGCCCTGAGCACGATCCAAAAGTACGTTTACCGCGCTACTCGGCCGTGTTGCCGGGGAGATGCGTGCCCCCACAGTCGAGATCCTGAAGACTGCGAAGCGATGGTTTCCGACAGGGCATCGACGTGTCCGTCGAGTGTGGGACCGCACGCGATTCGACGCGGGAGCATTACCAACCATCTGAACAGTGATATCCCGGAGACGGCCGTCGGTGACCGTGCCAATGTGAGCTCAGACGTCCTCGAAAAGCACTACGACCGGCGAAATAAGAAAGAGAAAATGGAACAGCGACGCAAGTACCTCGATAATATCTAGGAGAGGAATTACATAGAATATTTCCCACACTAAGAGCAGGAGTCTCTCAGTATAGAGGTCTCAAACATCAACCAATAATCGCTGTGAGCCTCTAATTATTGTGTAGACCAAAATTTGTGAACTTCTTCAACCGTTGATTCCCACCATTGGTGCTTCTCTTCTTCTGCCCAGTCCTCCAAGTCGTCTGGGGTGTTTTTGAGCTCTTCAGATAATCCGAAGAATCCGGTACCCGGTGTCTTTGTACCGCTATTAACAACGATTGCGGAGAGAGGTAGGTGACTGCCGTCATCTTCTATTGTACTGATCGCGGCCAAGACGTACGCGATTCGAGCCCGGTGAATACCCTCTTCATCCATAATTTCACCATATGTGACTACCTCTCCGTCTTTTGCACTATCCTCAAGATAGTCATAGACCTGCTTCACCTTCCGTTGAAAAGTTTCTTCTTTGAGGTATTGTGGTTGGTCACTATCACTAATACTACTGTCCTCATAGTATTTTGTAACTTGATTCTGTAATAGTGTGGGAAGTTTAGTGAGACAATCTGGACATCGAATTCCTTTTGGCTTAACTGATTTACCACAACTTGGACAACTTTCGGTCATAACGCTACCTTGTTGAGAATTGACATCCATCCTATACAAAGTTACCGCCGTATGACGTTATCATCGAAGAGGATTATGTTATAACACGAAAACACACTGATAAATACGTAGACTCTCACTGCGCGCACCCTACTATTATCACCTCTAGTCTGTGTGTCTAGTGATTCACGACACTACTATGTGCGTCCTCGTTGACAGGCCGATATGGCTGATGATGCTCGAACGCTCTACGATACCTATATCGACTACGACCACGTTGACCTAGACATCACAGCGGTCGCAGACCACGTTGCGATGCAGCAAATCGCAGGCGAGAATTTCGAGATGGAAAAGAGGACATTAGAAGACGTTCTCTCAGACCGGAGGTTTAACGTCCCGGAATACCAGCGGCTGTTCTCGTGGAAGGAGAAGCATCATCGACAACTGTGGTCTGACCTTCAACAGTTCGTGGAGGCAGATCTCGTCGAAGACTCAGATGTCTCCGACGTATTCTTCAGCTCGATGTACTTCGCGGTCGACAAAGACAGCAACACACACGAGATCATCGACGGCCAACAGCGACTCACGTCGATCAATATCCTCTTACTCTCAATCCTTGAGGAACTCCGTGCTCTCGATGCTGAATCGATCCAGCAGGAGACAGTCAGCCGGCTAGTGGACGGAAGCATCAAGCAGATCGAATCACTCCTCTATCGTTTCGAGAACCCTCTCAAGGGGAATGTTCCACGTTTATCGCTCAATAAACACGACGATGACGACGATGCAGATCTAGGCTTCTTCGAGGCGCTTATGCTGGGGCCCGAAACTCGGCTGGAATATCTCTGTTCAGATGAACGTGAATACGTTGACGGTCGCCGCGGTGATGCGACGCGAATTTCGGACCTCGCCGAGGCGTTCCGGATTAGCGACCAAACTGTCGAAGAAAAAGCTCCTGATACGTCGTTTTCGAGCTTCATACCGGTTTACGACTCGAACTGGCGGTTACTCGACGCTTACAATTTCTATAAAGACCGTATTGAGGAGGTCGTCGCTGCGGCAAACAACACCGACAGCAAGGCGCTCGCGCTAATTAACCTCAGTCACTACATCCAGAACTCGTACCACGTTGGCGAGTTCATCATCCGGAACGCAGCACCCGATTTCCGGATGCAGATTTTCGAGATCCTCAACGACCGCGGGCTCGAACTCACGAAGATCGACCGCATCCGAGCGGCAGTCGTGAACGCGTTCTTCGATGCTGACGATCGTCAGGAGTACGTAGACAAGTGGGAAGATATCGTGGTCGCATTCGCCACAGATGAAGATCAGATCGACGATTATCTCTCCGTCTATCTCAGCATCGTTGATCCCGAGATCGAGACCGTGGGAGAAGCTAGTGCAGAACTCACCAACGCATTTGCGACACGTAATCTCGAATCCGACGTCCGTCCGCGATTGCGATATCTTGACGACGCCCGAGATTTCCTCGACCACGCCCACGACCTTGTTCAGTACTACAAGGACATCACAAATTCAGCACTGGAGCCCACAGACCTCGCTCTTGCAGAGGCACACGAGAAGTGCCACGAGGTGCTGGTCCGTCTAAACGACCAGCAGATGAACCAGTGGCGTCCGTTCATTTTGGCGCTCTACCACCACACGGTGACGGACTCGAACGCGAGCGGCGAACAGTTCTACGATGTGCTCGACACGGTCGAGAAACTCAACTTCAGACGGCTCCTCGTCGGTGAGGATCCAAACATCTTCCAAGAGATTTTCATAGAAACCGTCCACAGATTTTCGCTATCACCCGAGAAGGAAGACAGCGAGAGCGTATACAAAGACTCGTGCCGTCATCTGATCGACGAGATGCGGTCGTCGAATCCGTCGATGTTCTCTGACCGATTTGTGGATATCGTCACTCAAGCGCAGGCGTGGAACCCTCAGAACGCGAAGCTCTTATTCGGCAAAATAGCGAACGAGCACTTCCGTGAGGACGGTATGTACGTCGAACGCCGTCTGAATATGAGCAGCATCCACCTCGAACACGTCCTGCCTCAGAGCCTCATACACGACGCCGACAACCCGATATGGTTGACCGAGTTCTTCCAACTAGAAGACGACGAGGTCGAAATCGCTGACGCGATTCGGACCTACACCGAGTTATACCTCCGGGACGACGAGCAACTCAGCGAAGACGAGCGCCAACGTCGCGACAGTATTGAGGAGTTCATCACCCAGCGGTTCGTCAACGACCTCGGGAACTTCCTCTTGCTCCGTGACAGCGATAACATCAAGGCGAGCAACCTACCTCTCGCCGAAAAAATGCCCCAGTACTTCGACACTGGTGAGGACTTCCGGAGTATCCATCCAAACCGATACTTCACCGAAACTGAGGGAGTGGTCGACCGAAGTAAACTTGAGGATCTGCTCGAACAGTCCCGTGAAGTTCAGCGAGGAAAACGCGATGAGATCGATCCGACCTTGGTCGACTATTTCAATTCCCTCTGGACGTACGAGGCGTTGCAGGACAGACGTGTTGGCCTTCTTGAGGATACACTCGACATAGTCGGGTTCGAGCAGCTCGACGACGAGTTCGGACTTGCGACCGACCGCGATGGTGTCCGAGCACGGATCCGCAGGCAAACTGAACAGGAGTTTGAAAAACGACTTTCGCTCCGGTCGCTCTGACAAACTGATAAAATTAGCAGACTGAATTCCCTCACCTACGACGAGAATATTCTTTCAGATTCGGTCTTTTTCCATCAGTCGAACGATGCCGCCTCGTCGAATACTTCGCCGAGAATTTCCTGCCGCTGGTGCATCTTGTCCTCCTCGCTCCGGACGTCGTAGTGTTGGTCGATGATAGCCGGCGATACGTTACAGCGGTCGCTGACGACTTCAACTGGGACACCGGACTGTAGCAAGTGCGTGATGTAGCCGCGGCGAATCGGATGCGGCGTAACGCTGGATGGGCACCCTGGGGCTTGGTCGATGTTGTTCGCTGCCTCGCAGTCTGTCGGGTCGCGGCCGTGAGGACAATCGGAACCGATCACGCAAGGCCGTGACCACTTGTAGATATACGTCCGGATTGTTGACTTACTGATCCGCCCATAGCTTGTCGCAAGTAGCGGCTCTCGGTTCGACTCGTCCGTCACATCTGGGCGTTGGTCGGCGAGGTAGTCGTCGAGCACCTCACAGGCCGATGAGGACAGTCCTACTCGGCGCTCTCCGCTGACGCCGTTCTTTATTGGGGTATACGTATTCGGCCGATGGACGATACCGAAGTGAGGTTTCTCCGCCTCGGAGTGATAGTCTTCGATATCGAGCGCTCGGAGGGCACCCATTCGAATACCCGTTTCTACCAGTACGAGCCAGGTTATGTGCTCCGTCGTGGCGTACTCGTACTTCTCAAGGTAGTTGAGAACTTCCCGAGCGCGGTCGATGTGGATGACCGTCTCGTCTGCGTCTTCTCCTTCTGGGATAGCCGGTGACTTGACCTTTTTCCAGAGCCCAGACTGGACGGCATCGATAGTTTCGCACCACCTGACGAACGTCCGAAGCGTATCCATCTGGGTCTTCTCACTGACGACGTTAATCTCCTCTCGACGCCACACGCGATATTCGTGAAGATCGCGTGCCGTGAGGTCGGTCATATCGTCGATGCCCTGCTCCTCGCACCACTCGACGAAGAAGCCCAGTCGGGAGCGATGGGCCGTCACGGTTGAGTCCCGGTGTTCACGCTTTTTATCGTCGAGATACAGGTCCTTGGCTCGTTCAGGCGCAATAGACTCCCGCTCTTCGTCGGCTTGATCGAGTAGTTCCCGGAGAACCTTCTCCGCGTCTTCCTGAACGACGGTCGGCGTTTCGTTATGCACGGTGATCCTCCAGCATTTCTTCGAGGAATCGTGCGCCCGAGTCTGCCGGATAGAGCTCCGGAATTTCGTCCGGGTTTTCGTCTAAGTAGTACCGAATAGCACGTCGAACGACAGAGGAATCTGTCTCTCCGGTTTTCTCGACTATCAGTTCGAGACGCTGTGCGTCGTGTGGGGGAAGCCGCGTCGCGAATGCCTTCGATTTACGGGACCTCATCGACAAGGCGGTTGTGAACCGGGTATATATACTGTCCAATTAATTGGGGGTTGGTACCAACTTCGGAGAATTGGTGGAATCACCAATTAATTACTAATGTTCATCAAATATCGACTCCCTTTCCGGATTCACGATCCTTGATGGCTCTAATTTCCACCCAGATACCTCTTGAACAGATGTCGTGCGCAGGTAGACGAGAAAAATAATCCAATTCCCAACTGGACTACTAATTAAGGATTGAATTGCCGAAATTATTTGCCAATTCTAAGGTGCGTTTGTTTGGTTAGGTTGGTATTGTAGTTCTCAATCTCGTGAAATCACACGCTTGCTGTACTCATCCACGTGGCTACTCAAATTCGAGACGGGATTTTGTTGTCACCTTACGACCGGAAGATGTGCTCAACTATGGGGACTAGAGATTACGCCAATACGTGACCTACGAGATTCGAAAGGCGACGGGGTCGTCGAACGGCATATCTGGAACTGATGTATTCAGGAAAACGGCCTATTCGAATGTGTTACCCTGAGAATACCGGACCTCTCGGTTCCTGTGATTTGTTGGAATGACTCTATCGAAAATTGAAGCATACTAAGATATCAGGGTATACAGTGCTGACACGTCACTAAATCAGCGGGTAACGGGCTGTTACAGACAGATCTCAGAAAGCAAGTATCGGCCCCTGAACTCGAACGATTGACTGAGAATCTGACGTGTAACAGCCTGTTACTGGCGATTCCGTAAAGCTTGTTTTAGTACCGTTTTCTTTCCATCTTGAACCTTTTCGACTTCAATCGGGGTCTTATTCTTATCCTGATGCTGCGTCCTCCAAGAATCGATACCTGTTTTAGATCGACTCTGGATATCTCTCGGTCACGACAGTCCGCGGTAGGATTCAGGCGTCTCAATTCGCTTGGTTGTCAAAGGAGATTGCGAGGCGATACTACTCCGTAACCTATGTACGAGATTCTTAGTTATGACGAGCGGCAGAGAGTCCTAATGAAATAGCACTGCGACTCTTGTTTCCGCGACTGGAAGACCCCCAACCAAAACCGATGAGACAAACCGGGAATATTTATAAAGATGATGTGTGTGCAAACTATTAATTGAGTGCCGGAATGCTGGAGTTCAATTATGAGAAAATATCGTTTTATTGATCTCTTCGCAGGAATAGGCGGTACACGAATCGCCTTCGAGCCGTGTGGGGACTGCGTGTATTCCTGCGAGATTGATGAAGATGCCCGTGAAGTGTATGAACGAAACTGGGGGGAGGCCCCAACTGAAACAGATATTCGTAATATCAACCATATTGAGGACGAAATTCCCAACCACGATATTTTACTTGCGTGCTGGCCTTGTCCCTCTTTCAGTCGATTCGGCAAGAAAGATGGACTGAAAGACGAGAGAGGTATGCTATTCTATGAAATATCCGATATATTGAACATCAAGCAACCAAAGGCATTTATGCTTGAAAATGTCAAAAACCTTAGATTTGTGAACGACGGAGAGGCTTACGAAACCGTTGTTGATGAGCTCGAAAGCGCGGGATATTCAGTGTTTAGTGAGGTACTCAACGCACTCGATTTCGGAGTCCCCCAACACCGAGAGAGACTTATTATCGTCGGCTTTCGAGACGATCTTGCGCCGCAAGAGGACGCGTTCGAGATACCGAAGGAGAGCGCTAATGCACTGGAGTCAGAAAAGGAGCAGCGACAAGCTCTCGCTAAATTGTTAGAAGACGATCCGAATGAGAAGTACAAGGCAAGTGACAAAATAATCACTGACCGCTATAACTCCATAGAGAACCCTTCGGAAGTGCCGGAGCCATCGGTCTGGCACGAGAACCGTGCTGGACAAATTAAGCCTCGTCCCTACTCCAGCGCCCTTAGGGCGTCTTCCTCCTGGAATTATATACTTATCAACGGTCAGCGCCACCCCACTGTTCGCGAACTGTTGCGACTACAAGGATTCCCGGAATGGTTCGAGATGGATGGTGGAAACCAATCGAGGGCACGGAAATTAACCGGCAACACCGTTCCAGTCCCAGCCATCCGTGAGGTCGCAAAAGCGATTGCAATCGAACTAGGCACACCAACTACACAGTCTAGAGAGCAGTCACTTGCTGACGGAGCGGTCTCCGATTAGATTCAGTTTAGCCGACAATTTATATATCTCGTCCCCAAACGATGACCGCTGTCATATGGGGGTCAGTGATATTACATCATATGCCGATTCCTTTCGGCAACGGGTCTTTATGGGGGGATTTCTTCAGGGCACAATTCAAAACGACGGAACCGCCTTTCATCTTGGAACGACGGAGTGTGCCATCGTTGAAAAGGCCCTTCGCGCAGTCGATAGAAGGGAATCACTCCTCATCCATAACCCGTTTCCGACGACCTCACTTCCTGTAGCTATCATAGCTTCGTACGCGTATTCTCAAAATCCGCGTATCCCCGGCAATGAGGAACTGCCGATGCTGGTGTTCCCTGCATCGTCACGTGGGTATCTTAGTGAGATTGATAAGTTCCATTTTCAGACCACGGTATCCGCAGAGGACAACAAGACTCCACTCATCCCCCGAGAATCAATCGGAAGTCTCTCCGAACAATCGGCATCGTGGCACGTGTACACAGCCAAGGACAACTTCGTTTTCGACATCGAGAACCACGACGTGCCGCTCGGTGCGCTGTTCATAGACCTGCGGAAGCCAGAATGGAGCGAACGGCGATTCGACAACATTGAGGAGTTCTGCGAGTCCAATCCCGATATACCGGCGATATTCTATACCGAGGAGATGAATCCAGCTGCCGAACTCACCCAAGAGCGGTTAGGTTCTGAGCCCATCCGCGTGACAGGTGAAATGCTCGCGAACGCGGCGACGACTGACCCTGCCGAAGGGGAAAGTTCGCTAACCGTACAGGAACGAATCCTATCGAGCGGACGACTCGAAGTGCTTCAGTTCCCGGTGACTGATGAGGGGCTTGGTGATCACATTCCCGAGTTCATCGGACTCAAAAAAAAGTGCCAGAAGAGGGATCTCGCATACGTGGATGTTGGCAGAGTGTTCAACCGGCTGCTGAAACAACCATTCAAACCTAAGTACTGGTCACGCAGTGTTGGGTCCAACGCGTTCTACGATGACGTACCTGGATATATCGAGCGTCTCGAGCGACGCGCAGGGAACGTGGAGAGAGGGAGCAATCTTCTGAACAACTACGCACGGAAGGCTAACGAGGTACAGGGATACCTGAACGGGCGACACGCGTTACAAAATACTGTCCTTGACGCCATCCAACGGGCGGGCGATGACGAGGGGCACTCACGCTTCGTCGTCAAAAACACCCCAGCAAAGGAGGCTCTCAGATTGGCGGCTACTGACTCTGGCTATACCATCCCAGAAAACGTCGAAATCATCGAACGGGGCAAGGTGACTCCGATGCCTGACACCCGGTATGTGTTCCTGTATCCACCCTACCGCGATGACTACGTGTTCGAGTTCCCGCCCTCGGAGCAGGTAGCGTTCATCTATCAGGCTCTCTGGTCGAACTATGTGCAGTCCGCCGCACAGGAGGCCACCAAAAAAATCACCGCTACTCATAAGACCCAAAGCATCGGTGAAGGAGGTGCAGTCGGTGACGTTGAAGACCACGTTTTCGACATCGATACGTTGGAAAGCGATATAGAAGGTTATCTGAGGGGAGTAGATTTCGGCGGATCGGATGGGTCCTCTTTGGAAGAATCCGAGGAAGCAGCTTCGGACGGTGAAGAACTCATATTCGAGCTGACTGATGGGTCCTCAAGGCGATTCTCAGAAGAAAGTATCGTCACCATTTACGATCCAGAAGAGGCGAAGATATCGCGCAAGACAGCCAAGAAGGTCGATATAGGTGAGGAGATACTCCTCATCGAGAGCGTGGCAGGCGACCTCTACGACGTACTACTGGACTCTGCTCATAAACGGGATGCTGTTCGTGAAGACGAGGAACTCGTTGCCAACTGGCGGCGGGCACTGAATAACGCGATGGAGCGTGAGGGGCTGTCCTACGAGGATGTAGTCGATGAACTCCAGGAACGAGGGTCCGACATCGAAAGTTGGCACTCGGTGCGTGCGTGGTCCGAAGGGCGGTATATGGGGCCGCTTGACGAGGGCGACTGTCGTCGAGTCCTACACCTTGCTCGTCCCGATTTAGAGGGCGCGTTACTCGAACAAATCCACGAGCAGGTGTGGAAAGCAATGAAGCACCTCAGACTACTCCACCGACGTATTGGTCGGAACGTACGGCGAGCTGTGGAAGCAGAATATAATCCGTCTACAACCTCCTCGTTCGGCAGTGATGTCAACGAGCAGATGGTGAAAAATATTGCTCGGAATATAGACCGCCAGACAATTACGAATATAGAGGCATCCGCTAATGAATAGGAAATCATCCGCTGTAACACCACGAGATCCAAGGAGAATGTACCCAAATGAACGATAGTACGGAACCAACCAGGAAGGTAGGGCGACATCTCAAAAGTAACGATTTCCCAATGTCATCGGGGAATCAAAACCGGACGGACCCAACCCCATATGATGCCATCGGCGCATCGATTCTGAACGACGCTCTCACGCGGGCCCGAGGCCGACACCAGCCGTATTGCGTCTCTGAGGAACCCAAACGCAAGTACTACGTCTCGAACCTCGCGCCCACACACGGCGTAACCGATACCGAGGAGTTCGTCTCGCAAATCAAGCCCAGTGCCCTCACGATGGACTTCCGCCCCGCAAACGACGAGGCGATGCTCGATCCCCTCGACATCGAGTTCGACCTCTACTACCCGAGCTACCCCACTTTCGAGGAGTATCAGACTATCGTTTCCCGGTCGCGACGCGCCGCCAAGCTCCAAGAAGCTGACACCGACGAAGCCCCTGAAGACGTAGATGACACAGACATCGATACAGAGGACCTCTACCGCCTCGATGAGGATTTTCACCGTCGCGTTGACATTCGGATCTCTACGACGCTCGACCTCTCGCAACCCGCTGATGAACGTGAACGCATTACGGGCCTCATTCGAGACGAAGTCGATACGGCACTAAACGCAGCGACCGAGGACGTTTTCGCTACCCGGGATACCGTCGACCCCGAGGATTGGGAGAACTCCTCCCTCGACCTCCACGATCTCGACGAGGACGAGTTCCAGACAGTCATCGATTCGTTCAACCCTGTGTCGTCGGACGACTTCCGATGGGCCGTCTCGTTCGGTATCGAGCATCGGGGCGATGAGGTCGCCCTACGGTTAATGAATGAACCTGTCGGCGCGGAAGAAGAGGAGGCAGGTGCAGATGAGCCGCATATCTTCAACCCCAAAATCGCGACAGAGGCGACGCTCAAGAAGTACGAATTCAACCTCGGCCCCGACGACTACCGATTTGACCAGTTCATCTGGGCGAAGGGCCACAACTGCTCGACGACCGTGGATGCGCTTGATGAGGATGCCCAACGGTTCCGCGTCAGCACCACTGCCACACCGAGCGCGCCAGTCTTCGAGTTCGAGTTCAACACCGACCACGATACGCGATTCAAAGCACTCGCTGGCGACAGCTCTAGCGTCACCACGATCGAAGTGCTGGAAGATATCTCCTCGGGAATGGACAACTATCTGGGGGAGTGGCGTGGTTCGAAGAAAGCAGAGTTCGAGCGCGAGTACGGAGCGGAATCCGACGAGATGGACGAGTTTGTCGCCGCCGCCGATAACTTCGAGGAAGAGATGTCGCGGTTTAACGCGGGTGTCGAACTGCTCCGCAATGAGGAGGACGTGCGCCGAGCGTTTCAGATGATGAATCGCGTCAACAATACCGTCCATAACGAGAAGGCTGATGACTTCGACTCGTGGAGACTCTTCCAACTGGTATTCATCGTCTCAAACCTCCCTAGCATCGTCACTCGCGACCCCGACCCACGTTTCGAGCGTTACGAGACACAGTACGATGATATGGCCGAGGTGCTATGGTTCCCTACCGGCGGCGGCAAGACCGAGGCATACCTTGGCCTCGTGTTGTTCAACCTGTTCTTCGACCGGATGCGCGGGAAAGAAAATGGCGTCACCGCGTGGATTCGCTTCCCGCTTCGCCTGCTCTCCCGCCAGCAGAAACAGCGGTTTATGGAGGCGATGCTGGAGGCCGACGCAATCCGTCGTGCTCCTGAGGACGATGGCGGCCTCGATGCCAAGGGAAAGCCGTTCTCTCTTGGGTACTTCGTCGGGTCGCGCGACTCTCCGAACGACATCGGGAAAAACAACGACCTCGACGAGGACTACCGCGCGAGCCAAGAGAAGCTCGAAGAGGACTGTAAGCATCTCGATGAGTGCCCGCTCTGCGGGAGCAACGTGAACGTTCGCTACGACGAGACGGCCAACAGCGTCTACCACTACTGTACCGAGAGTTCCCTTCCCGATAGCGAGGACTGCGTGGGCCGCCTTCCTATATACGTCACCGACCACGACATTTACCGCTACACGCCGAGCATCCTGCTGGGATCGCTCGACAAAATCGCGGTAATGGGAATGCAGCCGCTGTTCGCCAATCTACTCGGCAACTTCACCACGGAGTGCCCCGCCCACGGCATTGGATACTCCGGGCGTTGTCCTGAGAACCATCTCTGCGATTACGAAAACGACTCTGAGGAGTTCATCGACATCGATCCAGGCGTCCGCGACCATAACCGCCGCGACGAGGTGGAATACTTCGACCCTGTGCCGACGCTCCACCTCGTGGACGAGGTTCACCTGCTCAATGAGGAACTTGGCGCGTTCGCCAGCCACTACGAGACGATGTACCTCTCACTGTGCGAGAAGCTGTACGACGTAACGCCGAAAGTCCTGACCTCGACAGCGACCATCGCGGAGTACGAGCGGCAGATTCGCAATCTGTTCCAGGTGGAGGCGACGCGATTCCCCGAGGAGGGGCCCGATCTCGGGGAAACGTTCTACGGCGAACTTTCCGAGAGTGATGTTGAGCGGGAGTACCACGGACTTACACCAAACAACCGCACCCACCTGTACGCAGTGCTAGACCTCGTGAAGATCTACCACGAGGTCATCCGTGACTACTACGACGAACAGCCGGAGATGGTGGCGTTGCACGCTGGTCTCGATCCGACGGACATCAACGATCTTGACGATACGGTCGCGAGCGTGTTGGACGCCTACGAGACCTCACTGGTGTACTTCACAAACAAGCGCGAGAAGGACACCTATCGGAAGAACATCCGCAAGCAGATCAACGACGAGATGCGTGAGGATGGGTACACGCCACCGCTGGAAGCTCGGCAGTTAACGGCGGATACCCGTGATGACGACACGCTCCCGCGTCTAGAACGTGAGGGCGAGTTTGCGGACTACTCGTTTGATGAGCGCATCGACACGGTCCCCGCCACGTCGTTCGTCGGCCACGGCATCGACGTTGACCGCTTCAACTTTATGCTGTTCTTCGGCTACCCGAGCCAGACATTCCAGTACATCCAAGCGTCCTCGCGCGTCGGGCGGCAAGAGGGGGTCCCTGGCCATGTGCTGGACGTGTTCCGCCCGTTCGACAAGCGTGACCGCCACCGCTACAAGTACTTCGAGAAGCTCCACGAGTACTTGTCGCGTACCGTGGAGCCGGTGCCTATCGACCGCTGGGCGAAGTTCGCCGTCGAAAAGACGTTCCCCGGTATCCTGATGGCCATCCTTATCCAGTACTACCGCCCGCTGATGTACCGGAAGACGGACGCTAGCGGCGATCCCATCACTATCACAGCCAACGGGAAGACAAAGCGGGCGAACGTTCAATCCGCGAACCATCTCTACGAAATGATGAACAACGACGCGGACTTCCCCGAACTCACGAAGAACGCTCTAGCTGAGCTGCTCACAGATGCCTATGTCCTGCGGGATAAACCGACGTATATCGACTATATGCCCGTGGACGCGGACGGCAACTCAGGGCTATACACAAACCAGTACTTCCGCGAGCAGGTCATCGAAGGGCACGCGGGCCAGCCCAGCCGTCTCGATCGAATCTGGCGCGAGTGGAACAATAAGCTCGACACCGAGATGGACACACCGGAGTTCCCCGGTGATGAGGGACCGATGATAAGTCTCCGCGACATCGGGAAGAGTGCAAAAATCACCAACAACGACTATCACGAGGAATTCATCGAGGCTCTCACCCGCGCCTGAATTTGACTCATTAAGGAAATACAATAGGATGTCCGACAACAAGACGATGGAACGGTCCCAGTCGAAGTTCATTTATGACTACCTGCCGTGGAATACCTTCAACCACGCGCATAACAACCTCAGCGGACGCATCGCAGGGTTATCGCCCGAACTCAACGAATACGGGCAGAAAGTGGAGCTTGACCTACCGAAGAGCTATCTCATCAGTCGTATCCACCGCCACGTCTCGAAGTGGCCCAACGCCGAGTCAATCCGCGACGACCTCACGTACGCGAACACGGAGCTTGTGAAGCCCGGGTGGGCGAACTACCTCGTCTACCCGCTCACATTTGAGTGCGATGACTGCGGATCAGTCACAAAGTACTCACGCGATGATATGGACGCGATGGCTAGTGAAGCCAACGACGCTAGGGGGCTTGCGGTCTGCCAGAATCCGAACTGCGGTGAACAGCTCTCAGACCGCGATCAGTTGCCGTTCGTCGCTGTCTGCGAGTGCGGTGCGATAGACGAACTCAACGTCCCAGAGTGCTGTGGCGCGGGGATGCAGTTCAACCGCCCTACGACCCAGATGGGCTCGTGGCACTGGCAGTGTGCCGTCAATCCCAGCTTATGTGCCACCAAGTCGTTCTACGCAACGCCTGTTTATTGCCCGAACGGTGACTGCGATAACCAAGATATGGAGGTAATGAACCACACCTCCAGTAGCGCGTTCTACCCTCAGGTCAAGAACCTGATAAACGTCCAGCCGCAACTTGACGATCTCCACTCCAGTGAACACTATCAGGCCCGTATCGTCTCCGACTACCTCCTCGGTGACGAGGACGCTGAACCGTCTGAACATGAGAAGCGACAGGTTGCGAACGACATCTTGGGGGGTGGCGCGGCCCTGCTGAGTGCAGATGAGGAAGAGGCCCAAGAAGCAATAGAGAAGGCGAAATCCCGTCTTATGATAGATGTACAGGAACACCGCGAAGAGACAGAAGACTGGCTTCAAACTACCTTCGACGACGAGCCTCGAACGAGTCTTGCAGAGGAATTGTATGAGTTCCTGAGCGTCGTCAGTCCCGAGTATGCACCTGCTAGCGGCATCGAATCTGTCTCGTATCAGGAGATGGTGGATAACGACGCTAACGAAACCCATCTCTCGCTCCCGAAGGTACGCAAGTACAACCAAGTCCGCGAAGAACTGAACTTCGCGGAGGTGCGACTCATCAAGGACTTTCCTATTACTGCTGCCACATACGGGTATACACGCACTGCTCCGAATCCACCCGGTGAGAACCGGAATCCAGCCGGGGGCGACACCGAGGAGGAGGGCCGACGTGGAGAGAACAGTGACGAGAGTGGAGAGGATGGTAGCGATGGAGACAAGAACGAACGTCCTGTCGAACTGAACCTGTTCCGTACGGGAGACTACTCCGCACCTCAAATATTCGCCCAGACGAACGACGCTGAGGCGGTACTCGTCCAGTTCGACCTCGAAAAGGTGCTTGTGTGGCTCGACGAGAACGACCTGTTCGACGCTCCCAGCGGACTCTCCGCAACTGTCACGATGCCCGACACCGATGATGAGGAGGCGATGCGACGCTGGTTCATTGCCAATATCAACCCTCCGGGACGCTACGAAGCGCTCCACGACGATGCCCCGGCTGGCACGTCTGAGTGTGTTACCCGTCACTGCTACACGCTTCTGAACACCACGGCGCACCTGTTCATCAACGGAATGGGGGCACTAGCAGGGCACCAGCGCGAGTCTCTCGTGGAACACCTGATGCCCCGCACGATGAGCTTCATCGTCTACAAACGCCCCGACACTGACTTCGCGCTCGGCTCACTGTGGACGCTATTCGAGGAGCAGTTCGACGATTTCAGTGAACACCTCGACGAACTGTACGACTGCTCATATGACCCAGTGTGCCTACACGATGAAAATGGGGCCTGCGAGGACTGCTTGTACCTCGCCGCCATCAGTACCGAGAACGCAAACCACAACCTAGGTCGCGGCACGTTCTACGGCGGAAACTTCGATGGGCGTGATCTGACGGGATACAAAGACATCTCGCTCAACGGAGGCGCATAGCTCTCTCCGCCAGCGAGGGAGAAGAGATGATCTCTACTTTCACCGATCCACCGGTATTTACCGTCAGTGACTATTGAATCTCTGTATCTCATTACTACATATGCCCACAAATCACCTCGATCCCGATGCTGACGCACTGCTCGAAACGGCCAGAATAATTAATCAGTCCGTCTCCCCGGCACATCTTGACAGCGTGCGAGCAAGCCTCGAATACCTCTACCACGGCGACGGCGACGTGACGCCCGAGTCGCTCCAAGACACCACCCACTGCAATCTCTCAACGACCGAGTCTGAGAATATTGTCTACCAACTCGCTGTGGAAAATATCGTCACAAAGGATCATATAAACGAGCCCGCTCTACGTTCGGCCTTCACCGGGGCACGACTGCTGGCCGCACAGGCCCCCGAGCCTGAGAACACTATTGTCGCCACAATCCCTGATGACGACGCACTCGATGCTTGGATGTTCGAAGCCCTTCACGGCAACATACTTGAACTCATTCGTTCTGCCGAGGATACCCTCGTGTTGATGAGTCCCTTCCTTAGCGAAGACGCGTATAACCGTCTCCGCCCCGCCCTCGTCACGGCGGCTGACAACGGGGCGGATATCACGCTCATCACGCGGTACCTCACCTACGGCGACGAGGACTATAACCGCGAATTCGTCCGTGCCGTACTAAACGATGACCGTCTCGCTCCTCAAGTAACAACTTACGAGTACATCGATGACTCCACATGGACTACGTTCCATGCGAAGGTCGTTATTGCAGATGGCGTCAGGGCATATCTAGGTACAGCAAACCTGACTCATAAGGGTCTCGGGGGAAATCTGGAGCTAGGAGTGATATTCCGTGATGAGACCGCCCCCCGACTCACGGAACTGGTTGAAGCTCTTCGCGCGTCGGAGTACCTTCACGAAGTTTCCCTCAGAAGGAGCCAATTTAATCGGTTGTGAGCAGTTTCTATCCTCGCTCTTGCATAGGTGATTGTTGATACCACTGAAGTAGTAGCCTTGGAGTCGAAGAGGACAAGGGTACCGAGTCAGCGGACCCCGAACGGATGATTCAGCTCGATATAATTGGTCGAAACCGGTGGTCGCGGAGTTTCCTTATAAATCCGATAGCGTGACCGTGTTAGCTGTCCCATCACCAGTATGTAGTTCGTCTAATTAGTTTGCTGGGCCTTCTCTACTGGTCCGGTAGGATACCTCTCTTTTTTCCAACGTCGAGCTCCTTCAATTTCTTCAAGAATACTATCCTTTTCCGCCCTTTCTTCTTTCACGCCCTTTTCAGCCATTTTAAGTTGACCTTTGTCATTGAGACCGCGTTTCAGAACACCTAGAATTTCCCTCCGACTGTATTTGCCTCTACGCAGTGAGAGCATCCTCTCGATGGATAAGAATAGCAATTGTCGCAGCAGGTTCACATCACGAACATACACTGGGGACTCAATTCCAGAGTGAACGATTTCATTCCTTTTTTCGGCCAGGTCTTCCGTTATTGATTCGAGTATTTCGAGATCGAACTCATCATAAACTAAGGGGAGAGTCCGCTCTAATGCTTCCTTAGATTTCGCTCCACGGTTATGGAGGGTAATCTCTTCGAGGCCGCGCCAATAATAGAGAAATGCATTCTCATTAGTTGTTGCTGTCAGCCCTGATTGGAGAGCCCTAAACGCATCTGCAATATTGGAATCGACCTCTTCAGTGGCTGCTTCCATAGGGAACTGCCGTAGAGAGTCAAAATCAGACCCAAAACCTCGTGGTAAGCGGAGTCCACTGTATGATTCGTAGCGTGCGCCGATATGATAGTCGTAATACTCGCCTTCCTCCATCACAAGATAAACGCCGGGCCGTACAAACGCTTCAGGTAACGTCCGATCCAAGGAACGAAGCTCTTCTAACGCGGTCTGATCCAAACTCGAGTCTATTGCAGTGAAATTGAGCTTCCCGAGAATGATGTCTAGGTCCTGGCTCAGCAAAGAGATCGCAATCTTACTGTCGCGAGCTTTAGTTTCGAACTCATAGAAAACATTGTGGCGGCTGGAAATAAGTCTCTCTGAAGAATCCTGAATAAATTCATTGTAAGATTGGTTATTATTGATTGTCTCCGAGGGGTTCTTCGCTTCTTCATTTAGCTCATCCCACTGATCCTCCTCGAGCTTTCGGATTGTTGTTGTGTTAGCACTGATAGTCCGTGGTGCGGTTTCATTCCCTCTCTCTCGAATGTTGAGAGGGAACACAATTCGGAACCGTCTCGTTGGAGTGGAAGAAAGTGTAGTTCGTAGTTCTTTCTGAAATGCGCCAGTGACATTCTCATTATCCTGATTTGCTTCATTCAATGATTGGTGAATAAGAAGTTCCAAGTGTTCTTCTTCAAGCTGTTCGTCAACCTGCTCCCATTTCCGAACCTCAGAACAAAGTCGGCGAAGAAGAAGTGCATATTCGTCGGTTCCATCACTGACGACTGGTTCATCACCCTCTGGAAGTTGTAGAATTGCCCGCTCAACACACTCGTTTACGGTGAGCCCGTTTCCGCTCATAGTTCTCTCCTCCCTAAGCCCTCAAATTGATCGAGAACTTCATCCATATATCTGTCATCCATAACACGAGGGGACCGCACCATTTGGAACGAATCTATGACGGACCTAACAATATCACTATCTTTGAATCCATAGGCTCGGAAGACGGAAGCGTCGATTATAGCCTGTGTGGTTCTTCGCTCAGCCTCATCATATAGGGGAGTGATATTGAGATCGTCCCTAAGCGAGGCAAAGGAGTCACCATAACAATTGAGCTGAGCAGCGGATTCCCAAATGAGGTCAAACCAAGGAGTATTATTCGTTAGTCGAGGTACTTGGGATTCCTTAATGAGGTAGTCAGAGAGATGGGTTTCTACTTTTGTTCGTATCAGGTAATCGAATGGAATACTGTTTAGAAAACCCAGAAGACAAAAGAGCTCCTTGGGGTGGTACGTCGACCTGAAGAGGCTGTCTGGTGTCGTGGTACCTATCTGATGCTCTTGGCGACGCCAGTCATACGGATGGATCGTATGTAATGTATTTAGACACACGACATCCGGAGGAATTACCGACGCGATAACGGTCCGCTCATTGTGTGAACTGGCAACATCACGGTAAGCAATACGATATTCATCAAACGGCATCGGAACCTCGTTTTGATCAAGTGTCGTACCATCCCCAAAGGATACCTCCGGAGAGTCAACTATAACGTCAGCAAATCGCCTCTCTAGTTCGCGGAGCTCGCGTTCTCGTATTCGCGTCTTAGCACTTGGTTTATCCTCATCTTCACTAACGCCCCAGTATGAAGGGCCGTCTAAATCGAAGAAGGTGCGGTCGTGGACGAATTGATAGATATTTCGGCCACCGTAGATTGGGTAAGATCCATACTCTTCTTTTTCAAACAGATACTCCGCTTCTCGTGC
Source organism: Halobellus sp. LT62 (assembly GCF_037031285.1). NCBI lineage: Archaea > Methanobacteriati > Methanobacteriota > Halobacteria > Halobacteriales > Haloferacaceae > Halobellus > Halobellus salinisoli. The sequence goes on from NZ_JAYEZO010000001.1 coordinate 56,321, forward strand.
TTGATTCAGCCCTCTAAACGTTTCAATATCCCAGCCCAAGTCATCTGATAAAGATCTATGCTGGACGATCTTTCGCAGGCTCTGAAGGTCATTTTCCCTTTCTACCGCCGGGAAAGAGAACCGATTTGGAGAGTATTCTCTGATTGTCTCAGGAGAGATCTCCAGAAGTGAATCAGAGGGTGAATCGAGGATATCTAAAGTTGTCTGACGGAATTTCGTCTTGATTACACCTGTTTCCTCTGAACTTTGAAATTGGAGGAGACCAAACCGAAGCTGCCGATGGAGATCTGGAAAAATACCATGATTTTCGAACCCAATAGCGTAATCAACCTTTGTATTCCTGAGAAGATAATCACGCAGAGTGGTGTGATTTGTGCCAGAGAATATCTCATCTGGGATTAACATCGAGACGACACCTTCGTCATCTACAATTGCTTGTGCTCTTTCTATGAACAGGGAACTCAAATTCTTGGATTGGTTTCCCTGAAGCTGATACGATCCACTCTTATGGAAATATTCCTGTTGGTGTTCGATTTCTGTCGTACCACCAGTACCGGTAGAAGACCCGCTAATTGTTTCTCTGAGGTCTAACCAAGGTGGATTGCTGACTACTACATCGAACCCACCTCCTGCGATGATGTCGGGGAAGACAAGGTACCAGTGGAAAGGGTGAAACGTATCCTGCATATCTTCGTCTGAGAATTCCTGGGAGACCATTTCAGAAAGCTGGTTCTGGAAGTCCTGATCAACGCTCCCTTCTAACTCAGATAACATCGATTCTATTCGTGTGATCTGACTCGAATCGGTTGACACTCCTTCACGATAATCTGCCAGTGACTGACGAAGATTAGCATAATTCTGATGATCTGTAGTTAGCCGCGTCTGAAAATCCTCCGTGACAGCCTCTCCTGGATCTACAAACCCAATTAGACTGTTCCCCCTCCAGAAATTAAGCTCAGACTGGAGTTGTAGAGAGCGTGATTGAAGTTGTTCCTGATCAGTGACAGCTGATAAAAGCGAAAGGTTGAGTCGAAACTGGGTTAGTTCCTTAGCCACTGGGTTCAGATCTACGCCGTGTAGATTCCGGCGGGTTGCTACCTCTTTTGCCAAAAGAATTCTATCAATATTGGATTGATAGTCCGGGAGTTCGTCAGTTCTAGAGGAATCACCTGATTCGAGTATGTCAAAACACTCTATGTAAATATCCGAGAGCAAATCAAGCCCTCGTTCAACGAACGAACCGCTTCCAACTGCAGGATCGACAATATGAAAGTCCGATAAAACATCAAAGTACAAATATTCGATTTGTTCTGTGGTTCCTTCTTCGAATACCTGCTCTATCGAGTCATATTCGCCATTGATTGTGATATTGAATTTTGTAAGGAGATTCTTTTCAACCGATTCTTGCACTACAAACTGAGCAAGACGCTCTGGTGTGTGGTATGTGCCACTTCCTTGCTTATTGATATACCGCTCCAAAGCATAGCCAATGACCCGGGGCGTTATCCACGTAGTGCGTCTGAGATTATACTCCCTAGCGATGTGCCAGTCCCATTCATCAAGGAACGTAAGAACATTCTCAAATAGCTCGTTTACTTTTTTAGTAGAAGCAGCCGGACGGATTTGTGGATGTTCCTCCTCGATTGGCCCCTTCTCGAAGAGGAAATTATCAAGGAAGGGTTCTACTGACGGAGTCGTATCAGAGGGTAATTCACCACGGAACAACGGCGAATAGAACTCATCAAAGACATTTCGTCCCGAGTACGATATTTGTCCATGTTTGTCCTCAAGATGTTTTTCGTCAAGAACCCCCATTTGCTGGAGGAGATACAAGTATATAACCCGGTTAAGCGAGCGTTGCGCATAATGACGCCGAGAGTCTAGATCAAGAGTTCCAGGGACAGAGATTTGGCTTGTGAACTCTTCTATAACGGATTGATATTCTTTTGTGAATTCCTCAACCACGTCCAAATCAGAATAGATCCGATTGAGAGACTCGCCATCGTATCCTTCAATTCGATTAAGCCGCTCGATCAACGTTCGTGAGCCAGTTCCTTCCTCAGCAACTTCCTGCATATCGAAGCCGAAATGATCAAAATTCAACTGTCCATATGTGGGGGCAGCATCGCTTCTTGAGAAAATATCAAACCTTCTATACCCAGCGTTTGCTACCAGTATATTCGGATACTTTCCGGAACTCTCTTCCAATATTTCTGCGATTTCAGCCTTCCCTTCATCTTTCTCTATCGATACTAACAAGAATTCAGTTTCATCATTAAAACGGAGTGAGATGCTGTTCTGGGGAGAATCCTCTTCGATCTCAAGTCCCCTCTTAACGAACGACTGCGAGATTGCCTCTAGAGAGTTCCACTCCAAGATATCCGAGCGAGTGATTTGAGTTGGGGCCATTGTTACCATTTCGATGGTCTACTCTCTTGAACTTTCGGCGGTTCCGTGACGTGACTATCAAGGACAGTTCCAAACAATACCTTAGCCGGGATAATAGCCAAGTGAAAACTGCGATATCTTGAGCCGAAAATTTATGTATATCTACTGCAACTTAGATCTTGGTGAATCACACGACAGCACTGACCCGCGTTCGTTCGTCGAACGGACTCACATCCGCGATGAGTACGTCGCTTATAAATGGGTCTACGCAGTCTGTTGACTCTACTCCGTTCAGAAATCGAACGGACCCGACGGGATTTGAACCCGCGACATCCTGGTCCGGAACCAGGGACTCTGTCCACTGAGCTACGGGCCCTCGAACACGCGTAGACCGGCCGATCGTATAACGATTGTGAACCGGCCGAAAAAGCCAAATACCGCTCGTCTCAGGGCGCTTCGCCGGTTTCGATTGTGAAGTCCGCGCGGGGGTAGGCGACGCAGGTCAGCGTGTAGCCCTCGTCGAGTTCGGTGTCGTCGAGCATCTGCTGGTTGTCGTGGACGACGTAGTCCTCGGCGTTGCCGCCGGAGGTGATCTGCCCCGCACAGGAGACGCACTGGCCCTCACGGCAGGCGTACGGGAGGTCCCACCCGTGCTCTTCGCCCTGTTCGAGGACGGTCTCGTTGTTCGCGAGTTCGATCGTCTCGCCCTGCTTGACGAACTCGACGTCGAAGTACTCGATTTCGTCCTCGGGGATGTCGGCGGGACTCGAATCGTCGGCGTCGCCGCCCTCTTCGAGTTCGGCACCTTCCTCGCCGCCGGTGACCGCGCCCGCTGCGACGCCACCGCCACCGATGGAGCGGTTCATCGGTTCGGGGAAGTCCGTTTCCGGGACGGTGCGTGCTCGGCGTTCGAGCACCTCTTGGGAGATATCACCGGTGGGTGCCCACCCGGTGCCGCGCGCGTAGTGCAGCGACACCGCGAGGAGCGTGAGGGCTACCCCGAGACCCAGCCCCACGAAGTTGATTTCGACCATTATCGGCGGCTACGGAGTCGGGGGTTAAGGAAATTGTGATTGCCGCGGCCGTACTGCGTTACTCGTAGCGGTACGGTTACGGCCTGAAACGGGACGACTTCGGAAGCCCCCTTCCATTCCCACCCGTGTCCTCGGTCGGCCGTCGTCGGGGAGAGAGCCTCGTCGCACGTGGTCCGTCGCCGGTCGCCACGAGGCCGACAACGGCCGCCTACTCGTCGCGGCGTTCGACCTCGTGGCGACCGAAGCCATAGCGCAGGCGATTCGCGAGTCGGCGGCCGAAGCGCCCCCCCTCGGCGCGGCTGCCGAACCGCTCGGCGAGCGCCTGATAGATCAGCGGCACCGGGACCTCCTGTTCGAGCGCCTCTTGGACGGTCCACGTCCCCGTCGAGCCGCCGGCGACGTGATCGGCGACGTCGCCGAGTTCGTTGCCCTCCTCGGCGAAGGCCTCCTCGCAGAGTTCGAGCAGCCACGAGCGGATGACCGCGCCGTTGTTCCAGGTCCGCGCGACGGATTCGAGGTCGAGGTCGTAGCGGCCGTTCGCGAGCAACTCGAAGCCCTCGCCGTAGGCCTGCATCAGCGCGTACTCGACGCCGTTGTGGATCATCTTCACGTAGTGGCCCGAGCCGCTCGCTCCCATCCGGTCGTGACCCGCAGAGCCGGTCGCGACGGCGTCGAAGACGGGCGTCATCGCCTCGTAGGCCCACTTGGGGCCGCCGATCATCAACGAGAAGCCGAGTTCCGCGCCCGCGGGGCCGCCGGAGGTGCCGCAGTCGAGATAGGCGGCGTCGGTCGCGTTCGCGCGCCGCACGGAGGCCTCGAAGTGGGAGTTGCCGCCGTCGACGACGACGTCGTCGGGGCCGAGGTGCGGTTCGAGTTCGTCCATCGTCGCGTCGACCGCGTCGCCCGCGGGCACCATCAGCCAGATCCGTTTGTCGGCACCGAGTCGGTCTGTGAGGTCATCGAGGTCCTCTGCGGGTGTCGCGCCCGCGTCGGCGGCGGTCGCGACGGCTTCCGCGTCGAGGTCGAACGCTACCACGTCGTGGCCCGCGTCCACCACGCGGTCGACGACGATCTGTCCCATCCGGCCGAGGCCGATGACGCCCAGTTGCATACCTCGAACTCCGCGGGCGAGGTGGTAGTGGTTGTGGTTTGTGGCAGCGAGAGGAACTACAGCCGGTCGAGAAGCGCGTCCGCGAGCCGATCTCCGGAGCCGTCGTCGACGCGAAAGAACAGCTCCGGCTCGATGAGCTCGACTTCCAGCAGTCGGAAGTCGGCGGGATTTGCCACTTCACCCGCTGCCTGCCTGTTTTGTCCATCAGAAGCTGTGATCCCATCGACGCGGGCGTACAGCGGCACTGTCCCGCCGAGTTCTTTCGTCACCGCGTCGACGACCTCGTTCGCTTGGACCCGCAGCGACTTGCTCGGCGTCCCGGCGTCGACGCTCCCGCCGTGATCCTCCTGTACGCGGAAGTCACCGGGCTTGGGGCGTTTGAGAACGGAGTGACTGTACTCGCCGTCGAAGAAGACCAGCGACCACTCGCCCTCGCCGATCCCGTCGGCGAACGCTTGGACGAGCACGTCGCGGTCGGCGAGCAGCCCCTCGAACCACGCCTGCTCGTCGGCAGCGTCGTCGCGTGCGATCCGCTTCGTCCGGAACGCGCCCGCGCTCACCGCGGGTTTGACGACGGCTTCGCCCCACCCTCGGCTCTCGAAGATCGCTGCGAGTGAGATCTCTTCGCCGCGTTCGAGGTACGCTGTCGGCAGCGTGTCGACGCCGCGAGCTTCGAGATCTCGGAGGTAGAACTTGTGGCGATTCCACCGCAGCGTCTCGGGGGTGTTCAACACTGTCGTCTCGATCGTTTCGAGCCGGTCGATCCACGCGGCGAACGCCTCGGGATGACGGTAGTAGTCCCAGATCGATCTGACGAGGACCGCGTCGAAGTCGCCCCACGCGACCGACTCGTCGGACCAGATCTCGACCGATGCGTTCACGCTCTGCTCGCGCAACGCGGCCAGAAACGAGGTGTCGTCGTCGACGAGGTCGGGCAGATCGGGGGCTGTCGCCAGGGCGATGGATGTCACGCTCGGGGCTCGGCCGCGTCGGGCGATAAGCGTTTTTGACCGCGGTCGACGAGGGAGGCGTATGGACAACCGCATCCGCGAGCACGCCGAGACGCTCGTCGACTGGAGCGCGCGCATCGAATCGGGCGACGACGTCGTCCTCAGCGTCGCCGAGGGCGCGCACGACCTTGCTGTCGCCGTGGCGGAGGCGCTCGGAGCGCGCGGCGCGAACGTCGTGACGACGTACGCCTCCGAGGAAGTTTCCCGCGCGTACCTCCGCGCACACGCGGGAGACTTCGAGACCTCTGAACACGAACTCGCGCTCTACGAGCGCGCCGATTCGGTGCTCATCCTCGGCGGCGGCCGCAACACGTTCGCGACCGCGGACGTCGACGGCGAGACCCGCCAAGCGGCCGCCCGCGCGAAGCAGCCGATCAGGGAGGCGCGGATGGCGACCGACTGGATGTCGACGGTCCATCCGACGCGTGCGCTCGCTCAACAGGCCGGGATGTCCTACGAGGCGTACCGGGACTTCGTCTACGAGGCGATTCTCCGCGACTGGGAGGCGCTCGCCGAGGAGATGGCGCAGCTGAAGCAGCTCCTCGACGACGGCAATGAGGTCCATCTCGTGAGCGAGCGCACCGACCTCCGGATGTCGATCGAGGGGCGGAACGCGATCAACTCCGCGGCGTCGGTCGCCTACGACTCGCACAACCTCCCGTCCGGAGAGGTGTTCACCGCGCCGTACGACACCGAGGGCGAGGTCGTCTTCGACGTCCCGATGACCATCTCCGGCGCACGCGTCCGTGACGTGTGGCTCCGGTTCGAGGACGGCCGCGTCGTCGACTTCAGCGCCGAGAGCGGCGAGAACACCATCGCCGACCTGCTCGACACCGACGAGGGGGCGCCTCGGCTCGGAGAACTCGGGATCGGGATGAACCGCGGGATAGATCGGATAACCGACAACATCCTCTTCGACGAGAAGATGGGCGATACGGTCCATCTCGCGCTCGGGCGCGCGTACGACGCGTGTCTCCCCGAGGGCGAGTCGGGTAACGACTCGGCGGTCCACGTCGACCTCATCACCGACGTCAGCGAGAACTCGCGGCTCGAAATCGACGGCGAGGTCGTCCAGCGAAACGGCCGGTTTCGTTGGGAAGACGGGTTCGAGCCCTAATCGGAGCGGAGATGGTATGCGGCGTTCCCAATCGGCTTCGATACCCCCCAATCGGCTCCTCTCGGTCGCGTTCGGGCGGGAGTCGCTTTCGACGTACTTTTTATCGACGGCCGTCTCCTCCCGTCTATGGCTGAATTCAAGGTCGTCGTCTCCGACGGGACCGGACACACAGAGCAGTTCGAGGTCGACGGACAGGACGCGAACCGATTCATCGGGCGCGAGCTCGGCGACGAGGTCGACGGCGGTGCCGTCGGCCTCGACGGGCAGGCGCTGGAACTCACCGGCGGCTCCGACGAGGCGGGCCGTCCGATGCGCGCCGACGTCGCCGGCGCGAACCTAAAGGAGCTCCTCCTCGAGGGCGGCGTGGGCTACAAGCCCTCGCGTGACGGCGAGCGCAAGCGGGTGACGGTCCGCGGCCGACAGATAACCGACGCCACCGCGCAGGTCAACGCATCGCTCGTCGACGGCACGATCGCCGGCGACGACGAAGACGATGCGGTCGAAGAGGACGAAGCGGGCGAGGACGAGGCTGAGACGGATGCAGACGAAGCCGGCGAACCTGAAGCCGACGAGGAAGACGCCGAGGCGGACGACGACGAAGAAGCTGCCGACGCGGACGACGATGAAGAAGCTGCCGACGCGGACGACGATGAAGAAGCTGCCGACGCGGACGACGATGAAGAAGCTGCCGACGCGGACGGCGACGAGGACGACGAAGAGTAACCCTCCGTGTCCGAACGCATTCCGAGCGATCACGACTCCGTGCGGAGCCTCCGCGCGTCGCTCGCTCGGAGCGGCGGCACCAGACGACCCTGTCTTCGACTCCCCGACGATGTCGCCGTCGAGAAAGGCGACACCGTTCGCCTGTTGCTCGATGGCACGACGACGCACGCGCGGGTCTCTTCCGACGCGAACGGGCTGCTTCTCCGCGGGTCGTACGACAACCAGCGACTGGCCCGCGAACCCGGCGAGGGTGAGAACCGGCTCGTCGAGTGGTGTGAGACGCACGACCGCGGCCCGGGTGATGCGGTCGAACTCGACGAACTCGATCAGGGGTTCTGTTACGGGCTCCGCGAACCGGGGGAGCGCGTCGTCTACGACGTTCCCCGCCGTCCGAACCAGTCGCTCTCGGACATCGCCTCGAAGCTCGGCGAGTGAGGCGACGGATAGCTTCGGTGGCCGCTCATCGGCGGTCCCGACAGTCGCCGGGTGAGTAACTCTTACCACGTCGCCACGGCTTTTTCCCCTATGGGTCAGGTTCCCGAGCGAAGCGAGATCGACGTCGAGGACACGTGGGACCTCACGAGCATCTACGCCGACGACGAGGCGTGGGAAGACGCCTACGAGTCCGTCAGAGAGCGCGTTGAGGACCTCCGCGCGTACGAGGGGCGGGCGACCGAGAGTCCCGAGACGCTGTTGGAACTCCTCGAACTGCAGGAGGAGCTCCTCCGCGAGGTCGCACAAGTCAGCAGCTACGCGACCCTTCGGAGCGCCGAAGACACCCGAAATCAGGAGTACCAAGCGATGAACGCGAAATCCGAGTCGCTCGCGTCGGCGACGCAGTCGGCGGTGAGTTTCCTCGAACCGGAACTGCAGCGGCTCGAAGCGTCCGACGTCGAGTCGTTCCTCGAGCGGGAACCCGCGCTCGCGCAGTACGAGCACTACTTCGACGACGTTCTGCGGATGAAACCGCACACCCGGTCGGCAGAGGTCGAGGAACTGCTGGCGGAACTGGGCGAGGTCGCGGGCGCGTCCTCCGACATCTACGGGATGCTCTCGAACGCCGATATGACGTTCCCGACGGTCGAGCGTCCCGACGGCGAGTCGGTGGAGATCTCGCAGGGCAACTTCACGAAGCTGCAGAAACACCCCGACCGGGACTTCCGCCGGGAGGTCTACGAGCAGTTCTACGACGAGTGGGCCGACGTCCGCAACGCGGTCGGGACGTCGCTGAAGAACAGCGTCCGAAAAGACGTCAAGTACGCCCGTGCACGGAACTACGAGACCGCTCGGGCGGCGGCGCTCGACGGACCCAACGTCCCGGTCGAGGTGTACGACACGCTGGTCGACACCGTTCACGATAACCTCGACAGTCTGCACCGACACGCCGAGCTGAAGCGCGAGGCGCTCGACGTCGACGAACTCCGGATGTGGGACCTGTATCTGTCGCTGAGCGGCGACGAGGGGCCGGAGATCACGTACCAGCAGGCGTCAGAGTTCATCGTTGAGGCGGTCGCGCCGCTCGGCGAGGCGTATCAGGAGCGCGTCGCCGAGGGACTGGACTCCCGCTGGGTCGACGTCTACGAGAACCGCGGGAAACGCTCCGGCGCGTTCTCCTCGGGCACCTACGACACCCAGCCGTTCATTCTGATGAACTACCAGGACGACATCGCCTCGATGTTCACGCTGGCGCACGAACTCGGCCACTCGCTGCACTCCGAACTCGCGAAGGACGCCCAGCCGTGGCAGTACGCCGACTACACGATCTTCGTCGCGGAGGTCGCCTCGACGGTCAACGAGACGCTTCTGACGCATCACCTCCTCGAGACGGTCGAGGACGACGAACTGCGGATGCACGTCCTCGACGAGTACCTCGAACGCTTCCGCTCGACGCTCTTCCGGCAGACGATGTTCGCGGACTTCGAGCAGCAGATCCACGAGATCGCCGAGGACGACGGCGCGCTCACGCCCGAGCGGTTCGACGAGACCTACCGCGACCTCAAATCGCGGTTCTACGAACCGGCCGCCGTCGATGACCGGATCGACCGCGAGTGGATGCGCATCCCGCACTTCTACTACAACTACTACGTCTACCAGTACGCGACGGGCATTTCTGCTGCTGTCGCGATCGTCGAACGGATCCTCGAAGACGGTGAGGATGCGGCGTCGGCGTACCGCGAAGCGTTGGCACTCGGTGGTTCGGAGTACCCGATCGACGTCCTCGAAACCGCGGGCGTCGATATGACGTCCTCGGAGCCGATCGAGTCGGCTATCGGCGTCTACGACGGCTATCTTGACCGGATCGCCGATCTGCTGGAGCAGTAGCGCCGCGGCTCCCCGTCCGACTCCTCGCTTGTCGGCTACGCGTGGGCGAACAGTCGGCACCCGCTCGCGACTCGCGACGACGCCCTCGTACGCGCCTCCGCTTCGCCGTCGGAGGCGCGCCGCCGTCGCTGTCGATCCCGCGTCGACGTGCCGAACCTCGCCGCGTTTGCGAGTCTGCGGACGTCGATCGCACGTCCGCGTGCGATCGGACGCAAACCAGTTGCAAACGCGGCGAGACCGCGGCCCGACGCGGGGTCTCTGCTACGTCACGGCGGCGTTGGCCTCGTCATCGCACTTAAATCCGCGTTCGGGGGGTGGCGTGTTCGCGTACGAGCGGGGTGCACGCGTGAGAACCACCACCGTCGTTCGGGGCGCTTCTCGCTCGCCGAGAGCAGGCGACACTCTCAATAAAACGCCGCCCAACGTTCGACTATGAACTTCCAGACGCTGGGCGACTCCGACGTCGAAGTGAGCGAGGTCGGATTCGGCGCGTGGGTCGTCGGAACCGACTGGTGGGGCGACCGCACGCGCGAGGACTCGATCGAACTGATCCACCACGCGATCGACGAGGGGGTCACCTACTTCGACACCGGCGACGTCTACGGTCACGGCGATAGCGAGGAACTCCTCGGCGAGGCGCTCGCCGAGTATCGTGACGACGTGACCGTCGCGACGAAGGTCGGCTACGACTTCTACAACCACCCGCAAGCGGGCCACGGCGAACTGCCGAAAGAGATCACCGGCGAGTGGGTCCGCTCGGCGACCGAGAAGAGCCTCGATCGACTCGGAATGGAGTACGTCGACGTCTTACAACTGCACAACGCGAACGTCGACGAGGTCGACGCCGACGTCCTCGAAGCGCTCGACGAACTCAAAGAGGAAGGCCTCGTGCGCGCGACCGGTTGGGCGCTCGGGCCGTCGATCGGCTGGCTCGCCGAGGGAGATATGGCGATAAAAGAGGAGTTCGACGCCGTCCAACTCGTCTGGAACCTCTTCGAGCAAGACGTTGGAAATCACTTCCTCGACACCATCGAGGAGACGGGCTCGTCGACCAGCCTAATTCCGCGCGTTCCGCACTCCTCGGGCCTCCTGAACGAGCAGGTGACACCCGAGACGGGCCACGACCTCGACGACCACCGCGGCTTCCGCCCCGACGCGTGGTACGAGACGGGCTGGGAGAAGCTCGAGACGCTGCGCTTCCTCGAACGCGAGGGCGAGCGAACGATGGGCCAAGCGGCCATCGCGTACCTCCTCAGCCACGACGAGGTCGCGACCGTGACGCCGACGTTCCACACCAAGGAGGACATCACCGAGTGGGCCGCCGCCAGCGACGTGCCGAAGCTCTCCGAAGCGGAACTGGCCCGCGTCGCCGATCTCTACGAGGCGAACTTCGAGATCGACTGCGAGGACGGGATGGACGAACTGCGCTCCTCCGTGGGCGGCGAGGACATCCGCGCCGCCGGTATCGACAAGCGGGCGACTGCCGGTCCCCGAAACTCCGCGTCGTCGGACTGACGTGGCGCTCGAATCCCCGACCTCGCGAACGGCGGCGTTCGTCGCGATCACCGCGGTCGCTCACGTCGCACTCGCCGCGTGGGTCCGTCGCGACGCCCGAGCGCGCCAGACCGACCCGTCGCCGTGGGATGAGCTGACCCTCCTGACTGGCGTCGCCGGCGCGCTCGCGTACCGCCGTTATCGATGATCCGCCCCGAAAGCACGCCGTTTCTCTGAACTGCCCGTTTCTCAACCCCTTCGTTTCGCTTCGAAACCGACACACTGCGTCGCGTCTGACGCTGCAGTCGCAGACGCGTCAGACGGTTTAAAAAAGAGAACGTCCGGTCTACGCTAGGAAGACGTGTCGCGGTCGGTCGGCGAGCACGTCGCGGCCCCACTGAACCGTCTCGCGGAACTCCTCGGAGCGGAAGAACTCCATCGCGTTCTCGCGGGCGTCCCACTGGCTGGAGATGAACATGTCGTTCTCGTCTTCGACGTTCATCATCAGATCGGTGTCTTGGTGGCCCTCCATCTCGTCGAGGAGCGCGCCGACGGTGCCGAACGTGTCGACGAAGTCCCCGTGGTGCTCGGGTTTGACCGTGTAGAACATCCCCATCGTGCCGAAGCCGGATTCCTCGCCGGCCCGAGAGACGATTTCGGGGAGTTCCGAGAGAAATCCGGCGGCAGTCTCCGCCGCCGACTGGGTCTCCCAGATGCTCACGACGGCGCTTCGGTCCCCGCCGTGGGCCTCGTAGACTGCGGTCTTGACGTGCGTTTCGTAGTGATCGAAATTCGCGCGCAGTCCCGTCACCTCCTCGAACAGTTCGTCGCTGTCGGCCTCCGAGTAGAGGACCGTCGCGTACACGTCCTCGCCGTGCGGTTGCCCGGCGTAGATGTTCAGATCGGCGAGTTCCGCGCGGATGTCGTCTTCGACGCCGTCGCCGGCGTTCGCTCCGGCCCCCTCGCCGTGCGGCGAGTCGCCGTGTGCGCTTCCCCCGCCGTGACCGCCGTGGCCGTTCTCGCTCCCGCCGTGGGCGGCGTCACCGTGAGCGTGCCCGTGCGCCTCGCCGTGGGCGTCTCCATTGCCGTGCGGGTGGTCGCCCCCGTGCGTGCTTTCGGGGTGTGAGTTCCCGCCCTCGCCGTGTTCGCTCGTCGGCACGCCATCGCCCGCGAGGTACGCGCCGAGATCCGTCGGCGGGAAGCGACGGCCGACGTAGAACTGGCCGAACTCGCCGTACTTCGAGGATACCTCGTCGAAGCGCATATCGTAGACGATGTCCTTGATGTGCGTCGGATCGTCCGAGAACAGCGTCACGCCCCACTCGTAGTCGTCGAAGCCGACCGAGGAGGCGATGACCTGTTTGATCTTCCCGGCGTACTCCTTGCCGGTCTCGGCGTGCGTCGCCATCAGGTCCGCGCGCTCCTCGAAGGAGAGGTCGTACCAGTTGTGCTCCTCGCCGCGGCGCTTCGACATCGGGTAGAAGGAGACGTACTCGTCTTCGGGAATCTCCGGCGTCTTTTTGCCCTCCATGTAGCGTCGCAGACCCTCGTCGACCGATTCGGGGTCCTCGAAGTAGTCGGGACTGGTGTAACCCGAAATTTCGGTGACGGAGACGTAGGAGGTCGGCTGCTCGGTGAATCCAGCGAACGCGGTCCGCTCGAACTGTCGCTCGGCGCGCGAGAGGTCGTCGAGCGTCGGTCGAAAGTGGACGACGAGCAGGTCGGCCTTGTGGCCGATCACCGAGAAAACCGCGGAGTCACCCTCGTCGGCGTCTGCAATCTCCTCGTGACGGCTGAGGTATTCGGTCCCTTCCCGAACCGCGCGCTCGCGTTCCCGCTCGGGCGCGTCCCGCCACGCGTCCCAGTCGACGGTCCGGAAGTCGTGCAGCACGAACCAGCCCTCGTCGGTTGGTGGGGCCTCTGGCATACGTCGGCGTTCGCACGCCACCCGTATGGACGTTGCGAGTCGTTCTCGAACCTCGATCCGATTCACTGTGACCGTCTGACACACCTTTAAGTGAATCCCCCACGTTGAGACGTTATGCCGCAGAAGCGAAGTCCTGTCGCTGAACGAGTTATCGAACGCGTCGCAATCGCGACCGAGAGCGACGAAATCGACCTCCCGCCGTTGTTCGATGCGATCGATCCCGACGCATTGGAGACGGTCGTCGAAACGATGTCCAGCGGCGAGATCACGTTCGCCTACGCGGACCGCGACATCACCGTCGGCAGCGATGGATCAGTCAGCGTCGCGGACGAATCGACCGAGGGCCCCGCAGCGCAAGTCGCCGTCAGTAATTCCTGATCGCGCCGCCGACGCCGGTTGATCCCGCTTCGGGCTCGTTTTTTCGTTCAGTTGGCGCTACGTTGGGTCGCTTCGCCGACTCACCCGAGAAGCGTCGGGCCGAAGAGCAGAAGCAGCAACGACAGCAGCATCGTCACGCCCACGCCGGTCGTGATCGTGCTCACCACGCGGTTCCGATCCGTCACGGGAAGCCGAGAGACGACCGCCTCGACGCTCGTCCGGAGGATGCGACCGCCGTCCAGCGGATAGCCCGGAATGCAGTTGAACAGCCCGAGTTGGAGGTTGATCCAGCCCATCCAGAAGGACACGTTGGCGAGGACGAACACGCCGGTCCCGAGGAAGCCCAGCGGGCCGCCGATGCTGTAGAAGTTGAACACGCTGGCGGTGAACCCGGGGAAGTTCGGAATGCCAAGCACGAGCGACGCAAGCGGCAACACCAGCGAGATGTACACCGCCGCGAGCGGTGAGTCGCCGACGGCACCCGACAGCCCGGCCGCGTCGGGACCGCCGTCGCCGCCGAGCAGTTCGAGGTACGTGCCCGCCGGGTAGGACTGAACGCCGAAATCAGTCAGCAGCAACCCGCTCGTCCCCGGGAAGATATTGACGCCGAGGAAGCCGCTGCCGTCTTGGGGGTTCTCGCCGAGCGTCACCTCGTAGGTGTCGAGTTCGCCGTCGTGATACACCTCGACGGCCACCGTCTCTCCCGGCTCGCTCCCGTCGAGCGCGCGCGTGAGTTCGGTCGAGGAGACGACGCGCTCACCGTCGATCGCGGTCACGATCACGCCCGGTTCGGTCGGTGCGCCCGAAGCCGCCAGCGGGCCGTCCTCGGCGACTTGGATGAGATACGCGCCGACCGGGATCGTCACGGTCCCGCGCTCGGTCTCCAGTTCGGCGAATCGGTCCTCGCCGACCGCGTCAGCGAAGCCGACGCGCGTGTACACGGGCGATCCGTTGACGGCGGTGACCGAGATCGGCTCGTCCTCCTCCGCGACGCTGATATTCGCGGGGTTGCCGGCGACGGATCCGGTCACGACGAGGGCGCGTTCGACGTCGACCGTCCGCGCCTCTCTGCCGGCGGCGCTCTCGCCGCCGTCGAGTTCGACCGCCACGGTTCGCTCGTCGATCGACAGCAGCACATCGTCCAGTGAGGTCTCATTGCCGACTGGCGCGCCGCCGACGGCGGTGATCCGGTCGCCCTGTGCGACCCCCGCCTCCGCGGCCGGCGAGCCTCCGTATGCGCCCTGCACGGCCATCCCGGGTGCGACCCCGACGCTCGCGATCACCGGGCCGAAGAGCAGCGCGAACGCGAGGAACGTCACGAAGAAGTTGTTCGTCACGCCCGCGGCGAACATCCGCGTCCGACCGCCGCGGCTCGCCTCCCGCTGGCTCTCCTCGTCCGGCTGGACGAACGCGCCGAGTGGGATGATGGTGAACAGAAATATCCCCATCGAGTCGATGTCGATCCCCTCGACGCGACAGAGGATTCCGTGACCCCCCTCGTGGACGACGAGGCCGACGAGGAGCCCGAACACGATCTCGGGGGCGACAGAAAGCGGCAGGAAGTCGTTGAGGCCGGGGATGACGAGGAAGTTCTGCGGCTGATTTACTGTCGAGGGGGCGGGCGGATCCCTCGCGATCGCGATCCCCTGAACGAGGAGGAAAAAGAACATCCCCGCCATGATTACCAGCGCCGCGCCGACGCCGAGGTTGCTCCACGCGCGCCAGAACCGCTTCGGCGTCGCGACCCAGTCGATGAACTCGCGCCCGCGCTTGGTGTGTACCGTCGTGAACGGCCCCTGCACGCGGACCGAGTCGGGCAACAATCCGCGCTGGGAGAGATACAACGCGGCCGCCGAGTACGCGGTGAGGCCGACGAGCACCCACAGAAGCGTATTCATTGAGAGGAGCAAAGTGATGCGCGCAAAAAGGTGTTCCTCATCCACCTTTTTACTGTGGAGGGGTCCTGCGGACCCCTCCGTGCAAAAACCTGGAGGGAAAAACTTCCCGCGAGGGTCGCCACGGCGACCCTCGCGGTACAATCACTGGTGGTTTCCGTACCGCCCCACTGCCTCCGCTACCGCAACAGCCCCGCACCGCCTCCGCTACGACTCGCGGCGCAATCTGGCGACGACGAACGCCGTGTCGAGTTCGCCGAGGAACTCTCCCAGTCTCGGGCCCTGCGGCTGGTCGAAGAAGAGCAGATAACCGGCGTCGAAGAAGTCGCCGATCTCGACCCCGTGAGCTCTGGCCGTCTCGTACATCTCCCCCTGAATCTCCTCGCCGTCGCGACCCGCTTCGACGTACGCCGCGAGATCGTCGAGCGCGGCGGCGACGTCGGCGTCGAAGTCGACGTCGGGAAGTTCCTCTTGGAGCCGGTAGTTGTAGGCGTTGTCCTCGCGCACGGCCCACGCGCGCGCCCGATCGACCCGTTCGAGCGCCTCCTCGATCGCCCATTCTGGGGTATTGTCGTCGAAGTACCCCTCGTTTCGGGCCATCTCGATCCGCAGGTCGCGGTCGTCTGTCATCCCGAGAACGGCCGCGAAGGTGTACGGTAGGCGGACGCGTTCCTCGCGGACTTCGTCGACGACGAAGGGATACGCCCGCTCTGCGAACGCGGTGAGCGCCTCGTCGTCGACGTCGCCGAAGTACGCCCGCTCGAAACGGTCGAAGTCGTCGACGAGTTGATCCAGCCGGGAGACGTCGAGATCGCGCGCCTTCCGCGGGTTGAGAGCGAAGAAGTACTTCAGGACCTCCGGCTCCAGCAGATCGAGCATCTCCGCGACGGTGACGATGTTCCCGGCCGACGAAGACAGCGCCTCGCCGTTGAGCGTGAACCACTCGTAGACCATCGGGACCGGCGGCTCGATCTCGAGGACGTTGCGCGCGATGTCCTCGCCGGAGGGCCACGACCCCTCGGCGTGGTCCTTTCCGAACGGCTCGAAGTCGACACCGAGGACCTGCCACTGGGCGGGCCACTCGAAGCGCCACGGGAGCTTCCCGTCGCGGAACGACGCCGTCCCCTCGTGGCCGCACCCCTCGATGGTGTTGTCGCCGACGGTCATATCCGTACAGACGTACTCGACGGTCCCGGCGTCGACGTCGACCGATGTGACCGTCTCGGTGATTTTCCCACAGTTCTCACAGACCGGGTTGAACGGCACGTAGTCGGCGTCGACCTTCGATTGGTACTTCGAGAGTACCTCTCGCGCGCTGTCGACATGTTCGAGGACGTGTTTGACGACATCGTCGAATGTCCCCTCCTCGTACATTTCGGTGTTCGAGAGCATTTCTACCTCGATTCCGAGCCGATCCGCGTCGGCCTTCAGCAGCGCGGCGAAGTGCGCCGCGTACGACTCCGACTCGCCGAAGGGGTCGGGGATGTCGGTGTATGGCTTGCCTAAGTTTCGACCGAGCGCGCCCGCGTCGACGTCGCCGAGGCCGACGATGGTGCCGTCGACGTCCGCGAGCTTTCGAGGGAGCTTCCGCAGCGGGTCGCGGTCGTCGCTGGTGAACACCTGCCGGACCTCGTGACCGCGTTCGCGCAGCACCGCGGCGACGAAGTACCCGCGCATAATCTCGTTGAAGTTGCCCAAGTGTGCGACTCCGGAGGGAGAGACGCCGCCTTTGATAACGATCGGATCCTCGGGCTCTCTGGCTTCGATCTCGTCTGCGACCTCGTCGGCCCAGAACGCGTGTCGAGGCCCGTCGCTGCCGTCGCGGTCGTCGCCGTCGCTGCCATCGACGCCGCGGTCGTCACCAGCGGTTGCTTCCCCGGACATCGCTCACCCCTGCGCCCAGTAGGTGGGTTCGCCCTCGACGCCGTTCGGCACGATGTCGGTCCCGTCGTGCTCGCCGCGGAGCACGGCGCTCTCGATCCGCCCGGGATCGGTGCCGTCGAGCACGATCGTCCGCATCTCCGAGCGCTCGATCAACTTCGCGGCCAGCAGGTCGACCGGCGCGGACGCGCCCGCGTCGCGGCTCATCGGCGCGATCACGTCGACGAGTTCGCGCCCGGTAAGCGTCCGGTACTTCTCCGCGTCAGCGTCGGTACTCGGATCGGCGCTGTAGACGCCGTCGACGCTCGTCGCGTAGACGAGGAGGTCCGCGTCGACGTACTCGGCGAGCGCGGCGGCGACCGCGTCGGTGGTCTGACCGGGCATCACGCCGCCCATCACGGAGATGTCGCCGCGGCGGATCGCGTCCCCGGCGTCCTCGTAGTCGCGCGCGACCTTCGGATCGACGTTCGCCCCGAGCGAAGCGATGAGCAGTCGGGCGTTGATGCGGGTCACGTCGATGCCGATCTGGTCCAACTGGACCTCGTTTGCGCCCAACTCGCGGGCCGTCCCGATGTAATCGCGGGCGACGCCGCCGCCGCCGACGACCGCACCGATCTCACAGCCCTCGTCTACGAGCGTCTCGACCACCGCTGCGTGTCCCTCGACCCGTTGGGCGTCGAGGTCGGGGGCGAGAACGCTCCCCCCGATAGAAACGACGACTCTCATTACACCGTCGTTGCTGCGAACCGGGCTTAAGGGTTGTCAACCGAGAATGACGGCGAATCCGTCCGCGGCCGCTGCGGCGCGACTGACGCGCGTTGGGGAGCGGTGGTGGCTGTCACAGCCGACAGTATCAAGCCGGTCGACGCCCCGATTTCGGAGTATGCAACTACTCGGTATCGTCGGGCCGGAGGCGCGATCGCTCTGCGAGCACCTCGCCGCGCACCTCGACGGCCGCGTTGCCATCGTCGAGCACCGGATAGAGGGCTCACCGAGTGCACCCGACGGCGACGTCGACACAGTCTACGAACTCGCTTCCGACGGCACGTGGACGGCCGCGGGCGCGGACCGAACGCTCGACGGCATCCTCGACGACCTCGCGGCGACGTACGACCACGCCCTCCTCGCCGGATTCACCGACGCCGACGTCCCGACGGTCGCGCTCGGCGATGCCGATGTCGAGGATCCGACGATCGAAGCCGACACCGCGGACGCCGTCGACGTCGGCGAGGCGATCGACGCGCTCGCGGTGGCCGAACCGCGCGTCACGCTCGAAACGCTCGTCGAACGGGTGAAGGCGTCGCCCCGAGCCTCGCACGCGGGCGCTATCGCGACTTTCACGGGTCGCGTTCGGACCAAAGACGGCGACGACGACGCCGAGACGCTCAGCCTGACCTTCGAGAAGTACGAGGGCGTCGCCGAGGAGCGGCTTCGCTCGATCGAATCGGAGCTTATGGAGCGCGACGGCGTCGAGGAAGTCGCGATGTTCCACCGGACGGGAACGATCGAATCTGGCGAGGACATCGTTTTCGTCGTCGTGCTCGCGGGCCACCGCGAGGAGGCGTTCGAGACGGTCTCCGACGGCATCAACCGGCTGAAGGACGAGGTCCCGATCTTCAAACACGAGACGACCGTCGAGGAGGACTTCTGGGTCCACGACAAGCAGTGATCGGTGCGTCGCCCTTGTCTTGCCTCTCTCTCTCTCTCAAACCGGAGTCGAAATATATTTTTTCGAAGAATTGAGTCAGAAATAATCTCTCAAACCGCCGATTTCGCCGTGTTCGCTACCGTATATATTCTTCATTCAAGAGTATGAAATAAATTCTTAGAGGAGTGTATAAAATTTTTAACTGAGTTTCGTAGCTGTTGAACTATTGATTTTACCACCACTTATCGCTAAACAGAACCGAATTGCACCTAACGTTCCTCCGTTTATATACTCTCCCGGCGACAAGGCGTGGATGAGGTCACACAGATGAGCGCAACCGCGACACCCTCCACCGAACCAGTCAGCGACGATCCGTCCAAAGAGGAGCGACTGAAGTCGTACCTGCTCGCGAAGGCACAGGACGGCGAGATGTACTTCAAATCGAAGTTCATCGCCGACGAGGTCGGCCTCTCGCCGAAGGAGATCGGCGCGCTGATGGTGAAACTGCGCGATTCCGCCTCGGAGCTGACCGTCGAGAAGTGGTCGTACACGAGCGCGACCACGTGGCGGATCGAACCGACACAGGATTCGGCCTGACGCCCTCCCCGACGGCCCGCGGTGTGTTCCCCACGCCGCCCTGAACCCTATTTTCGGTTTTCCGACCGATTAGTCGCTACACCGGGTTTTCACCGGACGAAAGCGCCGACGACGGGCGTACTGTCGTGGCGTTTATCCGGCCGTACTCCGTATCGTGAGGTAATGGAAACCCCGGAATCGGTGGGCGAACCACCGATCGAGTCCCTGCAAACGGTCTTTCACCTCCACGAGGCCCAACGCGACGGCGACCGCGTGCTGTTCTTCGGCGAGTCGCTGGTACCCGAGCGGATGCTGATCGAGGAGGTGTGGACGCCGTTCCGCGAGGCGGGGTACGAAATTCAGGTCGCCTCGACGCGCGGCGGAGACGAGGACGTCGTCATCGCCCGTCCGATCAGTCACGGCGTCGACGGGATCCCGTGGAAGAACGTCGCGCTCTTCGCGGCGACGGTCCTCTCGACACTGCTCGTCGGCTCGCTGACGTGGTATTACACCCCGTTTTCGGAACTCCTCGCCGACCCGATACTGCTCTTCCAGGCGTGGCCGTTCACGGCGGCCATTCTCGGCGTGCTCGCGACGCACGAACTCGGCCACTACGCGATGGGTCGATACCACGGCGTCGACGTCTCCCTGCCGTACGTGATCCCGTTTATCTTCCCGTTCGGGACGCTCGGCGCTGTCATCCGGATGCGCGGGCAGATGCCCGACCGGAAGGCGCTCTTCGACATCGGCGTCGCGGGGCCGCTCGCCGGACTCGCGGCGACGGTCGCCGTCACCGCGATCGGCCTCTCGCTGCCGCCGATCACGGTCCCCGAATGGGCGATACAGAACTCCGGACAGGTGATCGTGTTCAACAACCCGCCGCTCTTGGACCTCATCGCGGGCGTCCTCGGTCGACCGACCGAGTACGCCGATCCGTCGACGGCGGTCAACCCGGTCGTTATCGGCGGCTGGGTCGGGATGTTCTTCACCGTGCTGAACCTCCTGCCGGTCGGTCAGTTGGACGGCGGCCACGTCCTCCGGGCGATGCTGGGCGAGTCCCAAGAGCGCGTCGCGGCGATCGTTCCGGCGGTGCTGTTCGGCCTCGCGGCGTACCTCTACTACGGCCTCGGCTACTCGCTGAACGAGTCGGTCGGTCTGTGGGGTTTCTGGGGGTTGCTCTCGGCTCTCGTCGCGTTCAAGGGACCGGCGCACCCCGTCGACGACTCACCGATCGGAACCGCGCGACTCGCCGTCGGGATCGCGACGTTCGCGCTCGGCGCGCTCTGTTTCCTGCTCGTCCCCGTCGAAGTGATGTCGGTCTGAGCGGGACGATCCCGGCCGTTCCCGACGGTCCCCACGTTGCGGAACGCTGGCGAGATCGATCCCCCGAACGACGATATACAGCAGGACGATTCCGGTGCCGACCGCGAGGACGAACTGCCCGATAAGGGCGAATACCCGTCCGAAGATCGAGAATCCGAGCAAGAATGCGATCGCGAACGGCACTGCAGCCACGGCAACGACTGACAGGATGAGTTTCGCGAGCGGGACGGCTTCTGCGAGGAGCTGATTCCTGTCGACCGAGCCGGTTTCGGCGTCGATGAACGGGCGGCGGGAGGGCATCGATCACCCATCTCGCGCGACGGCATTAGAACTTGGTGCTCTATTCGTGCGTATACCCCTCGTCGGCGAGCGGCTCACCGTCCATTTTGACGCCCTCGTCGACGACGTCGCCGACGACCGTGAGCGGCACCGACACCTCGCTCCGGACGTCGTCGACGGCGTCGGCCGGAAGCGTGCACACGAGCTCGAAATCCTCGCCGACCGTCGTCGCCATCCGTCGCGTATCGGCGTCGTCCGCGGCGTAATCGATGACGGCGTCGTGGACCGGAACCGCCTCCCACGAGACGTCGAAGCCGACACCGGAGGCCTCCGCGAGCTGGTGGAGCGACCGCGCGAGGCCGTCGGAGGAATCCATCATCGCGGTCGCGTGCGGCGCGAGCGCGACGCCCGCGGCGACGCGCGGCGAAAACCGAAAGAGGTCGTTCCCGCGCTCGGCGTCGCCGGCCTCGAACGCCCGCAGACCCGCGGCAGTCCGGCCGAGCGCGCCGGTCACGCAGATCACGTCACCCGGGTTCGCCCCCGAGCGGCGGACCGGGGCGTCAGTTTCGCCGAGTGCCGTCGTCGAGACCGTGAACTCCGCCGTGGTGTCGAGGTCGCCGCCGACGTACTCGGCGTCGACGGACTCACAGACGTCGACTGCGCCGTCGACGAACGCGTCGAGTTCGGACTCCTCGAGCGTCGGCGCGGCGTACGCGGCGACCGCGGCCGTCGCTGACGCACCCATCGCGGCGACGTCCGACAGCGACGCGCCGACGGCCCGCCAGCCGGCCGTGTAGCGTGTCGTCCCCGGCGGGAAGTCCGCCGACTCGTGGAGCATATCGATCGTCACGACGAGGCCGTCCACGACGGCGGCGTCGTCGCCGGCGGTCGGAAGCGCCGCCGCGAGGCGACGGAGCGCCGATCGTTCGTCCATAGCACTCGTGCGGTCCGGGCGGGCAAAAAGCCGACGTCACGCGCCGTTCGTGGCGGCGACACCTTCCGCTCGCGGGCACTGTTTCGATGGCTTGATGCCGGGACGAACGGACGGTGTACTATGATCCGCGAGAACCTCCCGGCGACGATTCTCGGGTTTCTCGCGGCCGTCGGCGTCTTCGCCCTGTTGTTCTCCTTCGCGGGCGTCGACGAACTCGTCTCGACGCTCGCCCGCGCCGACCCGGTCTACCTCGGCCTTATCGCCGCCGTCACGCTCGCGTGGCTCGCGGCGTGGAGCGTCTCGCTGAACACCGTACTCCACGTGCTCGACGTCGACGTGTCGTATCTGTCGTCGTTTCTGGTGTTCTCCGGGGCGACGTTCTCGAACAACATCACGCCGTTCGGACAGGCGGGCGGCGAGCCGGTGACGGCGTACCTCATCTCCCGCGTCGCCGACGCCGAGTACGAGCGCAGCCTCGCCGCCATCGCGAGCGTCGACACACTGAACTTCGTGCCCTCGATCACGATCGCGCTCGTCGGGGCGGGCTACTTCGCCTCGGAGGTCGCGCTCGGCACGAACGAGAACCTCCTCGGGGCGATCGGTGCCGTCGCCGCGCTCGCGGTGGTCGTTCCGACGCTCATCTATGTCGGCTGGAAGCGCCGATACCGGCTGGAATCACGCGTTATCGCCGCGTTGACGCCGGTCATCCGATCGGTGGCCGACCGGGTTCCGCGGGTCCCGGTGCCGACGCCCGAGGGAATCGAGCACCGGATCAACGGCTTCTTCCGCGCGATCGAACGGATCGCCTCGAACCCCCGGGGACTCGCGGTCGCGCTCGCGGCGTCGACCGCCGGATGGCTGTTTCAGATGGTCGGCCTCTGGCTGGCCTTCGCCGCGATCGGCGTCGACGTGCGACTCTCGATCGCGCTCGTCGTCGTTCCGATCGCGGCGATCGCGGGCGTGACGCCGCTACCCGGCGGTGCGGGCGGCATCGAAACCGTACTCGTGTTGTTGCTTCTGGCCGCGCCGCTCCCGCAGGTGACGGAATCGACCGCCGTCGCCGCCGTCGTTATCTTCCGCGGAGCGGTCTACTGGATCCCGACAGCCATCGGCGGATTCGTCGTCGCGTGGATCGGGAGCGGCGTCGGAATCAGGCGAAGCGGCCCGTGAATCCGAGCGTTGCGCCGGGCGGTCGCGGTCCGTGCCGAATTCACGGTTCGTCGCCGATCCCAGATCGTCTGAGAGTCCGTCTCACGCGCCGTAGGACCGATACGATGGCTTTAAACGACGCGGACAGGAACGAGTACCTATGGTAAGTGTCTACGACGTTCCGGCCGACGCCCTCATCGAGGACGTCGCCGACCGCCTCGCGGATCGAATCGAGGAGCCCGACTGGATCGAGTTCGCCAAGACCGGCGAGACCCGCGAACTCCCGCCCGAGCAGGACGACTTCTGGTACGTCCGCTCGGCGTCGCTCCTCCGCAAGGTCGCGAAGGAAGGCCCGATCGGCGTCGACCGACTCTCGACGGAGTACGGCGGCCGCAAGCGCGGCACCAACCGGTACCGCGTCTCCGGTAACAGCTCCGCGCCGGGCAGCAAGAAGATCATCCGCGAGGCGCTCCAGCAGCTCGAAGAGGAGGGCCTCGTCGAGACGGCGAAGGGTCAGGGCCGCCGCATCACCAGCGAGGGCCAGAGCTTCCTCGACAACGCCGCCGCCGACGTGCTCGAGGAACTCGACCGGCCGGAACTCGAACGCTACGCGTAGGCGCGATCTGCAGTTCGAGGCTGAACGACGTAACCGTTTTTAGCGCTGCGACAGAATCCTACAACGATGAGTGGAAACCCCGACGACGACCGACTGGAGGAACTGCGCGAAAAGAAGATGCAGCAGCTCCGCGACCAAGCCGAGGGGCAGAGCGGAGGCGGTTCCAACGAGGCCGCCCAAGAGGCCGCCCGCGAGCAGGCGGAGGCCCAGCAGGATGCGATGCTGAAACAGTACCTGACCGACGGCGCGCGACAGCGGCTCAACGCCGTCGAGATGTCGAAGCCCGACTTCGCGGAGTCGGTGAAAAAGCAGGTGCTCGCGCTCGCACAGAGCGGCCGCATCCAGGACCGAATCGACGAAGAACAGATGAAGGATCTGCTCCGCGAGCTCCAGCCCGAATCGAAGAGCTTCGACATCCGCCGTCGATAGCGCACTCGTGGATCTCGCACTCCTCTACAGCGGCGGGAAAGACTCGACGCTCGCCGCGCTGTTTCTCGACTCGTTTTACGACGTCCGGCTCGTCACCGGCCACTTCGGGGTTACGGACGACTGGAAACACGCCGAAGCGGCGGCAGATCGCTTGGGCTACCCCTTCGAGGTCGTCGACCTCGACCGCTCGGTCGCCGAGGCGGCCGTCGAGCGGATGCGCGACGACGGCTACCCGCGAAACGGCATCCAGCGCGTCCACGAACACGCGCTCGAACGGGTCGCGGAACTCGACGTCGACGCCGTCGCCGACGGGACTCGCCGCGACGATCGGGTACCGACGATCTCGCGAGCGCAGGCGCAGAGCCTCGAAGACAGACACGGCGTCGACTACCTCTCGCCGCTGGCCGGGCTGGGTCGGAACGCGGTGGATCGGCTGGTCGAGGAGCGGCTGACGGTCGAAACGGGGCCCTCCGCACAGATCCCGAAGGGCGACTACGAGGCGGAGTTGCGGGCCCTCCTCGCGGAGACCGAGGGTCAAGACGCGATCGGATCGGTGTTCCCCGACCACGAGCAATCGTACGTGCGGGGACTGCGTGACAGCGCTTAGCGACGACACCGAGCGACAGCGCGTACACCGACACCTCCGCCGTCGCTGTCGACCGAGGAGATTCGATCTCGAATCCGAACACATTTCTCCCGGTGTGGGTCACGTCAGAACGTGTTCTCCGTCTCTCCCGGTATCGGCTACGCCCTCTTCGCGGCGCTCGTCTGGGGAACGTACATCTTCGTCCTCAAGCAGTACTTCGAGGGGTATCCCAGCACGGTCATCACCGTCGGGATAAACGCGACCGCGGTTCTGTGGTACCTCCCTCTCACGATCTCTCGCACGGCCCCGGCTGACGTCCCCTCGCTCTCCTCATTCGGCGTCGCCGAGGGGGCGCTCGTCGTCGGAACCATCGTCGCAACGGCGGCGGCGTTGCTGGTGTTCCTCTGGGCGCTCGAACGCGGCGAGGTCTCCTACGTCGCACCGATCAGCAAGATCGTCCCCGTGTTCGTCCTCCCGATCGAGGTGGTGTTCCTGCACGAGCACCTCACGCCGCTGCAGGTGACCGGGGTCGTGGTCGCCACGCTCGCGGTCTACGTCGCGAACTACCGCACCGGCTCCCTGCTCGATCCGATTCGGAAGGCGGCGTCGTCGCGAGCGGCCCAACTCGGCCTGTTGAGCGCGGCGATCTTCGCCGTCAGCGACGTCGGCAAGCGGGTCGCGCTACAGGAGCTCGGATTCCCGCTCGAACTGTGGGTTCCGACGGTGCTCGGCGGCGTGCTCGTCGTCGTGCTGCCGCTCGCGGCCCGCGAGTGGGTCCCGATTCGCGACGCGCTCCCGAGGTTCGTGCTCGCGGGCGGGGGCGTCGCTCTCGGCGAACACGCGACGTCGCTGGCGCTGTCGACCGTTCCCGCGTCGATCGCGTCGCCGATCATCAACACGCAGGCGGTGGTCGCGGTGATTCTCGGTGGGATTATCCTCCGCGAGGACTCCTTCGGGATTCGACTCGCCGCGGCCGCGCTCGCCGTCGTCGGCGTCGGCCTGATCGCGACGTGACTGGCTGGTCGGACTGTCGTCGAGCGCCGAGCGGGGGGCGTGGGGGCGTTCCGGTCAGGGCTCGCTGACGCGGAGCACCGGCTTGATACTGCTTCCCTCTTCGGAGTCCTCGACGGCCTGCTCGATCTCCTCGAAGTCGTAGTACGTCACGAGTTCGTCGAAGGGGAACTTCCCCTGTCGGTACAGCTCGATGAGGTCCGGAATGAACTCCTTGGGGTTGCTGTCGCCCTCGACGACGCCCGTGATCGACCGGCCGTTCAGGATGAGGTCGTTGACGTCGTAACCGGCGCGCGTTCCCAGCGCGGGAGCGCCGACGACGGCGAGCGTACCGCGCTGAGTGAGGGTATCCACGGCCTGCTCGGCCACGTCGGCGACGCCCGTCGTCTCGACGGCGTAGTCGGGGCCGCCGCCGGTAACCTCCCGGACGGCCTCGACGACGTCGTCGACGGACTCGGGGTTGACGGTCGCCGTCGCCCCCAGTTCCTCGGCCTTCTCCAAGCGGTTGCCCTTGATGTCGATCGAGACGATGTCGGTGCACCCCGTGAGGTTCGCCGCCATCACCGCGGAGAGGCCGACCGATCCCGCGCCGAAGACGGCAATCGACGAGCCCGCCCGCGGGTCGAGCGTGTTGATCACCGCGCCGGCCCCGGTCTGGACGCCGCATCCGAGCGGTCCGAGGAGTTCGAGCGGAACGTCGTCGTCGACGGCGACGACGTTGCGTTCGGTGGCGATCGCGTGCGTCGCGAACGACGACTGTCCGAAGAAGCGCCCGCTGAGCGCTTCGTCACCGCGCGAGAGCGGCGAGCTCCCGTCCTCCGGCCGCCTCCCGCCGAAGTTGTGCGCGAAGAAGTCCTCGCAGTAGGCCGGGTGACCGGCGTGACAGCTGGAGCACTCGTCGTCGTAGTCGAAGCTCAGCACCACGCGATCGCCCGGTTCGACCTCGGTGACCGCGTCGCCGACCGCCTCGACGACGCCCGATCCCTCGTGGCCGAGCACGGCCGGTAGCGGCGTTGGATACAGCTGGTCCCGGACGATCATATCCGTGTGGCACACGCCGGCACCGACGACGCGAACGAGTACCTCGTTGGCCTGCGGCTCGCTCAGCTCGACGCTCTCGATCGTGAACGGTCCTCCCTCCTCGTTGACCACGGCTGCTTTGATCTCCATCGGTACATATCAGCGAAGGGAAACGGATAAGCGTTCTTTCCAGTTCAATCGCTGTCCATTCGGGTCGTGCGACCGCACGCGCCGAAGCTTCAACAGTTTCAAGCGCGCCACCGCCGAACTCCGGCGTATGTACGACCGACTCAAGGGCTTTCGGGACTTCTACCCCGAAGAGATGGCCCCCCGGCGGCAGGTCATCGACACGCTGGAGGACGCCGCCGCCGGCTACGGGTTCCGCGAGATCTCGACGCCCGCGCTCGAACGGACCGAGATGTACGTCGACAAGAGCGGCGAGGAGATCGTCGAGGAGCTGTACGCCTTCGAGGACAAGGGCGGCCGCGAGGTGTCGCTGACGCCGGAGCTGACGCCGACGGTCGCGCGGATGGTCGTCGCCAAGCAGCAGGCGCTCTCGAAGCCGATCAAGTGGTACTCGACGCGGCCGTTCTGGCGCTTCGAGCAGGTCCAGCAGGGCCGATTCAGGGAGTTCTACCAGACGAACGTCGACATCTTCGGCTCCGCCGAACCCGAAGCCGACGCGGAGATCCTCGCCTTTGCCGCGGACGCACTCACCGATCTCGGACTCTCCGGCGAGGACTTCGAGTTTCGCGTCTCCCACCGCGACATCCTCGGGGGCCTGCTCCGCGCCTTCGACGCCGACGTCGACACCCGCGCGGCGATCCGCGCGGTCGACAAACGCGCGAAAGTCGAGGAGACGGAGTACCTCGGTCTACTCTCGGACGCCGGGCTTTCT
The DNA here is from genome assembly GCF_037031285.1 of Halobellus sp. LT62. Lineage (NCBI taxonomy): Archaea > Methanobacteriati > Methanobacteriota > Halobacteria > Halobacteriales > Haloferacaceae > Halobellus > Halobellus salinisoli. The sequence goes on from NZ_JAYEZO010000001.1 coordinate 84,070, forward strand.
TACGGCGAGGCCGAGGACTTCGACGACCTCGTCGCCGCGGGTGACCTCGACGAGATCGCCGAATTCGGCGGCGACGACGTCGAGCGCGCGGTCGAGAATCTCCGGGAGGTGCTCGCGGCCGCCGAGGACTTCGGCGCGCGCGAGTTCTGTGAGGTGTCGCTGACGACCGCTCGCGGGCTGGATTACTACACCGGCGTCGTCTTCGAGTGCTTCGACTCGACGGGCGAAATCTCTCGGTCCGTGTTCGGCGGCGGCCGCTACGACGACCTCATCGAGAGCTTCGGCGGCCAGCCGACGCCCGCGGTCGGCGTCGCGCCCGGTCTCGCGCCCCTCTCGCTGCTCTGTCAGCGCGCCGGCGTCTGGCCGGACGAGGCGCTCGCGACCGACTACTACGTCCTCACCGTCGGTGACACCCGCGACGTCGCCTCGCGGATCGCCCGGGAGCTCCGCGCCGGTGGAAACGTCGTCGAGGTCGACGTCTCCGATCGGAGTTTCGGCGCGCAGATGGGCTATGCCGACGGCATCAACGCCGACACGGTCGTTATCGTCGGCGAGCAGGACCTCGCGAACGGCGAGGTGACCGTGAAGGACATGGGCTCCGGCGACCAAACGACTGTTCCCGTCGACGAGTTCCCCGGCGAGCGCGCGTCGCCGACGCTCGACGACCTGCTCTGAGCCGAATGCGGCCGGTGCTCGACGCCGGCATTGATGCCGGATCCGAACCGGTTCTCGTCACGGCCGCGCGGTGATATTTTACCCTTCCTCGCGAAAGTACAGCTATGTACGAGACGATTCTGGTCCCCGTCGACGGAAGCGCTCCGAGCGACGCGGCGGCCGAGCACGCCATCGCGTTGGCGCGGGACGCCGGGGCCACGCTCTCGGTTCTCTCCGCCGTCGACACCCACGCGCTCGAAGCGGCGAAGTTGGACGCGGCGGAACTCCTCGAGGGCTACGAAGCGGAGGCCGAGAAATACGTCGACGCCGTCGCAGAACGCGCTCGCGACGTCGGCGTCGACGTCGACGTCGAGACGGCGGTGGTCCGCGGTGCGCCATACCGCGTGATTCTCGATCGAATCGACGAAATCGGCGCGGACCTCGTCGTGATGGGCAGTCAGGGTCGCAGGGGACTCGAACGCTACCTCCTCGGGAGCACGACAGAGCGCGTGTTCAGGCTCTCGGCGGTCCCGGTGCTCGTTCTTCGGAGCGACGAGGGCGACTACCGCGACCCCGACGACGCGGACCGTTTCGGCTCGACCGATGCATAGCGGCGGCGAATCGGGCGACGGCGGATCGGTCGACGGAGAATCAGACGACGGCGAATCGAGCGGCTACGATCTGAAACGTGCGTTTCGGATCGCGTACGACGGTCGGCCGTTCCACGGCTTCCAGCGACAGCCGTCGGTGCCGACCGTCGAGGATTCGATCTTCGACGCGCTCGACGCGCTCGGCATCTACCACCGCACGGGGCGGCACCGACCGCGCGGCTACGCGGCCGCTGGACGCACGGATGCCGGCGTCTCCGCGCTCGCACAGACGGTCGCGTTCGAGTGCCCCGAGTGGTGCACCCCGCGGGCGCTCAACGGGGAGCTCCCGCCCTCGGTGCGGGCGTGGGCCGCCGCGGACGTGTCGACGGACTTCCACGCGACACACGACGCCGCCCGTCGCGAGTACGTCTACGACCTCTACGCGCCCGACCTCGACGGCTCTCTCGCTTCCGACGCCGCCGCGACGCTCGGCGGCGAGCACGACTTTCACAACCTCTCGCTCGACGACCGCGGGACCGTTCGCGACGTCGCAATTGGTCTCGAACGCGACGGCGACTTCCTGTCGATCCGCGTCGCTGCCGGCGGGTTCCCGCGGGAACTGGTCCGCCGACTGGCGTCGGTGATCCGGAGTGTGGGAGCCGGTGAGCTGTCGCTGACGGACGTCGAACGACTGCTCGGATCGGAGCCGCTCGACGGCCCGGCGGGCGTCCCGTCGGCCCCGGCTCAACCGCTCCTCTTGGCGGATGTCTTCTATCCCGACCTCGACTTCGAGCGCGATCCCCGCGGCGTCGAGAGCGCTTCGTCGGTGTTCGGGGAACGACGGCGGGACGCGCTCGTTCGCGCCCGCGTCGCGGGTCGGGTCGTCGACGGGGTCGACGACGCCGATGGCGTCGCTAGCGAGGATGGCTGAAGGTTTATCACGCGGCTGACCGACCGCGAACGTATGAGCTCTCGCTCGCTGCTCCCCTCCACGGACCAAGCACACCGCGATGCGGCATATCGATTCGCCGTCGGCGCGTTCTACTTCGCCGTGATCTCCGGCGTCGGTTCGCTCGTTGCACTCCTGTTCGGGCCGTTCGGGATCGTCGTGAGCATCCTCGTCTCGCTCGTCGGCGTCTATTACGGCGGTATCGAAGTCGCTCGCGGCATCGACATCGTGATCCGACACGCGCTCTCGGAGTCTCGAACCGAACCCAACGCAGAGATCCGGCCGGACGGCGACGATCCGATTCGAGACGACGCGGGCGAGTCGGAGGACGAACCGGAGCGAGATGACGGTGACTCGCTCGACGGTGGGGTCGACGGCTGATCTCGACGAACCGGAGCGCAACCGTCGAGGTCGCTCGAAACAGTTCCCTTCGAACGTTATGTTTTCCCCTAAATATTATCTCGATTCAATACAAATCGCCGACTGATGCCGAACTGCGAGAACTGCGGGTCATTTGTCACTGCGGAGTACGTACGGGTATTCGCACCGAACGGGATGGATCAGCCGCGGGTCTGCCCGAACTGCGAGGACAAGGTCCGCGATGGGGCTGACGTCCGCGAGGCGCGCGCGACGAGACACTAGCGGCGATTTCACTCGTCTTTTAGCCCTTCGTACCCTCTCGACGCTATGAGCAAACTGGAGGAGTTTCTGGCGGGCGAGCGTCACGAGGACGTCGCGCTGTTTCTGACCGAGGCGTATCTCGACAGCCAAGGAAAGCTGCCGAAGATGGGCGAGACGGTCGAGTCGGGCTACGTACTCGTCGTCCCCGGCGACGACGGTCGCCGGGCGTTCTCCGCCGGAACCGGGATGGACGCGATGGAGTTCGCTCGCGGCGCGATGGCCGAGCGCGGACACATCTCGCGGACGCTCGACGGCGGCGAGTGTCCCGAAGCCGCCGCCGAGACCGATGACGACGATGTCGACGCTGCTGAGACCGACGCCGACGACAGCGACGCCGACGAGAGTGACTCCGTCGACGACCACGAGGTCGAGTTCATCTTCGCGTTTTCCGAGGAACAAAACGAGGAAGTCGGTGGCCTCTACGAACGCGGCGAGGTCGTCCACGCCTACGCGCACTGCGAGTGCGGCGCGAGCTACTCGGACAAGTGGGTCGTCGGCGAGGAGACCGAGACGGGCGTCCAGCCCGGCGGCTCGGAACCGGCCGAAGGAACCGAATAAGGCGAACAGCCGACACCCGCGCGTGCGACTCGTCGGCGTCGCAGCGTTCCGCGCTACCGTGCAGCGTCTACATCGTCGCCGTCGGACGCACGTCCCGCGTCGGTGGTGTCGGACAACCGCTGGCCGACGCGGGGTGATCGTCACGTCACGGGGCGTCTGGCCCCGTACTCGTATATAAATCCTCGCGGCAGAAATCGACGTTCGCCAGTCGAATCCCGTTACTCGTTCTCGTCGGCTGCGTCGTCGGAGTCGGTAGCAGCGTTGCCGTCGCCCGGGTCGTCGCCGTTAGCGGCTTCGCTAGCCACGTCCTCCGCGTCGTCAGCTTCGACCTCCGCGGCGACTCGCTCGAAGGCGTTGAGAATGACACGTTTCGTCGTCGCGCCCTGCGTCGTCCAGTGGTGCGCGTAATCCAGCATATCGTCGTAGATGTCGGGTTTACAGCCCGCGGCGCGCGGGTGACCGCCGCCGTTTACGTGCCCCGCGACCTCGTGGGCGCGCTCGAAACCCTCCGAACCGCGGATGCTCGCGCTTCCGGCGGGCTTGACGACGACCGCCGCGTCGGCACCCTGCTCGCGCAGCGCGTCGGCGACCTCGTTCTGCGAGCAGCGGCCGTAGGTGACACCGACCGACCACGGTCCCACCTGCTTGATCTCCGCGCGGGAAACGGCGGCGTCGATCAGTTCTCGCTTCTCGACGCGGCGCAGGTCGATATACTGCTCGACGATCTCGGGGAGGTCGACGCCGAAGTTGCCGACAGCGGCGACGTACTCCTCGGCGTCGGTCCAGTAGGCGTAGTCCGCGAGATCGTCGCTTCGGTGGTCCTCCTTCAGCCACAGGTCGTGATCGCGCGTGACCGCGGCGAGTTCGACCCACCGCTCCTCGAAGTCGTAATCGAGCGATCGGAGCGTCACGTCGACGGTGCACTCCTCGTCGGACTCGCCGACGACGAGGTCGACGCCCGCTTCGCGGACGGACGCGGCGGTCTCGTCGCTCCACTGATGGTGGTCGAACCACGAGACGGACGCGGCGATCGAAATCGCCGCATCGAGTTCCTCGGCGATCCAGTCGTACCTGTCGGGACAGAGATCACAGATGTAGAGGTCGATTCCTTCCGGGGCGTACTCGGCGACGTTTTCGAGCGCCTCGTCGAGAGAGTAGGGCCCGGCACCGACGAGCGCGACCGGCGACCGCGGGCGGTCGTCGGCGTCTTCGAGCGCTTCATCGTCGGCGTCTTCGGGTTCCTCCTCTTCGTCGGCACCCGAGCCCTCCCAGCGCTCGACGCGCTCGGCAATCTCGTCTTCGAAGGGCGTCCACTCGATGGTCGCGCCGTACAGTTCACGGATCAGCGCAACACAGCCCAGTCCGTCGGCGTCGGTGTCGGCGACGACGACGGCCTCCGCGCCGTCGACGGCCTCGGCGACGCGTTCTTCGGCTCGGCCCTCGTCGAGGGAGTCGGGATAGAAGAACCCCGTTCCCGGAAGCTGCGACTTCCGGGACAGCGAGAGGCTCGCGCTATCGATGAGTTCGTCTTCCATACCTGTCTTCGACGGTGGCCCCCGTGAAAACCGCCGTGGTTCCGACGCCCGTCTCGTCGTCGGGCGTCGTCCGCACCCGTTTCGTCGGCGGATATCGTTTGCGGCCGGGGCCGACGCTACCTGCGTCCGAGTGCTGTCAGCCCATCTCCGGGGTCCCGGTGAGTTCCGTTTCGCCCTCGTCGGCCGCGAGCTGTCGGACCGTCAGGACCGGAATCGGACACGTTCTGACCACGCGCTCGGCCACGGAGCCGATCAGGAACCGGTTCTCACCGTGTCGCCCGCGGGTGCCCATCGCGACGACGTCGGCGTCGACGCCGCGGGCGTACTCGTCGATAACGGAGGCGGGTCGACCCTCTTCGATCGCGGTGACGACGTCCCGATCCGTCGAGTCGCGGACCTCGTCGATCGCCTCTTCGCCCCGTTCGACTAACGCGCTCTCCATCTCCTCGCGGAGACGCTCCGGTGCGGACGCGACGTCGCCCTCGTCGACGACGTACAGGCAGTGGACTTCGGCGTCGAAGCGATCGGCGAGATCGAGCGCCACGTCGACGGCCCGCCTGACGCTCTCGGAGCCGTCGGTGGCGATGACGATCGTCTCGAACATAGCGGTTCGTTCACCGCCGTCCGGGATAAAGCCCGCCGGCTCGGCTTCGTCTACTGATTCTGATCTGAGACTCTCATCGCACTCACTCGGAGACGCGGTCTCGTCCCCGCCACTGACGGAACGACTCCGTGAGCCGGCCGTCGTCGATACGGACCGCGAGCTCTACGCTCGCGGCCGCAACGAGAAGTCCCGCGGCAACGTCGGTCGCCCAGTGAATCCCGAGGTACATCGTCGAGATGATGATCGAGACGGCCAGCACGGTCGCGACCGGGAGCCAGCGGGGGTAGATCGAGCGGAACCGGTAGGCGACCATCGCGACCGTCGCCGACAGAGACGTGTGCAGCGACGGGAACACGTTCGTGCGTACGTTCACCTCCTGGACGAGCAGTTGCGATTGCGGCCAACTCGTGAACAGCAGCGGCTCGACCAGTTCCGGCATAAAGTTCCGCGGCCCGTACGCGACGAACAGGACGTAGCAGACGAACCCGACCCCGTAGTTCAGAATATACGTGAGAAGCAGGACGCGGAGCGGTCGCGATCGCTCGTACACCGCGTACGCGAGGACGGGGAACGTCAGGAGGAACGTGTACCCGAAGACGTACACGAAACCGAAGTACGCCGTCAACGTCGGGTTCGCATAACTCTGAACGACCGCGACGAACTGCGATTCGATCAGATAGATGTATCCCGTCAGGTTGATCCCGATGAGCCACGAGAGCTCGACGCCGATGTCGCGAACGACCTTGTTAATGATGAGAACGACGCCGAGAAGTCCGAGCGTCGGCAATAGCTCGGTGACGTTCTGTCGCAACCGCTGCCGCAGGGGCGGTTCGTTCGACGCGCTCTGACGCGGGTTCCAGCGGACGACGACGAGGAACGTGAGGAGGTGACCGAGCGCGACCACCATTCCCACTTGGAGGAGAACATCTGCGAGCGCCATTACGTTCGCCTCATAAGTTTCTCATCCTCGTACTCGAATCCGGCGTTTCTGAATTCCGTTCTGACAGCTTCGAGGTCTAGGTCGCCGTTGCTCCCGAGGAACGGCGTCATCGGATCCGCTCCGTCCCACTCGAGGCCGTCGGACACCCACTCGGTTCCGTCGAGAAGCGTCACCGCCGGACGCGCGTAGCCGTTGAACACGTCCGCGGTGATCGAAGACCGGTCTACCAAACGTGCGAGCGCGTGTCTGATCCGCGGGTTCGTGAGTGGGGGGCGCTGTGTGTTGTATCCGAGGAGGTACGGCGACGACGAGGACTGGCTCACGAGGAGGTCGACGTCGCTGCTTCGACCGATCTGCGGGACCGTGTCGGCACCGACCGGCGTCGCGGTCACGTCGGCGTCGCCGTCGGCGACGACTCCCACGGCCGCGTTGTCGGAGCCGACGATCTGCAGTTCGAGGCGGTCGAACCGGGGTGGACCGATCCCCGTCGCGCCGTCCTCGTCAGACTCCTCGAAGAGGAAGTGCTCCCCGAAGGGTTCGAGTACCAACGATTCCCGCGGCGTGTTCTCGACGAACCGGAGCGGTCCGCTCCCGACGGGTTCGATGTTGTTCGTCACGAGTGCCTCCGTCGCGCTGCCGACCTCGATGCCGCTGATCGAAACCGGATCAGTCCGCTCTTCCCAGACGTGCTCCGGGAGGATCGGCACGGTGAACGCCCGCCTTGCGACCTGCGGTGAACAGTCGGAGAAGTGGATGACGGCGGCGGACGGATCGACGACAGTGACCTCGTCGACGAGTTCGGTCCGCCCTTGGAAGCGGGGGGCGGGAATCCGCGTTTCGGCCTCCGTTTCGCCCTCTCGCTCCTCCGTCGCTCCGAGCGAGGTGTCGGCGAGCATCGCGTACGTGAACGCGACGTCCTCGGCGGTCAACGGCTCCCCGTCGTGCCACGTCCGATCGGGGCGCAGGTGCACCGTCGCACGCGGGCTGTCGTCGGTCTCGGCGAACGTCCACGACTCTGCGAGCCACGGCGACACCCCGTCTGCGGTCGCGCGGCCGAGCGAGTCGTACAAGAGCTTCGTCAGAACGTTCGAACGCCGGTACTCGACTGAGAGCGGATTCAGGTTCTCCGTGGGCCTGCGATCGGTCCCGACGATCCGCAGTGCCGACCCGTCGTCTCCGTCGTCATCGCCCGCAGGCCCGTCGGTCTCGGCGACGGTGTTGAGCCGCAGATACCCGTACGGAGAGTGCAGTTCCGCGCGCTGCCAACTCCGGTAATTTTCGCTGCGGGCGGCCCGGATTTCGTCGGAGAAACAGAGCACGGTGAACGGCTGTGAGCGCCCGATCGATTCGATGAGGTCGGTGACGACGTCCGCTCTGCGATCCCCGGTCGCCCGCCGCTGCGTTTCGAGCCACTCGTCGACGTCGAGGTCAGTGTAGCCGAACGGGTTCTGCCACCCGCGGGTATCAGCAAACCTCGAGTGCAACAGCCCGTACAGGATGTCGGGATCGCGATCGAGCGACGCGGTCCGGGCGAGGAAGATATCGAAGTCGTTCCCCAAGAGCACCTGTCTGAGGAGTTCCTCCTCGGACACCGGAATCACCTGCGCGTCGATCCCGGCCGCCTGATACCACGAGACGATCATCCGCGCGGCGTGAAGCGCGTAGGGATCGGAGTCCGCGGGGAGGGTCTTGATCCGCAGTGACACCTGCGTCCTCGAATCCCAGCCGGCGACGGACCGGGCGCGACGAAGGCAGCCGCCCACGCTCGCCGTCGCTCCCGCTGTGAGCGTACCGAGCACGGCTCGGCGTCGGATTTGGGGACCCTTCGACGACTCCACCATACCCATTCAGTAGCCGCACGACGGTAATAGCCCTTGGGACATCGTCGTTTCCTCCGGGTCATCTCCGATGCGGGAAATCGGTGATATCCCCGGCGGGGAAGTCGACGATATCCCCGATGCGGGGTGGTATCTCGCATCTGGGGCGTTTCCCGACGGTATATTACGCCCTCCCTCGATACCTCTGTATGGCCCTCCCTCACCGGACCCGTCGCGGTCTTCTCGCGGCGCTCGTCTTGCTGTCGGCAGCCCTGCTCGCCGGCGGCTTCGCCCACGCCGAGTTGACGAACGATCAGGTCACGGGCGACCCGAGCGTCGAGCAGGCGTTCCGGACCGGTGACCGATCGCCGGTCGTCGCTCCTCGGCCGAACGGCACCGTCGTCGCGACCGACTCGAACGCCTTCGTCGCCGACGAGAACGACGCGCCGCGCGCGCAGGCGGAACTCGTCGCCTTCGCGCCCGACGGACGAATCGACTACTACGAGAACGAGCACACGCGGTACTGGGACGTCGACCCCGTCTCCGGGACCGACGCCACCGTCGAGTTCGTCTACGCCGACCACCTCGACCCCGCCGAGTGCGGCGGCGACTCCGTCTGCACGCGCAACGGCGTCGAGCGCGTCAACCTCACGACGGGCGAGCGGACGGACGTCTTCAGCCGGATCACGCCCGGAAAGCACTCGACGCGGTGGCACGACGTCGATCGGATCGACGACGAGCGCCTGCTCGTGGCCGACATCGACCGCGACCGCGCGTTCGTCGTGAACACGACCACCGGGCTCACCGAGTGGGAGTGGGACGCCCAGTCGGACTTCGACGTCGCGAGCGGCGGCCCGTACCCGGACGACTGGACGCATCTCAACGACGTCGAGCACGTCGAGATCGATGGGCGAGACGCCGCGATGGTCAGCCTCCGGAACCACGATCAGGTCGCGTTCATCGACTTCGAGCGCGGTCTGCTGGACGACTGGACGCTCGGTGCCGACGGCGAGCACGACACGCTCTACGAACAGCACAACCCGGACTATATCCCGCCGGAACGCGGCGGCCCGGCGGTGCTCGTCGCCGACTCGGAGAACAGCAGGCTCGTCGAATACCAGCGCGTGGACGGGTCGTGGGAGCGCTCGTGGACGTGGAGCGACGAACGGATGCAGTGGGCGCGCGACGCCGACCGGCTGCCGAACGGCCACACGCTCGTCACCGACTCGAACGGCGACCGCGTCTTCGAGATCGACACCGACGGCGAGGTCGTCTGGTCCGCGACCGTTGGGTTCCCCTACGAGTCCGAGCGACTCGGAACGGGCGACGAGAGCGCGGGCGGCGAGAGCGCCGCATCGCTCGATCTGCCCTCCCGCACGCCGAGCGCGTCCGACGGTTCGCTCCTTGACAGAGTGGTCGCCGCCCTTCCGCCGAAAGTCGTCAACGGGATCGCGTACCTGTTCCCGCGGTGGGTCGGCGTGATCGAGGGAATCGCGGCGCTCGTACTGGTCGTCACGCTCCCCTCGTGGGCGCTCGTCGAATGGCGTCGGTCCCCGCGAACGCTCGAACTCAGGTGGCCGCTCAGGATCGGACGAAAATGAGCGGGAACGCGCCTGACCCGACGTCCGGCGGTCGATTCGGTTCGCCGCTCGGTCGGCTTCGACCCGTCGTCGACGGCGTGCGAGCGGCCGCCCCGTTCGACGCGCGGGACCGCCCGTGGCTCGCACTCGCGCTCCTTCCGGGCGTCGTCGCCTTCGCGATCTACCTCGTCACGAACCCCTACCCCGCCTACGGGGCGGGGCTGTACGCGAAGATCGCAGCCGAGATCGCCGCGAACGGCTATCTGCTCCCGACGCGTATTCCGGGATACACCGCCGACGGCGTCCCGTTCGCCTACCCGCCGCTACAGTTCTACCTGTACGCGTTCCTCCTCGACCTCGGCGGCGACCCGGTCGCAATCTCGCGGTTCCTTCCCGGCGTCGGATTCCTCGCCGCGCTGGTGCCGACGTACCTGCTCGGTCGCGACCTCGCCGGTTCCCGACCGGCGGGGGCCGCGGCGGCGGCGCTCGTGGCGTTGAATCCGCAGATTCTGGAGTGGCACCTCTCCGCCGGGGGCGTCGTCCGCGCGTTCGCGTTCTGCTACGCGATGATCGCGGTTTACGCTGGCTACCGAATCTACGCCCGCGACGGGACGGCTGGAATCGTTTCCCTGCGACGTCGGCGTGGCGAGATCCTCCTCGGCACACTCGCGTTCGGCTTGACAGTGCTGACGCATCCGGTGTACTCGCTGTTCGTCGTCGTGAGCTACGTCCTGTTGTGGCTCTTGGCCGATCGGTCGCTTTCGGGCTTTCTCTCGGGGCTGGCGGTCGGACTGGGCGGGGCCCTGATCGCGTCACCGTGGCTCGCGTGGGTCGTCGCGACGCACGGAATCGAGATATTCACCGCGGCGTCCGGAACCCACGGTGGGGTCGGCGGGGGAGCCAACGCGCTCGCCGGGGAACTCTCTCCGGGTGTCGCCGTCGCGCTCTTGCCCGCGCTCTACCTGCTGCTTCGGCGCGAGTACCTCCTTCCGGCGTGGCTGATCGCCGCGGAGTTACTGTTCAAACAGCCGCGGTTCGCCTACACGGTGGCCGCCGTACTCGTGCCCGCGGTCGTCGTGATACTGGTGCGTGATCGGCGCGCCGCCTCCGACGCGGGCCGGACCGATCCGGGCCGCAAAGCAGGGAGCGACGCGGGGTCGACGCGGTCGGAACGCTCCCGCCTCGACGTCGACCGCCGCGCTGCGGCGGCCGCACTCGTGATTCTCTTGGGGACGGTCGTCGGCGGCGGGTACTTCGCTTACGAGGCGACACTCGTGTCCGACCCCTCGACGCCGGAGTTCGTCGACGGCGACGCGATCGACGCGATGGCGTGGATCGAGACCGAGACCGATCCCGACGCGCGCTTCGTCGTTCTCGGCGACGCCGCCGAGTGGCTCCCGGCGCTGACGGATCGGACGCTGCTCGTCGGATATTGGGGAGTCGAGTGGGAGGGCCCCGAGGCGTTCGCACGCCAAGAGGCGGCCTACGAGTCGGTCTCGACGTGCCAGAGCGTCGAGTGCGTCGAAGGCGTCGCCGCCGACGTCGGCGGCGAGCGGCCGACGCACGTCTACGTGCCGAAAGGACAGTACACGGTTCGCGGCGATCCCGCCACGCAGTTCGGGACGATCGAACGCTCCTTCGAGCGGTCCGAGCGCTGGGAGGTCGCGTACGAGAACGACGGCGTCGTGATTTATCGTCGCTTGTAACTCGTCACACCATTCCGAGGAGCGTGGCCGCGAGGATCGTCAGCCACAGGACCACTCCGACCCCGGCGATCGGTCGCTCTTCGCTTGCGACGCCCAGCGTGAACAGGCCGAAGACCCCGACGAGGGCGAACCGGTGCAGTACGAGCCGAATCGGGATTACCGACACGCCCACGCTACTCCAATCGAGGACGAACGCGGTACCGAGCCCGGCGGCCGCGAGGAGCGCCATCCGCGTCGCTGGCCGGTTTCGAGCCAAGAGCGCGCTGGCGACGAAGGGCCCGGAGATCAAGATCGGATAGAGGATTCCGGCGAAGATCTTCGGATTCGCCGCCGGGAACAGTCCTTCGGCGGCGATCCCGGCCGAACGGACGCCGAGCACGATCGCGACGACCGCGGCCGGGAACACGAGATCACGGATGTCACGCCGTCGCATCGGAGCCGCGGCGACTGCGAAGACCGCCGCGGCGGGGACGATACCGACGACTCCGAGCGTCGTCATCCGCGCCGAGGCGTCGCCGGCGGAGGCCGACGGGACCAGCGTCCAGTTCGCCGACGTGAGACGGATCACCGACATCCAACCGTCGCTGCCGCCGCCGCTGTGTCCGTGGTATACGCGGTTGACCTCTGCGACGAACGGCTCGTCTCGGAGGTCGCGCTCGACGGTCCGTCCGCCGCTTTCGACCCCCGTCACGGAGTGTCGAAGCCGGAACCAGTCCCAGTACTCGGTGTGTGCCTGCAGCGCGGTCCAGTTGTCCGACGGGCCGGGATACGCGCGGATGTGCGTCCGGCTGCCGAGGTACGTCCCGGTCGCGAGTTGATACTCGGATTTGACCCACTGCCCGGAGCTGAGATTGTCGGCTACGTACGTATAGCGCGAGGACCCGCGCGCGGACCGCCACGGCGAGAGGTCGATCGATTCGTTGAGCCGCGAGAGTGTGTCCGATTCGTTGCGTTGTTCGGTGGAATCGGACTCTGTCGTCCGTTCGGAGGTTCCCGATTCGGTGAGCCGTTCGGTGGAATCGGATTCCGTGGTCTGCTCGGTGGGGTTGGATTCAGTGGTCTGTTCGGTGGACGTCGATTCGTTGGCCTGACCGAGGGACGTCGATTGGTTGAGGGCCTCGATCGCCACCGAACCGTTGGCGTCGTGGTCCTCGTCGGCCTCCGTCCACTCGAGTTCCGAGCGGTCCGTGAGGATGGTCCGAACCTCCTCGGGCGTCCCGACGATCACGACGTTCAACGCGAGGGTCCGCCCCTCGACCGAGCGACTTCGGCTCGTGTAGGGCCAGACGTAACTCTCGGCCTCCGAGGGGCGGAGCAACTGCTCCGCCGGAGGGTTCTCCCCGCCCGTGCCACCGCCCGGGCCGACGAACGCGCTCCCCAGCGCTCCGGTGACGACCAACACGACGAACAGCAGTGCCCAGCGATACCGCACGTATCCAAATTAGCTGTCTCGGTAATGAGCGTACCGCCGCATTTGTTTCACACCGGGGTCGACGGTCGTCTCTCGCGCTCGCCGTCCTCGAAGTGAGGCTTTTTGCTGCCGGCCGCCACACGTGGTGGTATGACCGAACGCCGACCGCTGTCGGTCGACCTCGTACTCGCCCCCGTCGACGCGAGCGACGAATCGGCAGACGCGGTAGCGCACGCCGCCGCGATCGCCGCCAAGTACGATGCGACGGTTCACGTCGTCCACGTGCTCGGAGAGGAGGTCGTCGAGGCGATCGAAGACGGCGACGTCGACGACGCACAGGTCGCCGCCGACGGCGAAGCGATCACCGAGACCGCCGAACGGATCGCCGCCGAGCACGACGTCCCGCTGTCGACGTCGGTCGCGTACGGCTTCTCGACGAAGATGAAGCTCAGACATCCGGGGAGCGTCGTGCTCGACACCGCCGAGGAACTCGACGCGGACTTTCTGGTCGTTCCCCGCGAGCCGATCTCGGGCGATCCCGGCGAGGTGCTCGCGAAGGCGGCGGAGTACGTTCTGCTGTACGCGAGCCAGCCTGTTCTCTCGGTGTAGTCCGCGACCTCCCAGCCGGATCCGACGCGGCGCTCAGTCGTCCGCGCCGTCGCCGATCCGGACCGCCATTTCCATCTCGAAGCTCTCGGAGTCGCTGATCTCGAACCCGATCTTCTTGTACAGGCCGACGGCCGGCTGGTTCCATCGCTCCACGGTCAGCCACACCTTCTCGACGCCCGACTCCGCCCCGTAGCCGAGGAGTGCCTTCATTAGGCGCGTCCCGATCCCCGCCTCTTGGTACGCCTGCAGGACGAAAATCGCCAGTTCGGAGGCGTCGCCGTCGGGGACGAGCGTGGCGTGACCCGCGGCCGTCTCGCCGTCCCACGCGACGACGTTCAGACAGTCGCCGGTGAGGATGTTGTCGAGCCACTCGCGGATCCGTCGCTCGTCGCTCGGCGGGATTCCCTGCGCGCGATCCGCCGGATCGAACTCGTCGTACATCGACGCGAGCGACTCGTACTCGCGGTCGCTTCCGTCGTACGCGCGGATTTCGATCTCCCGTCCCGTTCGGTCGGTGAACCGAATCGGCGGCGTCTCGAACGGCCCGGTGACTTCGTCGGGAAAGCGGCGATTCGAGCTCATCTGATGAGAGTGACGCTGACGTGGGAGTTCAGGAGGACGAACTCCGCGGTGCTACTGAGCTGGATCTTTCCCATCGGACTGGTCGTCCCCCCGCTGAGTGCGATCTGATCGAAGCCTTCCGACTCGGCGATCGAGACGAGTTCGCTTCCGGCGTTTCCGTCGATGTACCGGACGTCCGCGTCGAGGCCGTTCTCCTCGAGCGCGGCGTTGACGTCGGCTTCGATGTCGTCGACGGAGCGATCGCCGGTGACTTCCTCGAGAATCGCGACGGTCAGGTCGTCGCCCGTCACGACCGCCCGTTCGACCGTCCGATGTAACGCTTGGCGCGACTCGTCGGACCCGCCGACGCCCAAGAGAATTTTCATATGCCCCGATGTCGTGGGCGGAGTAGAAAAATCGTCGGGTGCCCGTCACGGGTCGGTCTGTGGGTTTTCACCTGTGCCGTCGCTGACACCGGTGGTCGACACAGTAGCGTTTGCAACTGACCTCTCATCCGATCGCACGACAGCGTGCGATCGAGCGAGTGAAGACTTGCAAACGCTACTATCTGCCATCGTCGTCCGTGATTTGCGCGCGCAGGTGCCGCGGTCGTGCGCCGGGAGGCGATTACGCCCGAAAACCCTCTTTCACTCCTCGCTCAACAGTACCGGTGCTGCCGACAGAATCCTTTTTTGCGTCGGCGCGACACGCGGCAGTATGGACGACGACGACGCGGACGCGTCATCATCCGGGCTCTCGGCTTCTGGGGCGGACGACCCCGCTGCGGACACCACAGAGACGGACGCAGACGCGTCTCGGTCGCAACCAGACGAACAGGCGGAGTCCGCCGATGGAGCGAACCGCGGCGGGGACGGGTCGGCTTCGGACGACGCGACATCGAGTGATACGAGCCCGGACGACGGCGACACCACGCAGGCCGCGGCCGACGAGGCCGCCGATCAAGGGCCGCCGTCGGACGTCGAAAAGTACGCGCGCTTCAAGAAGGTCGACGGCGCGCAGTACGACCGCGTCAACGACTTCCTCCGGGATCGGACGTACATCACCGCGCGGGAGTGGGCCATCGCGCGACTGTGCGCCGATTTCCGCACGGAGACGGGCGTCGAGATGACGAAGATCGGAGAGAACCTTCCGGAGCTGGTTCCGTTTATGACCGACACGTACACGCCGCAGGCGGTCAACCAAGCCCGTTCGTCCTTCGAGGGCAAGATCCGGAAGTCGGGAGCGACGTTCCTCTACGGGGCGATGTCCGGATTCTTCACCGCCGAGGAACTCGACGAACTGATGTACGAGGTAAGCGAGATCGCGAAGTTCCTCTTGGAGGTCGAAGGCGTCGACCTCTCCGTCGAGGAGGAGTTGGAGGCCGAAGAACGAATCTCGAGCGTGATGCGGGAGGTACGAGAGGCGAGCGCGGACCTCCGCACCGAAGAACTGACCGGACGTGACGACGCGGATGGAGACGCCACCGGAGAAGACGACACAGATCAAGACGCCGCCAGCGACAATCCTCCTGCCGATAACTGACCGTTTGGGCCGCTCGCAGACCTGTCCGGCTCCTCCTCGACACGTCCGAACCGCTCCCGTATCGTCGCTTAGTTGCATTTACTCCGAGGAGCACAACGATTATACTCGAAGATGTACTGGAATAATTATGAAGATAACTGACCTGTCCGACTACCTCGAAGCCGAACTGACCTACCCGATCGACCGAGAGAACGTTATCGAACGGATCGGCTCGGTCGAAATCGAGGCTCCCGACGCCGAGCAGAACGAAACGGTCGAAACGATCGTCACCAACCTCGGGCAGGAACGCTACGACTCGGCGGAGGAACTGTTCACCACCATTATCGGGAACGTCAGCGACGAGTACATCGGGCGGAAGTTCTACGACGACCGGGGTGGCAATCCGCCGGAGACTGAGTCGGGGCCCAGAGACGAGGACAACGTCTCGTTTTGAGCGCTGTACCACCCTCCGACGAGTAACCGACGAGGTCAAACGGCCCGAGCCAGTGGTTCCTCGCAATGGAACTCCGGTTTCTGGGCGGCGCTGGCGAGGTCGGACGGAGCGCGATCCTCGTCAACGACTCGCTGCTGCTCGATTACGGGATGCTCGCGGGAACGCCCCCGAAGTTCCCCGTCGACGCGCCGGAGCCGGACGCGGTTGTCGTGAGTCACGGTCACCTCGACCACGCGGGGGCGGTTCCGGCCTTGCTGAGCGGTAGGGACCGTCCGTCGATCCACTGGACGCCGCCGACCCGAGAGCTCGCGCTGACGCTCGCGCGCGACACGCTCAAATTACATAGTGGGACGTTCCGCTGCCCGTTCACCGAGACTGATGTCCAGCGCGTCACGCAGGTCTCCGAGACCCACGGGTACGGCGAGACCTTCGAGGCGGCGGGTCACGAGGTCACCCTCTACAACGCGGGTCACATTCCCGGGAGCGCGCACGTCCTCGTCGACGAGGCGGGACGAAGTCCCGCTAGCAGCCGAACGCGGTCCGTCGATGACGGCGACACACGGCTGTTCTACACCGGCGACTTCCACACCGACGACCAGCAGTTGGTCGCCGGAACGACCGCGCGTCCCGACGCCGACGTCGTCGTCTGCGAGAGCACGTACGCGGACGTCGAGCACGACGCGCGCGCGGACGTGGAAGCGCGCTTCGTCGAGAGCGTCGAGACGACGCTGTGGGAGGGCGGATCCGTGATCGTTCCGGCGTTCGCCATCGGCCGCACGCAGGAGCTACTGCTGGTCTGCGAGCAGTACGATATCCCCTGTTACGTCGACGGAATGGGCAAATCCGTGACGAAGATGCTCCGCGGACATCCCGAATTCGTCCGCGACGCCGACGCACTGCGCCGGGCGAAATCGCACGCGCGGTTCGTCACCGGTCGGAACGGCCAGCGCGAGCGTATCGTCGACCAGCAGGCCGCGATTATCACCACCAGTGGGATGCTCTCCGGGGGGCCGGCGATGACGTACATTCCCGAAATCCGCTCGAACCCGACGAACAAGATCACGCTGACCGGGTATCAAGTCGAGGGGACGCCGGGGCGGAACCTCCTCGAAACGGGGAGTGCGGAGATCGACGGGCGGATGCTGACGGTGAGCGCGCGGGTCGAACAGTATGCCTTCTCGGCGCACGCCGACCGCTCCGGACTGCGCTCCCTCCTCGACGAGTACCGAGACGCGGAGATACTCGTCAACCACGGGGACCGGTGTGACTCCTTCGCCGCGGAGCTCGAAAACGAGGGGTTCAGCGCGAGCGCGCCGGCGGTCGGCGAGACCCGTTCCGTGTGATTCGGTTCGTCGGCCGGGGGCGACGCCCGGTCATTCCTCGGTCGGCACCGCGCGGACCTCGAACTCGCGGTACCCGCCGTAGGCGGTCTCCAGCGCGCCGAGCCACCAGTTCCAGCGGTCGGCGACGCTCGATTCGGCGGGCGCGTCTTCGAGGTTGTCGACGATCTCCGCTGTCGTCAAGGGATCGCCGCGGTCCTCGGCGACGATCCCGACGTCGGCCAGATCGCGCGCTTGTCTGGCGACGACGCGGAACTCCGCGGGTTCTCCGTCGAACGCTTCTTCGAGCGCTTCGGCCAGTTCTGCGGCGGTGAAGCCCGCCGTCGTCAGCGAGGCGTCGCCACCGGCGTTGCTGTGCTCCGTCATATATCACCCTACGTTCCCCACAGAAAAGAATCCGCCGGCGGAGCGTGAGCGCCGATTCGGGGACGGCTGGGGTGAACCGGCTCCGATCGGAGCGCCGACTTTCACTGTTCGCGCGGGCTCCGATCGGAGGTCGATTCCGGCGCTACGCCCACCACTCGCTGCGACGCTCCTCGTAGGAAGCATCGCGGAACGGCGACGGCTTGTCGGCGTCGTCCTCGGCTCCGAACCCGTTCGCGAGCCAGTAGCCGACGTGCCAGCCGACCGCGTCGGTGTCGAGGTCGACGAGCGAGATCCGCATCGACGTGTAGGTCTCGATTGCGCCGTCGCCGTCGGGATCCGTGCCGGCGGTCGCGCCGCAGGATGCGGCTCCCTCACCGCACGGCGACGTCTCGACGGCCCGGATCACGATATCCGCCTCCTCGGGGTCATCGACCGTCGTGAACGAGAGGTTCGTCGGCATTCCCTCCGGGGCGTCCTCGCCCTCTGGACCGTCCTCGTAGTACGCCAACGCGTGCTCGACTTGCGTTCGCATTCCGTCGGGATCGCTCGCATTCTCGGCGTCGACGTGGACGGTAAAGTCGGCGTCCTCCCACGGGAACGCGCGCTCGGTCGCGTCGGGTTGTGGTTCGGTGTACAACACGGTCTGGCTGGCCATTATTTCCGCGGGCGCGTCGTCGTGGGTGAGCCCGAGGGTGTGTCCGAACTCGTGTTCGACCACCCGGACCGTCGAGTCGTCCGAAAAGCCCGTGCGAATGTACACCGTCTCGGGACGATCGATCTGTCGTGCGTCCTCGATCAGCGGCGCACAGCCCGCGGCGTCGCCCGAGCCGTCGCACTCGGGAATCTCGTCGACGAACTCGACGACGAGGTCGGGATTCGACGCGTCCGGACGGATCTCGTAGTCGACCGGGAAGCCCGCGAAGCGCTCGGCGTTGGTCTCCCAGTAGCCGGCCGCCTCCTCGACGAGCGGTGTCCACTCGCGGTCGGTCCCCGCGGTGTCGCGGACGCCGACGACGACGGGATCCGGCCCCCACGGGTTCGACCCGTCGGAAACGGCCGTCGGCGTCGCGGACGGCTGTTCCGACGGCGACGACGGGGACGTGGACTCCCCGGTCGTTCCCGTGGCTCCCCCCGTCGACGACGTCGACGCCCCGCCGTCCTCGCCGATCCCGGTGGACGGGAGGTCGACCGTCGATCCGGCACAGCCGGCGAGCGCGAGGAGGAGCGCCAGCGAGACGACAGCCAGTCGGTGCGACCGCTTCGACATATGCTTCCGGGAGGGCGCTCACCGACAAGAAGTTTCGCCACTGCGCCGGTAGCCAACAATCCGTTGTCATTTCTTCTCCGACGACGCCGTCGCTGGCGGGCGAAAAACGGCTGAGAGGAGTAAGCCCCCTTCTGTTCGTCTCGGCATTCGGCTAAGCGGCCGCGCCCTGTCCGGACTACCTTGGCGGCGCGGACTTGCACCGGTGGGGATTCGCCGTTCCATCCGTTCTCGACCGTCTATGTCAGCGATCACGAAGTGATCGTGCTGTTCGCGGCTGACGCCGCTCACTTTTCGCGATCACTCCGTGATCGCTATCCTCGACGGGTTAACTCCCTCCCCTTACGGGTCGGTTCGCGCGCTCGCGGGTCGCCCCGCGAGCGCCGGCGGCGGAATCCGCCGCACGCGTCTCATCGGTCGGGTCGAGGGGTCTCGTTTCTGTTCCAGAGCCAGCCGTCTCCGACTCCGGGCTTGCGCCCGGCCACCTGTCCGGACGGTGGGGGGACTTTCCTCATCAGTCCGGTGTGGACCGACGGGAGCCGAGCTCTCTCTGCCGTTCGATTCGAGGGGCGAGCGTCCAATAAGCCGTTCGGTCGTCCCGCTATTCGATCGCCCGCCGAACGAGAGGATCGATCAGCGATCGTACATCTATCCCGAATATTTTGGTACATTCTGGTGGCGAATGCGTTTCCGACAGTCGATCCGCTCTAAATACGCGCCTACGGCCGTTTAGCCTCCAGAAAGAAGGGAAGCGTTCAAGTCGGACGGGTCCCTGTACGGATATATGTCCGAGGCGCAGACCGTTCGTCTCACCTACGAGGATGGGGCGAGGGCGGTCGAGTTAGCGCGTGAATCGGTCGAATCGTACGTTTTACACGGACAACGCGAACAGCCGGGCAGTATGCGTGACGCCTTCTACGCCCGCACCGGCGCGTTCGTCCGAATCCGATCGACGCGCGGACGCGGGCGATTGCGCGGTTGCGCCGGCGCATATCGCGGCAAAGACCAGTTGGGACACGCAATCGTCGACGCGGCGATTCAGGCCGCTTCGGAGAACTCCTGTGGCTCCGAGATCGAGCAACCCGAACTGTCGAACCTCACGATTTCCGTCTGTGTCGTCTGCAAGTACACCCAGACGGACCGCCCGCTCGACGATATCGAACTGGGGACACACGGCGTCGTCGTCGACAAGGACGACAACCACGGCTGGCTGTACCCGACGATCCCGGTCGAAAACGGCTGGAACGAAGAGCAGTTCCTCACACACGCCTGCCGAAAGGCGGGGCTCTCCCCGCTCGCGTGGCAGGACGACGACACGGAGGTCACGCTGTTCGACGGGCAGGTCTTCCGCGAGCGCGCCGACGGCGGCAGCGTCGAAGAGCTGAACTGAAAACCACGCGTCGAAAAACTGCAGACTACTGACTGTTGGCGTCATCAGCGCCGTATCCGCATCTCTCGGCGTCCCGAGCGGCCCGCTCGGCGGCCGCGTCGATTCCGAGGTCGACGTCGTCGACGATGTCGCCGCCCCGCACGAGCGGCCGGAGGAGCGCCTCTCCCTCCTCCGGCCCCGACTCGTCGCGCCGCCCGACGTGGTGACCGCCCCCGGGTGTTCGATAGACCGCCTTCGCGCCGGTGAGCTTCCCGCGCTTGGCCGCCGGTTCGCCGTCGACTTCGACAATGTCGAGCGCGAAGTCGACGGGGTCGGCGTTGGAGACGTAGCCGCCGACGCCGAAGCCGTCGGCGACGTCGTCGAGCTCGCGGAGGTCCGACGGGCCGAGCCCGCCGGAGACGAAGATGTCGACGTCCTCGTGGTCGTACGTGTCCAGCGTCCAGCGGACTTCCCTGATGATGTGACGGAAGTCGCCGCGCCGCGAGCCGGTGGTATCGAGCCGCACGCTGTCGAGGCGATCGCCGAGGGCCTCTGCGGCCCGCAGCGCCTCGTCGGTCTCGTCGGAGTAGGTGTCGCACAGCGCCACGCGCGGCACGTCCTCGTCGACAGCGTCGTCGAACGCCCGCCACGCCTGCTCTTGGTTGTCGCGACCGAAGCAGATGAGAAGCGCGTGCGGCATCGTCCCGCCCGCCTCCCGGTCGATCACCTCGCCGGCGGCGACGTGCGAGAACCCGTCGAGCCCGGCGACGAGCGCGCTGCGCTCGATCATCGCCGCGATCGAGGGGTGGACGTGTCTCGCACCGAAGGAGAGGACCGTCGACGCCGGTGCCGCCCGGCGAACGTCGAGCGCGGCGGTCGCGACGCCCGAGGCGTGCGAGAGAAATCCGAGCAGCGATGTCTCGAAGCGCGCGAACTCGAGATACTCGCCCTCGATCCGCATCACTGGGCCGCCGTCGAACAGTCGCCCCGGCGGGACGACGTCGACGTCGACGTCCTTCCCTTCTAAAAGCGCGGCGGCGTCTTTGACGCCCGCCAGCAGTTCGTAGTCGCCGTCGGGGAACTGATCGGCGGTCACCTCCGCGACGACGCGGGGGTTCCGCCCCGCGTGCCGGAGCGTCGTCTCCGTCCGATCGAAGTACGCGTCGGTCGCCGACCCCTCACTGATGGCGTCGGGACCGACGATGTCGAACTCCATACGCGCCGTTGGCGGGGCGCGTTGAAAAATTCACTCGTTCGGCCCGTCACTCCGAAGGGGATTCCTCTTCAATTTCGGCGGGCCAGATTGCGACGCTGTCGATCCGGCCGCTGCCAACTCAGGACTGTCGCGGCCGGATGTCGTCGACGTCCTCGACCGTTGGTCCGTTCACGATCGTCACGCGCGTCCCCGATCGGGTGACGCGGAACGCGTCCGCGAACTGCCCGTCAGGGACGACGTAGGTGTTCGTCGCCCGTTCTTCGGCGTCGTGAGCGTCGAGGATCGCCCGATAGGCGCGCTGGAACTCGCGCGCGTCCCGCTCGGTGTCCCACTCGGTCGTCCAGACGTACCCGTACTCGGTCCCCGACTCGGTCGCCTGTTTGTAGGGGAACAGGCGGTCGTTCGCCCAGCCGGCGGACGGCTCGGCGTCGTAGTTGTAGGTGTCGTAGCGGTTCTCGACGTTGCCGATGGTTCGCGGGTCGATCGTCTCCGCGCCGCTCTGGCGGGCCTGATACCAGAACATCACGTACATCGACGCCTCGCCGACGGTGTCGGAGCCGTCTTCGCCCTGCTCGGGGAACGTCTCCCATCCGTTCCGCGCTCGATCGCGGTACTCGATGGGGACGGGTTCCTCGTCCGTCCGGTGGATGATCTGCTCGGAGGACGCCGGCGGCGTCTCGAAGCGCTCGTCGATCGCGCTCCAGCCTTCACGCTCGACGAGGTCGTGGACGTAGACTGGCCCGTCGGAGTACGGCTGGAAGATCGTCAGGAAGATGCCGAGGTTCGGCGTTCCGCCGCCACCGCCGCCGCTCCCGCCGCTCGACGGCGTGGCGACGCACTCCCACGACTCCCCGCAGCGCTGCACGTAGCGCTGTTCGACGTACTTCGCGTCACCCTCGACGAGGCCGTCGGCCGCGAGCTGTTCGTCCTGCGTGTCCCCGCCGTATTTCTCCTTCGTCAGGTCGTACTGCTGGTCCTGCAGCGCGTGGACGAGTTCGTGGACGAGCGTCGCGTTGTTGATCGTCGGCGACTCCGGGGAGTCGGTGATGATCTTGATCTCGTCGTCCGCGGGCGAGTAAAAGCCCGCGACCGCGGAACTTCGCGTCTCGCCGATCGCCTCGCCGCTGCTCTCGGACTCCCCGGTGACGAACAGCGCTTCCCACACTTGGTCGTTCCAGCGCTCGTACTCGCTGGGCTCACCGTCGCTCGACCCGCCCGAAGAGCGGTTTCGGTACTCCGCACGGGAGATCACGTTCACGGGGACCTCGGAGTCGAACTCCTCGCCGCGGATGTACTCGACTCTGGCCATCGCCCGCGCGACGTACGCCTCCAACTCCGCGTCGGAGAGGCCGTCGGACTGGTCGACGTCGACCGATTCGTTGTGCCAGTAGCCGTTCTCCCAGCCGAGCACGTCGCCGTCGGGATCGTCGAAGTCGGCGTTCGGCGTCGCCGCGGCGTCATCGCCGGCCGGCGGAACGGGGTCCGACTCCATCACCGGAGCGCTACACCCGGCGAGGACGAGCAACAGGGCGAGGGCTGCGGCGAGTGTGCCGCGGTTCCGCGTCATTGTCCCAAGAACGGACCACGGAGGGAAGTACCTTTCCGCGTCGTCTGCGTGCCGGTTCGCGTCGTCCGCTGCCACCCGCTATCACTCGGCACTACCCGCCGCCACTGCTACCACCCGGTACACCCGCCGTCACGCCGCCGAACACCCCCGACCGAACGCCTTTGTCGACCGCAGTACTACGTTCCAGTATGTCGACCGAAGCGTTCGATCCCGACCGAACCGCCGTCGTCGTCGTCGATATGCAGAACGGTTTCTGTCATCCCGACGGGAGCCTCCACGCGCCCGCGAGCGAGGCCGTCATCGATGACGTAACCGACCTCGTCGACGACGCTCGCGACGCCGGCGCGCGGATCGTCTACACCCGCGACGTCCACCCGCCGGAGCAGTTCGACGAGGCGCACTACTACGACGAGTTCGCCCGCTGGGGCGAACACGTCGTCGAGAACTCTTGGGAGGCCGAACTCGTCGACGAACTCGACGTTCGCGAGGGCGACCACGTCGTCGAAAAGCACACCTACGACGCCTTTTATGAGACGGAACTCGACGGCTGGCTCTCCGCGCGCGGCGTCGACGACCTCCTCGTTTGCGGCACGCTCGCGAACGTCTGCGTCCTCCACACGGCGGGCAGCGCCGGACTGCGCGACTACCGCCCGGTACTGATCGAGGACGCTATCGGGGCCATCGAGGAGGCCCACAAGGAGTACGCCCTCGACCACGCCGATTGGCTCTTCGGCGAGGTGGCGACACGAGACGACATCGCGTTCGGGTAACTGACGCCGATCGGCACCGATCCCGCGGCTCGCTCAGTCCCGGAACAGCCGATAGGAGGCCTGTCCAGTAGCGACGGCCTCGCCGGAGGACGTTCCTTCCCGACGGCTCGAGACGTCGTCGACGTCCTCGGGACTCCGGCTGACGACTGTCACCGTACTCACGCCGATCGTCCCGCCGGAACGCACGACTTCGGCGGTCGCGGTCAGATCGCCCGACGCGCGTCGGAGGTAGTTGACGTTGAGGTTCACGGTCGCGACGCCGCCGTCGATCGGATCGCCGAGGAGCGTCCGCTGTGCGATCCCGCCGGCGGTGTCGATGAGGGTCGCCGCGATACCGCCGTGGACGGTCGGCGGACTCGTCGTGTTCGTCAGTTTCTCGTCGTACGGGATCGTCATCACCGCTCGCCCGGGTTCGAGCGTCTCGATCCGCGTGCCGAGCCACGAGAGGTAGCCGTGCTCGCGTTCGATATACGCTTGGACGAACGCCGCGGCGTCGTCGGGCAGCCCCGACAGCTCCTCGTCTTCGTCGGTCATACCGAATCCGCGCGCGGAGCGCGTATGTACCCGACGGTCTCGTCATCAGGGACGACGCACGGTCTCACCGCGCTCTATCCGAGTCTGATCGGATCGTCGCTCTCGCGGATTTCGACTTCGACCCGCTCTCCGACTCGAAACTCGCGATCCGGACAGACGAGTTTGGCTCCGAACTCGGGATCGAGCGCGGCGAACAGCGAGAGGCCGGTTATCCGATCGCCGTTCGCGAGGACGTCGATGTCGCGCCACGCGACGGTTCGTCCCGACGCGTCGCCGACGCAGTGGCCGAGGAATGACACCGGGTCGAACGCTGTCCGCTCCGCTCTGCGCCCCCGCCCCAACGCACCGCCGTCGGCGTAGTGGGCCATCCCGCCGTCGAGGACGATCCGCTCTCCTTCCCCGTCGCCGACCCGTTCTCGTCCGTCGACGACGCCTGCGATCCCGGCGAACCGCTTGCCCGGGCTCGGATGCGCTGGCGCGTCGAGAAGCGCGTACGTGTCGCCCGTTTCGACCACCGTCCCGACGCCGTCCCACGCGAGGGGTTCGACCTCGACGGCGGCGGCGACCGGGAGCGATCCGCCCGCGCGGTGGAGGTTTTGGCCGCCCCGTCGGAACCCGACGTGGACGTGGTTCGCGACCCACGGCGCGAAGAAGCCCGAGCGGACCATCGGTCCGAGCGAGTCGCCGACGCCGACCGTCTCGCCCGGTTCGACTGTCGGCCGGACGTGGAGGATTCGTGCGACGAGCCCGTCCGCGCACTCGGCGTCGCCGCCGCCAGTGCCGTCGCTTCCGACGCGGATCCCGCTCCGTTCGCAGTCGACGTCGACGAGGATCAGGAACTCCGCGTCGTCGGCGTACGATTTCGGCGGCGCTCGCACCGTCTGCGTCTCCAGCACCTCGCCGGCGACGGGAGCGATCCCCTCGTTCGTCGCCGGGTAGAGATCGATCGCACAACCCGCCGCGTGTGCGGGATACGGCGAGTTATAGAGGGAAAACCGGCGATACCGACGGAGCGTCGACGCCGGGACGAGGACGTCGTCGCCGGGGGCTTGCGACCGCCTCTCCGTCTCCCGATACCGACGACCGTCACTCGGCGTCACGTCGATCCACCGACCATACGCCTCGGCGGGACCGAGAGCGCTTAGGTGCGTCGGCACCGATCCCCGAGCGTGATCGACCGCCTCGTCGCCGACTGTGAGTCGGTCCGAACCGTCTGCGGACGCGCGCCGTCGTTGGACGCCGACCGGAGGGTCGTCGAGCGACTCAGCGATGCGGTCGCAGAGACGGGTGTGCCCGCGGTTCGCGTCTGGACGCCGCATCGACAGGTGGCGTTCGGCCGTCGCGACGCGCGTGCGGACGGCTACGACCACGCTCGCGAGCGAGCGGAAGCGCACGGCTATCCCGCGATCGAGCGGAGCGTCGGCGGGCGGGCGGTGGCGTACGCCGGAACGACGGTCGCGTTCGCGGTGATCGTGCCCACAGTGAGGCCGCGCCGTGGGACGGAAGCGCGCTACGACGCCGCGACGACGGGCGTCGTCCGCGCGTTGCGATCGCTGGGCGTCCCCGCTCGCCGCGGCGAGCCCGAGGTGTCGTTCTGCCCCGGTGACCACTCGGTGCAGGCGCGCGGGAAGATCTCGGGGCTCGCCCAGCGGATCCAGCGGGAGACGGCGCGCGTCTCCGGCATCGTCGTCGTCGACGCCCACGAGGAACTCGCGGCGGTCCTCGACGATGTCTACGACGCGCTCGGCGTCCCGTTCGATCCCGAGTCGATGGGCAGCGTCGATCGCGGCGGCGGTCCCGCGGATCCGGACACGGTCGTCGAGGCGTTGTTCGACGCGTTTTGCGGTGATCTTCTGCGAGAGTCGGCGACTGTCGACGAAGTCCTCAGAGAGACGGGCGAAGCCCGAGACTGAGTCCATCCGACGATCTGAACCGTCGGGCTTAGGTCGCGCGCGGACGACGCCGACGTATGTCGATGCTCTTTCGCGACGCCCGTCTCGCCGACGGACGGATCCGTGACGTTCGAACCGAATCGGGGCGGATCACCGCCGTCGACCGCGCCGTCGACGCTGCGGACGACGACCGCGTCGTCGCTGCCGACGAACGACTGCTGCTCCCGGGGGCGATCGACGCTCACGTTCACTTTCGCGAGCCGGGACACGCGCACAAGGAGACGTGGACGACGGGCTCTCAGAGCGCGGCTGCCGGCGGCGTGACGACTGCCGTCGACCAACCGAACACGTCCCCGCCGACGATATCCGGCGAGACGTTCGACGCGAAGGCGTCGCTCGCGGCCGAGTCGTGTATCGACTACGGCATCAGCGGCGGCGTCACGCCCGAGTGGGACCCCGAACCGCTGTTCGCCCGACCGCTGTTCGCACTCGGCGAAGTGTTTCTCGCGGACTCGACGGGCGATATGGGCATCGAGGCCGACCTCTTCGCGGACGCGGTCGAACGGGCGGCCGATGCCGGCGTCGTCGTCACTGTCCACGCGGAGGACGCCGACCTGTTCGACGAGACGGCTCGCGAGCGCGACGCCGGCGGCGTCGGTCACGACGCCGACGCCGACGTCTGGAGTCAGTACCGGGCCGCCGAAGCCGAGGCGGCGGCGGTCGCGCGCGCCGTCGAGGTCGGTGCAGACTCCGGTGCCGACATCCACATCGCGCACACGAGCACCCCCGAGGGCGTCGACGCGGCCGTCGCCGGCGGCGCGACCTGCGAGGCGACGCCGCATCACCTCTTTCTCTCTCGCGAGGACGCGAGCGAACTCGGGACGTACGGGCGGATGAACCCGCCGCTCCGCAGCGAGGAGCGCCGCGCGGCGCTGTGGCAGCGGCTCGTCGACGGCGACGTCGACATCGTCGCGACCGATCACGCCCCGCACACCGTCGAGGAGAAGGAGGTCGGGCTGTGGGACGCGCCGAGCGGCGTCCCCGGCGTCGAGACGATGCTGCCGCTGTTGCTGGAGCGAGCGCGACGGGGAGATCTCTCCTACGAGCGCGTCCGCGACGTCACCGCGACGAACGCCGCGGAGATCTTCGACCTTCCGCGAAAGGGCCGCGTCGCCGAGGGCTACGATGCGGACCTCGTGCTCGTCGATCCCGACGCCTCACGGGAGATCCGCGGCGAGGACCTCCACTCGAAGTGCGGGTGGACGCCGTTCGAGGGGTTCGAGGGCGTCTTCCCGGACCTGACGCTGGTAGGAGGCGAGGTCGTCTACGACGGAAGTAATGTCGTCGGAGACCCGACCGGCCAGAACGTCCGGCGATAGACGCCGCTGTCCGGTTTTAGCTGACAGCTGGCACCCGCGAGCGCGACGCGTTCCGCTCCCGTCTCGCGTCCGCGTCGCCCGTGGATCCCGCGTCGACGTGCCAGACAACCGCTGCCCGACGCGGGGCCGTGTTCAAGTCACGGCGACGGTGGCCTCGCTATCTGATATAAACTCTCGCAGGAAACGTCGCTTCTGGCCGTCGATTCGAGCGAAACTCAGAGTCGCCGGTCCGCGAGCGCCGGGAACGACTCGCGCGTCTCGCGGACCTCCTCGCGGTCGACCTCCGCGTACGCCGTCCGCGCGTCCGTCCCGGCGTTCGCGCGCTCGACACCCCACGGGTCGACGACGACGCTCTCGCCGCCGAGGTCGACGCCGTCGATCGAACCCGTGAGGTTCGCGGCGACGAGGATCGTCTGATTCTCGACCGCCCGAGTTCGGGTGAACAGGTGCCAGTGGTCGATCCGCTCGCGGGGCCACGCGGAGGTGACGAGGAGAATTTCGACGCCGGCGTTGACGAGTCTGCGATAGAGCGTCGGGAACCGGAGGTCGTAGCAGGTCGTCAGCCCGACCGTCCCGAGGTCGGTCTCGACGACGCTGGGGTCGGTGCCGGGAGTGAGCAGGTTCGACTCCTCGGAGTCGTATCCGAACAGGTGGATCTTCCGGTAGGTCGCGAGGAGATCGCCGCCCGGACCGAACAGCAGCGAGGTGTTGTAGAGTTCTTCCCCGGTTTCGTCTCCGCCGGGTTCGCTGCCGACACGCTCGACGAGGCTGCCGCCGTGCAGGTGAATCGACAGGTCGTCGGCAAGCTCCGACAGCCAGTCGGCCGTCGGTCCCGGAACCGACTCCGCGGCGTCGCGGTAGGCGTCGAACGCGAAGTAGCCCACCGGCCACAGCTCCGGGAGGACGACGAGGTCCGCGCCGTCCGCCGCGGCCGCGTGAATTCGCGATTCGGCCCGGTCTCTGTTGCCCTCCGGATCGTTTCGAGCCGGGAGTTGGACGGCGGCGACGCGCATTCTCACTCCTCGTCTCGCGCCCAGTCGAGCGAGCGCTCGACGGCCTCCTGCCAGCGATCGTACCGCGCGTCGACGTCGGCGGCGCGGTTCGGCTCGAACTCGCGATCGACCCGCCAGTTCTCGCGGAGTTCGTCGAGCGACGCCCAGTAGTCGACGGCGAGTCCAGCGGCGTAGGCCGCCCCGAGCGCGGTCGTCTCGTCGACTTCGGGCCGAACGATGTCGGTGCCGACGACGTCGGCTTGGAGTTGGCACAGGAAGTTGTTCTTCACCGCGCCGCCGTCGACGCGGAGCCCCGAGAGTTCGATACCGCTGTCCTCGGTCATCGCCTCGGCGACGTCGCGCGTCTGGTACGCGATCGACTCCAGCGTCGCGCGGACGATGTGCTCGCGCCGCGTGCCGCGGGTCATCCCGACGATCGTCCCGCGGGCGCGCTGGTCCCAGTGCGGCGCGCCGAGCCCGGTGAAGGCGGGCACGACGTAGACGCCGTCGGTCGAGTCGACCGAGCGCGCGAGCGCCTCGCTCTCGGCGGGGTTGTCGATCAGCGTCAGGTCCTCGAGCCACTCGATGGCCGCGCCGGTGATGAAGATCGAGCCCTCCAAGGCGTACTGGGCGGGCTCGCCGGAGCGCTGGAAGCCGACCGTCGTGAGCAGCCCGTTCTCGGATGTGACGGCGTCGCTGCCGGTGTTCATCAGCATAAACGAGCCCGTCCCGTAGGTGTTCTTCGCGTCGCCGGCGTCGAAGCAGGTCTGGCCGAACAGCGCCGCCTGCTGGTCGCCGAGCGCGCCCGCGACGGGGACGGACGCGCCGAGGAACCCCTCGGGATCGGTCGCGCCGTAGTGGTCGTCGTCGGAGGAGGGACGGACCTCCGGGAGCATCGCCGCGGGGACGTCGAACTCGTCGAGGAGTTCGTCGTCCCACGCCAACTCGTGGATGTCGAACAGCATCGTCCGCGAGGCGTTCGTGACGTCGGTGACGTGCTCGCCGGTCAGCTTGTAGATCAGCCACGAGTCGATCGTCCCGAAGCAGAGCTCGCCCGCTTCCGCGCGGTCGCGGACGTCCTCGGGACGCATCCGCTGGAGTTTGATGGGATCGGCGTTGTCGAGGAGCCACTCGACTTTCGTCGCCGAGAAGTACGCGTCGGGTTCGAGGCCGGTCCGCTCGCGGATCCACTCGTCTTTGCCCTCTCGCTCTAGCGCCTCGATCCGGTCGGTCGTCCGGCGGTCCTGCCAGACGATGGCGTCGTACACCGGCGTCCCCGACTCGCGGTCCCAGACGACGGTCGTCTCGCGCTGGTTGGTGATCCCGATCGCCGCCAACTGGGAGGCGTCGATGCCGGCCTCGTCGAGCGCGCGCTCGATGACGACGGTGGTGTTCTCCCAGATCTGCTCGGGGTCGTGTTCGACCCATCCCGGTTCGGGATACCGCTGTTCGTGCGTCTCGTAGGCGTTCGCGACGGGCTGGCCGCCGTGGTCGAAGACGATGAACCGCGTTCCGGTCGTTCCCTGATCGATCGCGCCGACGTACGTGCGTTCGTTCATACTCGTGTATCTGGTGTCTGTTGCGTTCTGTCGTCCGTTCGATTCGTTGTCCGCGCCGCCGGAAGTCGTCGGGGGCGGTGTTGACCCGGCGTCCTGATTCGCGAGTTGTCGATACACTTCTGGCGCGAGGGGTGCTAAAACCCGGCGTTGTCGCCGCGGACCACGGTGTCGATTCGAGGCCCCGATACCGGTCTGAGAATCCGCTTCGTTCGTTCGCGCGACGTCGTCCGGCGAAAGCTATCTACCGTCGGCGACGGCAGATAGTGGTATGTCCGATCCCTTCGTCGTTGTCGGCGGTGACGCCGCCGGACTCTCGGCGGCGAGCAAGTGCCTGCGTACCGATCCCGATCGCGAGGTCGTCGTCTTCGAGAAGGGCACGTGGGTCTCCTACGCCCACTGCGGGACGCCCTATTTCGTGAAAGGGGAGGTCGACCGGCTCTCGGATCTGTTGTCGCTCTCGCCCGCCGAGGCCGAGGAGCGCGGCATCGATCTCCGCCGCGGTCACGAGGTGCGTGCGGTCGACACCGACGCGCGGACGGTCACCGTCGAGGCCGACGACGCGACGTTCGAGCACCCCTACGGCAACCTGCTCGTCGCCACCGGCGCGCACGCCGTCTCCGACCCGATCGAGGGCGCGACGCTCGACGGCGTCTTCACCCTCCACGGGCTCGATCACGCCGCCGCGATCCGCGCGTATCTCACGCCCCCGGAGGACTTCGACGTCGACGACCTCGGCGGCGGCGACGCCCTCGACGAGGCGGTCGTCGAACGCTACGGGACGATGACGCCGCCGAAGACCGTCGCGGTCGTCGGCGCGGGCTACGTCGGTGTCGAGATGGTCGAGGCGTTCGAGGCGTGGGGGGTCGACGTTCACCTGTTTCAGCGCTCCGAGCGGCCGGTTCCGGGGTTCGGCGAGGCCGTCGGCGACGCGGTCACAGAGCACCTCCGCGAGTCGGGCGTCACGCTGCACTTCGGCGAGGAAGTACGCCGGCTCGACGGCGACGGCGGGCACGTCGATCGGGTCGTCTGTGAGAGCGGCTCCGAACTCGCGGTCGACGCCGCACTCGTCGGGATCGGCATCGAACCCAACACCGACCTGTTGGACGGCACGCCGGTCGAGATCGGCGAGTCGGGTGCCGTCGCCACCGACGCGCACGGCCGGACCTCGGTCGAGGGCGTCTACGCCGCGGGCGACGTCGCGGAGATGCCGCATATGGTCACTGGCGAGCCGACGTGGGACCCGCTGGGGCTCCCGGCGAACCGCGCCGGCCGGGCCATCGGCGCGACTGTCGGCGGCGACCCCACGCCCGTCGGTTCGGTCGCGGGCACGGCGATGGTGAAGGCGTTCGATCTCGAATGCGGCCGAACCGGGGTTCTAGACCACGAACGCGCCCGTGAGGCCGGCTTCGATCCCGTCTCCGAGACGATCACCGCCGGCTCTCGGTCGGGCTACTACCCCGGCGCGGCCGAGACGACCGTCACGCTCGTCGCCGATCGCGACACCGGGCGGCTCCTCGGCGGCAGCGTCGTCGGCACCGACCGCGCGGCGGTCCGTATCGACACGGTCGCGACGGCGCTCGGTGGCCAGATGACCGTGGGGGAACTCGAACGACAGGACCTCGGCTATGCCCCGCCGTTCAGCCCGGTTTGGGATCCCGTCCTCGTGGCCGCGAAGGTGCTGAACGGGTCGCTGTCGTAGCTGTTCGTGGCATCGGCTCCCGACCCAACCACGAGGCGCGTGCTGGCGGGGGCTCCGTCGCCCGCCGCACGCACGCGAGGGGCGACGAGCGAGCGTCGCGAGCGAGGAGTCGGCTGGGGAGGACGCGGCGGTGCGGCGCTGTCGGGTGGGATCGCAAGGGGCCGGGCGCTTGCAGGGGTCATCTCGGCCCTAGAATACTCCACGTTGAGTCGTTCAACGGCGACACAGCCGCGCGGCTCCTCACTTTGTTCGGAGACGGCTTACGAGTCGGACGCGATTTGAACGCACGGTCGGACGTGCTCGCTTCGCTGCGCCCGACCTCCCTGCGATTCAAACCCCGCCGGTTGCGATACTCGCCGCTCGCGAATGTGCTCGCGGCGAGAAGACGGGCCGGACGCGATTTGAACGCGCGACCGTCTGGTTAAAAGCCAGACGCTCTGCCGGACTGAGCTACCGGCCCGCACCGAGGGGTAACTGGTCGTCGGTGATAAGCGTTTACTCTCGGATCCCGCCGCGGTCGGTGGGTCGAGGAGACGCACCCGAGCGGGGGAAGACCGACACCCGAGGTGAGAACCGCGACTCACTCCGGCGCGGTCGATTCGTCGGCGAAGTACCGTTCGAGAGCGTCGGACATCATCTCGCCGGGATCGCGGTTTTCGATCGACGCGCGGCGTCTGAGTTCGCGGTAAGTGTCCAAAGGAAGCGACAGTTCGATCCGCCCGAGTTCGACCCCCCGAGCCCGGAGGGCGTCGGCGGCGCTCGTCTCACCGTCGACCTCGCTGGCGATTCGCCGGACCTGCCGGACCGTGAGGTCGGCGTCGACGACCGCCCACGCGAGGTCGAAGCGGTCGACGCCGGAGACGCGAGCGATGTGCTTTGCGGCCGTCGGCGCGATGTCGCCGCGGGCGACGTGCCGTCGGATCGCCTGCGGGAGGTCATGCACGCGCGCCCACTTGCGGACGAAGGAAACGCTCACGTCGCCGCCGGCTCGCTCGACCGCCTCTTTGTAGGAGCCGACGCCCCTGACGAGCGCTGCACAGGCGGCCGCACCGCGGAGCATATACACGTTGTCGGCGGCACCGGCGGTGTTCTCCGAGAACGCCCGAACCGTCTCGGCCGCTTCGGCGACGCTCTCGGGGTCGTCGGGGTCGAACCCGACGGCCTCCTTCGCGCGCTCGCCGGTGACTGCCGGATCCGCGCGGACGACCGGCTCTCCGACCGGCTCTTCGCGGTCCGCGGGAAGTCGCCGCCCGCGGCGTGGGGGGCGGCCGCCGTCCGGCTCGGGTCGCTCGGCGCGGTCACCGGCGTCATCAGTCATCGTCGAATCCACGTAGTGAGGCCGCAAGTAAAAGCCTCTCCCCCGGTCGAGTCGCGTGACTGACACGGACGGTGTGTGCCGCTTCCGGAGTTCGCTGGGTCACCGGCGAGGCTCCGGTACACAGTTATAGTAGCGTTTGCAACTGATTGCTCATCAGATCGAACGCAGTCGTACGATCGAGTGAGTAAAGACTTGCAAACGCTACTATACGTCCGACCGTACGGCGGGTCCCGATCACTCTTCGCGACTGTCTGAGAGGTGCTCCCAGATCTCGGTGCAGCCCGCCCCGTCTGCGAGGTCGTCGAGGTGGCTGTAGTCGTCAGCCTCCGCTTCGTCGGCAGTTTCGGCCGCTTCGTCCGCCGTTCGGGCTGCTTCCTCCTCGGGGTCGTGTTCCATTGTCAGCGTCATCGTTGCTCCGCTACCGTCTGCGTTCGTTCGCTCGTCCATTCGTCCTCGGTCCCTTTCGGTGACTCGTACAGTTCCGGAGCGGCATCCGCTGGGGCGTGCTGCCGCTGCTCGACAGTCCGTTCACTCGGTCGTAAACGGAGACACTGCCGGCGGTGGTCTGTCATCAGACCACCCTATGAACCCTTCCTGTATAAGGGCCGCTTCCGGAGTAAATCGGACCACTACTCCCGGATACCGGAAGTCGCTTCCGGATTCTGTGACACCGAGATTTCGTCGAAATCGGGGGACAGAGGCGTGATTGACACTCTGAGACTCGTCGCCGACATCGTCGCGGTTTGTGACCGCCGTCAATGATGAGGTGATCCAGCCCCTATTCCCTTGTGTGACGACACGACTTCGCATCCTCGACGACGGCGCGTGGCTCTCCGTCGACGACTCCCGTCGAGTGAGCGTAAGTGAGCTCTGGCGACTCGACGAGCCGGATTTCTGCGAATGCGACCTCGCGGATATGGTGGTTGAAAACTTCCTCGAAACGGGTGTCGACGGCCGGACCGTTCAGGTTCGAGTCTACGGCCAGTGCATCGTCTGCGGGACGAAGTCGACGACCGACTGGGTTCCCGTCGGCCGCGTCGTGAACGGCGAATTCGTCGATATCGACCGTGAGGGCGTACTCACGTCGACCGGCGACGAATAAGCGGCAATATTTTCTTATTAACGGGAGCAGCGGGAAGGGTTGACGACACGGCACCTTCTTTGAAGGTGGAGGTATTGTACCCGATAAGGATGCCAACGGACGTCGAAAACTGGAAGTCAGAGGTCTACGGTAACGAGATACGAGAACACCTGTTCAGGTTCGCCGAGGAGGGGTTCGAAACCATCCCGGACGACGAGCGCGACGCGTGGTTCGAGCGCTTCAAGTGGTGGGGGCTGTACCACCAGCGGAACGGCCAAGAGGGCTACTTTATGATGCGGATCGGGACGCCGAACGGGATGCTCGAACCCGGGCAACTGCGCGCCGTCGGCGAGATCGCCGACGAATACGCGAGAGGTCCGGGGACGAACCCGATCTTCGGCGACGCATACGCTGACTACTCCACCCGACAGGCGATCCAACTGCACTGGATCGAGCTCTCGGACGTGCCGGACATCTTCGAGAAGCTCGAATCAAACGGTCTGTCGACTCAGCAGGCGTGTGGCGACTCGTGGCGGAACATCGTCGGCAACCCCGTCGCCGGGAAGGACGCGCAGGAAGTCATCGACGCGTGGCCGGTCATCCGCGAACTCAACGAGACGTTCAAGGGCGACGAGGACCACTCGAACCTCCCGCGGAAGTGGAAGGTCTCGGTCACGGGATCGGCCGACGGCTCCGGGCAGGGCGACATCAACGACCTCGCCTTCGAGCCCGCATATAAGGAGATCGACGGCGAGGACGTCGTCGGCTTCAACGTCCGCGTCGGCGGCGGCCTCGCGCGCAACGAGCCGCGATTCGCCCGCGACATCGACGTGTGGGTTCCTCCGGAGAACGTCTCCGACGTCGCCGGCGGGATCTCCGCGCTCTTCCGCGAAAACGGTGACCGCGAGGACCGCTACAACGCCCGCATCAAGTTCCTCGTCGACGAGTGGGGCGCAGAGAAGTTCCGCGACACGCTGCAGGAGGAGTTCGTCGACTTCGAGCTCCACACCGCCGGTCGCGACGTCCGCGAGGAGTACACGTACAACACCGGCGGGGGCGAGCGCAACGACCTCGTCGGCGTCCACGAACAGAAAGACGGGAAGTACTTCGTCGGCCTGAACGTCCTCGTCGGCCGGATGGGCGTCGACGACGTCTACGAGCTGGCTGACCTCGCCGACGAGTACGGCTCCGGCGAGGTTCGGCTCTCCCAGCGCCAGAACGTCATCGTCACCGACATTCCGGAGTCCGACCTCGACGACTTCCTCGCCGAGGACCTGCTCGAACACTACTCGCCCGACCCGTCGCCGTTCATGCGCGGCTCGATCGCCTGTACCGGCACGGAGTTCTGTTCGCTCTCGATCGTCGAGACGAAGAACCGACAGGTGCGCTTCGCGCGCTGGCTGAAGGAGAACGTCGAGCTTCCGGAGGGCGTCGACGAGTTCCACATTCACCTGTCCGGCTGTACCGCGTCGTGCGCGCAGCCGCAGATCGCCGACGTGAGTCTGCGCGGAATGAAAACGAGAAAGGACGGCGAGGCGGTCGAGGCGCTCGACATCGGCCTCGGTGGCGGCCTCGGCGCGGAGCCGCAGTTCGCCCGCTGGGTCACCCAACGCGTCCCGGTCGACGAGGTGCCCGGCGCGATCTCGAACCTGATCGAGAACTTCGCCACAGAGCGCGAGGAGGGCGAGTCCTTCCGCGCGTTCATCGAGCGCTACGACGACGAGGAACTCGACGCGTTCGTCGAACCCGAGGAGACCGACTACGAGGACCCGATGATGCACAACACGAAGATGACGTGGTACCCCTACGCCGAGGACGACTCGATGGACGCCGCGCCGCCGACTCCTGCGGACGACTGAGCGGGACGTCGGCGGAGCGGCCGAGCCCGACCCGCGTAAGCGGTACCGACTTCCCGTTCCGCCTCTTCTCTCCGGATATGCCGAACCGACTGCTCAGGGTGAACGCCTACACGACGCTCGACCTCGTCGACGCCGCGGCACGCGGCCACGACTTCGAAGACGAGGCCGTCGCGGTGTTGAACGTCACCTCGCCCCGAGAGAACCCAGATCACGTGAAACTCCAGTTGGAACTCGATAACAGCCACCTCGAATCGGTGCCGCCGCACGCCGACGAAGTGACGCTCTCGGCGGCGGAGGCCCGAACGATCGCGTCGGCACTGGAATCGCACGCCGCTAAGGTCGAGGCCGCGAACGACTCCACCTCCGCCGGAGACGGGGACGACTAACACGTAGTCGGAGCGACGCGATTCACGCTTTGGTAATCACCACGTAGATCTGCATTCGCTTTCGAATCGAAACCGGCGGGGGCAACCGAAAAGGCGGTCGAGCCCGAACGACGCGTATGTCCACGCTCGACGAGACCGACATCCGGATCCTCGAACTGTTGGTGGAGGACGGCCGTCGCTCTTACAGCGACCTCGCCGACGCGGTCGACCTCTCGCCGCCGGCCGTCTCCGATCGCATCGAGCGACTCCGCGAATCCGGCGTCATCCGGCGTTTCACCGTCGACCTCGACCGCTCACAGCTGCGCGCGGGCGTGCCGGTGCTCGTGACGCTCGAACCGTCGATCGACTCGATCGAGGAACTCCGCGACGACGTCGTGAGCGCGGACGCCGTCGAGCACGTCTTCGTCACTGCCGAGGGCGATGTCGTCTTTCACGCTCGCCTCCGCGCGAACGCCGTGCGCGAGCACCTCGACCGACTCGTCGACCTCTCGCGCGTCGACGACTACGAGGTGACGATCGTCGGCGACGTCGAGTGGTCGCCCGCGGTCGGCGGCACGGAGTTCGCCCTATCGTGTGCGGAGTGCGGCAACACCGTCACCAGCGAGGGGCGGAGCGAGCGCATCGGCGGCGAGCGATACCACTTCTGCTGTCCGTCGTGTCTCGCCCGGTTCCGCGAGCGATACGAGCGGTTCGAGACCGACGTGGAGTGAGGCAGGCGACCGAACCCCGTACCCGTCACTGCGCGTGACCGCTGTGGGCGACTCGATCACCCCGTTGAGAAGAAAATGCGCCAGCCGGGAGTCCCGTGAGCCGTGCGAACGCGACGTCGGCTGGCAAACGACTGGAAGGAGTGCGCCAGCCGGGAATTGAACCACGGTCGCTCTGCTC
Source organism: Halobellus sp. LT62 (assembly GCF_037031285.1). NCBI lineage: Archaea > Methanobacteriati > Methanobacteriota > Halobacteria > Halobacteriales > Haloferacaceae > Halobellus > Halobellus salinisoli. Next base: position 121,719 of record NZ_JAYEZO010000001.1, read on the forward strand.
GTTTCACTCGCGACGCTCCCTGATTCAATTCCCACGGTGACGCATTCGCTCGTCACCTGCGTTCCTCGCAGAATGCGCCAGCCGGGAATTGAACCCGGGCTAGTGGCTTGGGAAGCCACTGTCCTACCACTGGACCACTGGCGCGCAGACGACCGGACGCCGTCGTACACTCGAAACAGAGCCGCAGCCCGGACTTAAGGATGACGGAACATCGCACCGCGTCGCCGTCGTCGTGAACGGGTTCGGCTTACGCGTCCAGTCGGTAGAACAGCGCCTCGAAGTCCTCGCCGTCGAGTTCAGACAGGTGCGCCTCGGACTCTTTTCGAAGCGTCTCGATCTCCGACTCCAACCGTTGATACCGCTCGTCGGCTTCGAGTTCGAACTGCGGCTTTTTCGCCATTAGCGCCTCCCGCTTCGAGAGCTTCGCGAAGAACGTCTGCAGCGTGTCGGTGTACTCCGATCGTCGGAGGAGCCGATCGACGACGTTTTTGAGCCCCGTCTCACCGACGGGCTTCGTGAGGTACGCGTCGAATCCCAACTCCAGAATGTCGAAGTCGGGGTCGACGGCGGTGATCATCGCCACGCTGCACTCGGGGTCCCGCTCGCGGATCCGTTCGAGCACCTCGTCGCCTGACATCCCCGGCATCCGTCGATCCAAGAGCGCGACGTCGGCCGGCTGATCGAACCGTTCGAGCGCGGTCGCGCCGTTATGAGCCGTCTCGACGGCGTACTCGTCGTCCAACCACGACGCGTACAACTCCGCGAGGTCGGGCTCGTCGTCGACGATCAAGACGTGAGGCAGAGCGCTCATACTGTCGAGGTATTCGAGGATCCATTTATTCGTAGAAGTGATAAGTCTACTCCCTTTGACTCTCTGTGGCTCGAAGGCGCTCGTATCAAGATTTATTATGCGAGTCTAACAGTATCCCCTATGCAACACGACGAGGGCGAGTCGTCAGCGGAGGACGACGCGCCGTCCTCGTCACTCGGTGATCTCGCCGATCGACTCGGCGACTCCGCCGACGAGGAGTCCTCGGACTCTGAGAACTCGAAGTCGCTGTCGGAACTCACCGAATCGATCGAAAAGCGCGATAGCGCGCCGTCCACCGATTCGATCGACGACGGCGACTTGGGCCGGTGGGACTTCGTCGCCCGAGACGACGACGGCGACGCGGCCGCGCTCGACCCGAAAACCGAAGCCCTGCTCGAGTTCGCTGACGGGGCGTCAAATATCCTGCTCAGTGGCCCCGGTGAGTGTCCCGCAGAGCAAAACCTCTGTTCGCGCCTGATGGAGTCGGGCACGGACGCGCCCGCGAACCTCCTCGCTATCACCGTCTCCGAGACGCCGAGCCAGCGGCTGTCCGCCCTCGAAAATTACCTCGAAGGGCCGGTCGGAGAGACGGCCGTCGTCGACGTTCGCAACTACAACCGCGAGACGACCTACGAGGAGTACGACGGTCCCGTCGAGGTCCGCACCGTCTCGAACCCGCAAGATCTCCGGCGGATCGGCATCGTCACCAGTAAGATCCTCACCGAATGGGACGAGCTGTCGGGTCCGACGACGATGTGTCTCCACTCGCTGTCGGATTTGCTTGACTTCAACGAGGACCACCAGCGGGTGTTCCGGTTCCTCCACGTCCTTCGCGGGCGGGTCCAATCGGCCGGGGTGCGGGCGCACTACCACTTCGACCCCGAACGGCACGAGGGGCAGACCGTCCGAACGTTCCAGTCGCTCTTCGAGACGGTTCTCGCGTTCGACGAGGACGGCTCCGTCGCGCTCGATTAACTGCGCTCGTTGCGTTCGAGTTCCGAGAGGTCGCCGAACGGCGAGTCCGACTGTGAGGAACCGGCGTTCTCCCCGTCGTCACCGTCGCCGAGGTCCTCCGAGTCGAACTCGAACGGCGACGCGGATTCCCGTTCGTCGGTCGCGCCCCGGTCAGCCGCCGATTCTGCGCTCACACCGTGTCCGAACTGTTCGTCGTCTCCGGGGTCCGATCCGTCGGTGTCCGAGAGTGAATCTTCGACGGGGATCCCGCCTCCCTGCCCGCTTTGTCCCCCGGCGTTCGATCGCGGCGACTGGCGCTGACGCGAGACGCGCTCCGGCGGATCGTCCGGCGAGTCGGCTGGTGAGTGCGCCGGGACTTCGGCGGAACGGGGACTGTCCGGGGTGTTTCCATCGCGGGTCTCGCTGTCCGTCGTGACGATAGCATCGGACAGAAATAGCCATTTTTTCCGCTTTTCGACGCCCGATACTGAGTTCTCGCAGTGCGGACAGTACGGTCGCGAGAGCAAGTCGAGATCGATCGTGGCCTCGCACGATTCGCATATCCCCTCGTGAACGCCGAGCGCCGCGGCGTCGCGCTTGACCGACTGCAGCGCGTCGCGTTCCCACCGGAGGTTCGAGAGCGCCTCTCGAGAGCGATTCTCCGCGCTCGCGATGTCCGTTTCTAACTCGTCGGTCTGTGAGACGAGGTACTTGAGAATCGTTTCGAGATTCTCGAACTCGGCGTCGATCCACGATCTGAGCTGCTCCTGCTCGGACGCGAGTTCGGACTGCTCGGACGCGACCTGTTGGTGTTTCCGGTCGACGACCGATTCGAGCGAATCGACTCGCGTTCGCAGCGATTCGTACTGCTCAGTGAGGGATTCCCGCGTGGTCTCGGCAGTTGTCGTCACCTCGTCGAGTTCGGCTTCGATTTCCGCCAGCCGAGTCGCGACCGCCTCCGTCACGTCGCCGAGGGACTGACCGCGCTCGGTCTCCGCTTCGACCTCCGCTTGCAGGTCGTCGACGCGCTCTTTGAGCGACTCGAACTGCGATTCGAGGTCACCGTCAGGGCGCTCTTCCGTGCTGGTGTCCGCTCTCCGATCCTCGTGGCGGGCTTTCTTCTCGCGTCGTATCGCATCCGCGTCGAACTCGGCCGGTTTCTCCGCCCCGCTGACCGTCTCGTCCTCGAAGGGGTGGTTTCTGCCTCCGGAATCGTCGAGCAACTGGGTCAGCTCGTTGAGCGTCCAGTACGACGAGACCAAGCGCTCGAACAGTTCCTCCCGAGAGATGCCCTGACTCGCGGCGTGCTGGTCTAGCCACTCCTCGAAAGAGGTCGCCGTCGGAGTGCTATCTCCAGCGTCGGGGAAGTCGTCGGACATCTCAGTGGGTACAGCTACGTGACGTTTGATTGGCGAGGACAAAAGTTTTGTTGCAGTTGCGAGCATATGCGACGTGATGGTTGCCGCTTGGCGGTGTTTGACCACTGTTTGGTTTGGAGACTCTGCTACCGATGGCGTTTGAACACCGCGTGAAGCTGTTTATCAGCGAAAACCACCGCCTTATCGTCGCTGCGCTCGTTCTGGTGGGTGTCCTCTGTCTGGTCGGCGCGGGGTACGTCTTCAGCACGCCGACGACCCAGACGATCACCGAGGAGACCGATCGACAGACCTTCGAGACGCGCGCGGACCCCAGCGCGCTCGTCACCCGTCAGACGGCACTGTACGAACAGGGCGAGCGGTTGGACAACCGTTCGGTGTACTTTCTCTCCGCGTCGCCGTCGATGACCTTCGACGTCGAGACGACGGTCCCGGCCGACGTTCCGGTTCGGTTGAACCATCGACTCGAACTGGAGATCCGCGGGGTACGGGACGGTCAAGAGTTCTACCGCTCGACGGAGACGCTTCTGGAAGCGAACGAAACGGTCACTGACGGGCAGTTCACCGCCTCGGAGACAGTGAACGTCTCCGCGCTTCGCGGCGAGCTTCAGACGCTTCGAGCCTCGACGGAGGGTGTCGGCGAGTTCGAGATTCGGCTGTCGCAGACCGTGCAGTATGAAACCGAATCGTACGAAGGAACCTTGGTATCGACGGTCCCGTTCGTCATCGACGGCCGGTCGTACTACCTCGAGGAGACGGTCGAAGCCGAGCAGGTCGAGTCGATGTCGGTCCAACGACAGGTCACGGAGCCGCCGAACCCGCTCGAATACGGCGGATTCGCGCTCGTCGGCCTCCTCCTGCTCGGCGTCGCGGTGCTCGCGCGCGACCTCGACGACCGGATCGACACAGAGGAACTGCGCACCCGGATCGTCCACGACCGACACGACGAGTGGATCTCCCGCGGCGAGTTCCCGACGAACTCCCAGAAGCAGTACATCTCGATTCTGACGCTCGAAGACCTCGTCGACGTCGCGATCGACACCAACCGCCGGGTGATTCACGACCCGCAGATCGACGCTTACGCCGTGATCGACTCCTCGGAGATCTACTACTACGCGATCGAAGAGGTCGCCGCCGACGAGTGGCTGGACATCTGATAGGGATTATCGTAACTGTCCATAGATCCTCGCCACGTGGGGTGGCGAGACTTCTATGAGGATTTACGATAATCCCTATGACTGTCCGCTCTCCCCGCTCTCTCCCCCATTTCCGTATGCCGACCGTCTCGTCAGGGCGGCCGCTCGAAGCTCTCGAATCGGTAGCGGTGATTGGTCACGGCGTGGTACGCCGCGGAGCCGAGAAACGCCAGCACGATCAGCGTCGGATACACGAGAAGCGGGACCGTCTCAGTCGGCAGCACGTCCAGCCAGAGTCCGCCCATCACGACCGCCGAAATCACCGAGAGGCCGAGGTAGTACACACCCCACGGGATCGAGTTCTCGGGGACGATGTCGAGGTAGATGTCGAGCGCTTTGATCTGCTCTGTGAGTTCGACCTCGCCGCCCTCGTAGTCGACGACGCCCGCGCGGTCGAGCCGCGGGAGGTGCGTCTGCTGGAGCGACGTGTAGACGGTCTTGCGCTCGGCGGAGGTGAGTTCGGCGATCGATTTGTCCTGCTCCCACGCGGCCACCTGTTCGGCCAGATCCGAGAGCGCGACGGGGTCCTCGTGTTGCTTGCAGAAGTGCATCGCGTAGCGGCGGCGGTGGTTGCTCATCAGATCGAAGATCTCGTCGCGGTCTAACTCCCCGTCCGCGTCCGTCTCGTCTTCGAGCGAGCGTTCCTGACCGACCTGCGTCCCCATTCGTTGGTGAGGGGTAGACCGGACAGTACATAAAATTGAAGTGTTTGTCGGCGGCTGGCTACGCGGCGTTGAAGAGTTTGGATGTCGATTACGATGAGCTCTCGTCGCCGGACTCACTCGTCTCGGCGACGATCACGATATTCTCGATATCGCCGATGTTCGAGTCACCGGTTGTATCGAACAGGAAGCCGACTTCGACGCTGTCGCCATTTCCGAGGGTATCGCCATCTCCATCTGCTCCGAAGTCGTCGTCATCAGCGGTGAGGACGTTATTATCAGTGTCGTCGTCGAAATCACTGTCTAACGGATCTTCACCGTCTCCGTTGACGAGGTCGGATCCGTGACCCGTCACGTACACGCTGAGGACCTCTACGGTATCATCATCATCAGAATCCACGAGATTTCCACCATCATCCTCTGGTCGGAACGTGAGCTCCGTCACCTCAACGTCGTCATCGTCCGAATTATTGGTTATTCGAAGGATCCCGTCGAAGGCGGTGAGCGCCTCGTTGTTGACGTTATCTCCGAAATCGAATTCGATTTCTTCTCCCTCTGCCCCCGTTGTCGAATTGTTGCTAACCACGCTGTCCGCTACGGCACCTCCTCCCATTTCGAGCTGTAGGTCGGCACCGCTGTCGTCAGTCGTCGAGACGGTGAACGATCGCTCAGCAGACACAGTACTAAACGCGCCCGTTCCGAGAGCGGCACCGGTACCGGCGATGAGCGTTCCGAATCCAGCGAGTAGGTTGCGTCGTTTCATTGGTAGTGTGCGGTGTTCCGCGTCGAATCGACGGATGGCCCCTACCCCCTTTGTATTCGGGTGCTTGAATCGGACGACTGCGAGAGCCGGCTACTGAACGGTTACCTTGTAGTTGAGTTTCCTTTGACTTAATGACGGATTAATTGTTGATTAGTTAGTTGAGCTGGGGAATTTCGGAATCCGTCTCGACCCGAAACGAGGGGGGGGAGAGACAGCTATGCGTGTTCGACGTCAGTGAAGACTTGGCAAACGCTACTCTCGCTGTTGTCGAGAGGAAAGATGAGGGCGTCGGTGACGACGTCGTCGGTTGACGCGCGAAATCCCGTCAGCTGTCGACTACAGCGCGTTCGTGTCGGCGACGACCTGCAGCTCGCTGAGCAGATCGTCGTTGATGTCGCTGCCGGCGCTGTCGATGCCGGTGGTGTCGATTTCGATTTCCACGCGTGCCGAACTACCGGAGGTGATCTCGACGGCGTTGCCCTCGGAGACGATCGACGTGTCTCCGTCGAGGTCTCTGAACGTGAAGTCGATCGTGCCGGAGCTGCCGACGGTGTTTTCGATCGTTCCGCTGTTGATCGAGATGTTGTTGTCGTCCTCGTCGGCGTCGACGTAGAAGCCGACGTCCTCGGTGCCGTTGTTCGTCACGCTGAACAGCGGCGAGATGGTCGTCACGGCGTCGACGTTGAGACCGCTTGCGCTGCTCACATTGCCTTCCCCGCTTCCGTCGAGGAGAATTTCGAGCGCGCCGTCGGTGGGAATGTTCGCGTACCCCGGATCGCCGGCGTCTACGTCGCTTCCGTCGATGGTGACGGTGCCGTCGACTTGAAACGCGAGGAAGGCGTCGCTGTCACCCGTGACGCTGACGTCGACGGTTCGCTCCGCTGTGACGGTCGTGAATGCGCCTGTACCGATCGCCGCCCCGACGCCCGTGACGATCGTTCCGAGTCCGAGCAGGACGTTCCGTCTGTTGAGTGCCATTTGTAATGTCCTCCGAGCCGCTTCCGCGATTGTTCGTACCAGATACTATGGGTTACGTCCCCTTTGTATTGACGTGCTTGAAGCGCGCGTTTCAGTTCGCTGCGCGCCGAAAGCCCGACTTTCTCGGCCGATAAACGCGCCACTCGCTATCACGTCAGCTGCTGACACACGAGTCGATATTTGTATCCCCCTCCCCAACACCCGGCGTGGTCAGCGCCAGCGACGCGGTCCAGTGGGTGATCCTGATCGTGGTGCTCCTAGCGGCCGGCTCGCTCGTGTTCGGCCAGCTCTTGGGCCAACCGATCCTGCTCGCGTACGTCGAGACGGGCAGTATGTCGCCGACGATGGAACCCGGCGACGGCTTCGTCGCGATCCCCAGTGCGATCGCCGACCCGCCCGAGGAGGGTGACGTCGTCACGTTCGACGCGCAGGAGTTACAGGGCGGTGGGTTGACGACGCACCGCGTCGTCGGCCGAACCGACGCCGGATACGTCACGCAGGGGGACGCGAACCCGTTCTCCGATCAGGACGGCGAGGAACCCCCCGTACAACGATCGCAGATCGTCGCACACGCGCTGCAGGTGAACGGGGAAGTGGTCGTCATTCCGAACCTCGGAACGGGGGTGCTCGCGATTCAAAGCGTGCTGACCGGTGTGCTCAGCGCTACCGGCAGCCTGCCGGGGATTCGAGCGTTCACGAGCGGTGAGTTCTCCGCGCAGGCGCTCGTCTGGGCCGGCGGTGGCATCATCGTCGTGAGCTTCCTGTTGGACACGTTCGGCAGCAGTCGTGCGACCTCTCAGCGGAGTCGTCGCCGCGGCGACTACATCGAGAACGTCACGGTGGTACTCGTCGTCCTCGCGGTCGTTCTCGTTCCGGCGACGGCGAGTATGGCGCTGTCGTCGGGGACGACCACGTTCGACGTCGTCAGCTCGCAGTCTCCGACAGACGACCCGTTCGTCATCGCGACGGGCGACACCGACTCGATCAACTACAGCGTGTACAACGACGGCTACGTCCCGATGCTCACCGTCGTCGAACCGGGACATCACTCCATCGAGGTGAGCGAGCCCGTCCACTACGTCTCGCCTCGATCGAACACCTCGATGCAGCTATTCGTCACCGCCCCGCCCGAGACCGGCGCGTACGAGCGCTCCGTCTCCCAATCGCGCTATCTCCCGATCCTCCCACGGGGTCTCATCCTCTCGCTACACGGGGTCCACCCGTGGCTCGCGATCGCCGCTATCGACGGAATCCTCCTCGTCGGAACGCTGGCGCTCTCGGTTCTGACGATCGGATTCAGCCCGGTACGACTCCGGTCGACGGCGCGGAACATCTCGCTTCTCGACCGGCTCCGGCGTCGCTTCCGCTGACGAGCGCGTTCTCTCAGCCGCGCTGGACGCTCCCGCGGTCGGGAGTCCCGCTCACCGTGACGCCGCCGGGACTATACGTCAGGGTCGAATCGCGGTCCGCGATCACCGCGCCGCCGACCGAGAGCGTGGCCGACCCGCGGTTCAACTCGACGGTCGCTTGGCCGTTACTCGACGCGAGTCGAGCCGCGTCGAGATCGACGTCGCCCGACGCTTCCAACTCGATGGCGACGTTCGTCGAGAACGCGGCCCCGTCCGCACCGAGGCTGTCGGCGGATTCGACGACGATCTCTCCGTTCGACGACTCGATCGTACCGTCCGACACCCGAATCGCTCCCGACTCCGAGACGACGGTGATCGCCACGTTCGTCGAGATGTCGATGCCGGTCGCGTCGATGCTCCGGCCCGCGAGTTCGATCTCACCGTTCGACGAATCGATCGTCGCGTCGGGGAGGGTGAGCGGCCCCGACTCGCCGACGATCTCGATCGGCAGGTTGGACGTGAACGTCGCTCGCGGTGCGATCACCGAACCGCCTTCGACGACGATCTCACCGTTCTGTGACTCGACTCTCGACTCACCGAGCGTTACTGGGCCGCCGTCGGCGCTGACCGAGATCTCGCGGTTGGACGTGATCGTCGAGTCGTCGGCGGTGATCGTCCCGGCCTCCAGTCCGATCTCGCCGTTCTGCGTGTCGACCGTCGATCCGTGCAACGACAGTTCGCCGGCGGCCATCGCTATGGCCCGATTACTCGCCAGCGTCGTCTCGCCGACCGCGATCGACCGCGCCTCGATGTCGACCTCGCGGTTCCGGAAGTCGATCCGCTCGCCGCCCGACGCGATGACGAGATGGGCGCTGTCGTCGTCGAACTCGGCGAGCTCGTCCGTACTAACCGTGCGTTCACCGCCGTCGTACTCGCCGTTCTGGTTCGCGTCGACGTACGCGACCGCGCCACCCGGCGGGCCGCTCGGCCCGCCCGGACCGCCACCGGGGCAGTCGTAGTCGAAGCTCGTCGACAACGTCGCGTCGCTGACGGTCGTCGTTCCGGACCGCGCCTCGATGACGTTGATGGTGAGCGTCGCGGTCCCCGACCCACCTTCGGGGGGCGCGCACACGACGCGGATCGGGGCCGTTTCGCCGCGTTCTATCGTAACCGTCTCAGTCGGGTCTTCGACGGTCACGGGTTCCGCATCGACGCTCGCCTCGTACTCGACGGTCATCGGCGATCCGAGGTTGTTCACCAGCGCCGCGACGGCGACGCCGTTTCCGGGCTGTGTGACGCCCGTGTCGGTGGAATCGATCGCCACGAACGCCTCGCTGTCGTCTGCGATGGAGATGTCAACCGGACGGTCGCCCGCGATGGTGCTGAAGCTCGCGGTCGGCACGATAGCCAGCATCGCCCCGACGAGGACGAACGCCACCCCCACGTACAACAACGCCCTGTGCATCGGACTCCTGAGAGTTCCTACAGACCGAACTGTCTTGTGTACTTCGACTGTCGAGTAGTCGGCGGCTGCCGTCGTCGTTCAGAGCTCGAGTCCCTCGCTGTGACTGTGCTCCTCGCCGGGGAACTCGCCCGACTCGACGGCGTCGCGATAGCGTTCGATCGCCGTCCGCATCTCGCGTCGCACGTCGCCGAAGGCCTCGGCGAACGGGGGGATCCGATCGGACATCCCCACGGCGTCGTCGACGACGAGTACCTGCCCGTCGGTGTCGGGCCCCGCGCCGATCCCGATCACCGGGATGTCGAGCTCCTCGCCGGCGGCCGCGCCGACCTCTCTGGGCACGTGCTCGATCACCATCGAGAACGCGCCCGCCTCCTCGTGCGCTTTCGCGAGATCGAGCATTTCCGCCGCCCGCTCGGCGGTCGTCCCCTGTCGCGTGTAGCCGCCGACGCCGTGGACGTGCTGCGGGGTGAGCCCGACGTGCGCCATCACCGGAATGCCGAGGTCCGTCATCGCTTCGGTTAACTCGACGGTGTGCGGGCCGGATTCGATCTTCACCGCGTGGCCGCCGGCCTCCTTCAACAGCCGGCCGGCGTTTTCGAGCGTCTGCGCGCGGTCGACACCGTAACTGAGGAAGGGCAGGTCCGTGACGACGAGCGCGTCCTCGACGGCGCCGGCGACAGAGCGCGTCGCCCGCAGCATATCGTCCATCGTCACCGGGAGCGTCGAGTCGTGGCCGAAGACGGCGTTGCCGATGCTGTCGCCGACGAGCACCATCTCGATTCCCGCCTCGTCGGCCAACTCGGCGGTGGGCGCGTCGTAGGCCGTGAGCATCGTCAACGGGCGTTCGGACTCCTGTATGCTCGCAACGGTGGTCATACGCGCTCATCTCCTCCGGGGGCCTTCAATGGCTCCGTTACCGGCTCGGGATCGCCCAACCCGCGCGCTGCTTCCCACGCCCGGATCAACGTCCACAGGGTTCGGTTCGTCGGGACCGAGACGCCGCGAGCGTCGGCCTGCTCGACGACGTAGCCGTTGATGACGTCGACCTCGGTCCGTCGGCCGCGCGCGACGTCGCGGTACATCGACGAGTCGTTCTCGGCGGTCGCCGCCACGACGTTTGCGACGGCGGCGACCGCCTCGTCGTCGCTGAGATCGACGCCGACCGCCCGGGCAGTCCTTGCGACCTCGCGCGCGATCGGTTCGACGAGTTCGACGCCCGGTTCCGCGCCGAGCGCGCCGTTCGGAACGCGGGCCAGCGCCGTCACCGGGTTGATAGCGGCGTTCACCGCGAGCTTTCGCCAGAGTTGCTCGCGGATCCTCTCTCCCGTTTCGACGGTCGCCGGAACGTCGGCAGCCGCGAACGCCGCACCGACTTCCTCGGCGATCTTGTCGGCCTCGTTCGGTTCCCACGGCCCGATCGCGAGGTCGCCGCGGCCGTTCCACTCGACTTCGCCGGGCGCTCTGCGGGCCGCTCCGTAGCTCGTCGTGCCCGCGAGCACCGGACAGTCGAGGTGTCGCGCCAGCGTCTCCTCGTTGCCCATCCCGTTCTGCAGCGAGCACACCGCGCGGAACTCGCCGGTCGCGAGCTCCTCGGCGGCCGTCTCGGTGTCGAACGCCTTCACGGTCACGAGCGCGAGGTCGGCAGAGAGAGCGCTTCCCTCGGTCGTCGCCGCCGGATGCACGGTGAACGCGTCGGTGCCGGTGACGCGCAGTCCCGACTCGCGAACCGCGGTAACGTGCGGGTCCCGCCCGACGAGCGTCACGTCATGTTCGGACGACCGCGCGAGCAACGCGCCGAAGAGGCTCCCGAGACTGCCCGCGCCGAAGACGACGATGTCCATATCGACGCCAAGAGGGCGACCGAGAAAGCGGTTGTGTTGGACGCGCTGTCCGGGTGGGCCTTTCGGCCTCTCCGAGCGCCAAGAAAGTGTACGCACGTCCACCGATCCGGCGAAACGGGTGAGTATTAGTGCTCCGAGTCGGTACTCCTACCCGATGACTACGGAGCAACCGGTCCTCGAAGAGGACGCACCGCTCGATCTCCGGCTCTCGGAGGCGGAACTCGACGCGACGGTCGACCACCTTTCGTCGTTCCTCCGCGACCTCGTCGACGACGCCGGCGCAGCGGGTGCCGTGCTCGGCCTCTCCGGCGGAATCGACAGCACGACGGTCGCGTATCTCGCTGTCGAAGCGTTCGGCGCGGAGAACGTCCGCGGCCTCGTGATGCCGAGCGTCGCGAACGCCGAGGACAATATGAGCGACGCCGAGTGGGTCGCCCAAGAGCTCGAAATGCCGTACGACGTCGTCGAGATTCAGCCCATCGCGGAGAAATTCTTCGACACGTTCCCGGAGGCGGCGGACGACCGGATGGCCGCGGGCAACGTCTACGTCCGGATCCGCGGCGTCCTGAACTACTTCGTCGCCAACCACGAGGGGAAGGTCGTCCTCGGAACCGGCAACCGCTCGGAAGCGCTGACGGGGTATTTCACGAAGTACGGCGATCAGGCGGTCGACTGCAACCCGATCGGGAACCTCTACAAACAGCAGGTCCGACAGCTCGCCGCGCATCTGGGCGCGCCCGAGGAACTGGTGTCGAAGACGCCCTCCGCGGAGATGTGGGCCGGTCAGACCGACGAGGAGGAGATGGGTCTGGGCTACGACGCACTCGACGCGATCCTCGCGCTCCACGTCGACGGGCCGCTGTCGACGGCCGCGACCGTGCGACACCTCGACGTCACCGAGGCGCAGGTCGAACGCGTCGTCGACCTCTACGAGACGAGCGCTCACAAGCGGACGATGCCGCCCGCTCCGGAGCCGCTGCATCTGTAGCGGGACTACGATTGTCCGGGAAAACAAACGATTTTGACAGTTCGGAATGAGACGCGACTGATGCCCTCCATCCCGACCACGCGTCGACAGGTAGTAGCGACTGGTGGAGCGCTGCTGACAGCCACGCTCGGCGGCTGTTCGCAGACGCTCACGAGACGTTCAGAGACGGACTCTCGACAACTCTCCCTCTCGCTGTCCTCGCTCGACGGTCCGCTTCGCGAGCGATACGTCGTCGACCTCACGGAGACCCGCCCGTCGTGGGACGAAGCGGCATTCAACGCGACGCTGAACGGATCTACGTACACGACACAGCATCGTACGCCGTTCCTCGCTCGCGGCGACGACGGGCCGACCTACGCACGCCGGAACGGGACGTACTACCATCTCGACTCACACGTCGTCGGTGAGGAGACGGTCACGCATCCCATTCTCCGGTTGTACGAAGTCGGACGCCCTGAGGACCTCGAAACGGTTCGGGATCACGTTCCCCATTCGTCGCTCCCCGAGTCCGACCAACGAGCGGTGCAGGTCGCCCAGTTCGCCGCTCGGGCGAGGGGGAATGCCGGCGGTGTCCCGTGGGGGCTCGTCGAACGCGACGGCTACGTCTACCGGAACGACGACGCGGTGGCGGCGAGTGAACTCCTCGACGACTCCGGGCCGTCACACGTCGCGTTCCGAGACACTATCTACGAGGTCGCGATCGCGCGAGAGACGTTTCACGAAGCGATTTACGAGGCGGACGTCGACGCCGTCGCCGACTCCGACTCCGAGATCGAGTCGATCCTCCGAGCGGAACTGCTCGATGCGCGCGTGTCCCGCGAGAAACTTCCCGCCGAAGAGCGCGAGATCCTCCGCGAAGCGATGGGAGGGTCGTATCGCGAGTCGCACCCGTACTCGTCCGCGTTTGAATCACTGCTGGAGCAACTCGGCCACTGGGCGTACCTCGACGGGAACATCGAGAAAGACGCCGGCGTCGAGTCGGGCCTCCAGCGTCACTTTCTCTTATACGATGACCGCCACTTCACCTACACGCTCAGCTTCGTCACCGAATAGCCGATGCGCGCCCCCTTAAAGCGGTTACTGCGGAGTCCGGTGCTTCGATCCAACCGGGGGCGCTCACGTCGACCGCGATACTTTTGCCCGCCGGTCGCGGATTACAGGGTACAATGAGTCTCGGTATCTTCGGGACGATCCAACTCGCGGCGACGCTGATCTTCGCCGCGCCCGTCGCGATCTTCGGGCTCACCCGACTCGCTGAGGGCGACACCGTCATCGGCGGCGGCGCGGTCGTCATCGCTGTCGGGATGGTCGCGCTCCCGCACTACCTCACGACGCCGACGGATATCCCGATGAAGGTCGGCGAACGCGTCGTCGGCGCGGTCGTGAAAGAACCCGACGACGACGAGTCGGCGTAGTCTGGACGTCTCCCAAGCTGACGAACCTATTCTCGCGGCGAGAAGGATCGTGATCCGTCGTCGAGTCGCTCGTACCCGTCGTCGGTGACGACGACGAGTTCGCTCAGGCGGACGCTGCCCCGCTCGGAATCAGTCACCGACGGCGTCACCGCCAGTACGACGCCGGATTCGAGGGATGCTCCCGATCTTGAACGAGGGCGCTCGCGGCGAGAGAGGCCGACGCCGTGGACGGTCTCGACCACTTCCGCGTTCGAGTCGTTCCCGCTGCGCGGATCGAACCCGAACGCCGCAAGTTCGGCGGTGGCCTCGCGCCGCACGTCGTCGACGTCGGCCCCGGGTTCGACCTCTCCGAGCGCGGCGTCGATCGCGGCCTCGCTCGCGACGTACGCGCGGCGCTCCCAGCCGCCGTCGCTGTCGACGACGAGGGTTCGAGAGAGATGGCTGTGATAGCCGTGCGGCCCGCGCGGGGCGATGTCGATCACGACAGCCCCGTCTCTGTGGACGACGCCCCCGGCCGCTGCGTGCTCCGCTCCGACTGTAACAACCGTGTTTTCCGCACCGCTGACACCGCAGCGGGCGAGTTCGGCGTTGACCTCCCGGCGCAGGCGTTCAGTCGTGAGCGGCGCTCCCTCCCATAGCAACTCGCCGTTCCCGCCGTTCCCGTCACCGTCGTCGATGTTGCCGAACTCCGTCGTCGCGAGCACGCGTTCGCCGCGCCGGACGGCCCGTTCGGCGGCCCGCTGTACGGCCCGAATTGCGTCGACTTCCGCGCTCGTTTTCGTCGCCCTCGCGTCCGCGACTGCCGTTGTCGATCGCAACTCGTAACCCGCGCGCTCGAGGGACACCGCGGCGTCGTGCGGGATCGTGGGCGGCACGAGGATGACAGTAGACCGCGATTCGCGCTCCTCGCGCCGATCGGCGCGGCCCGACCCGGATTCGCCTTTGGCGAGGACCGCGGCGGCGCGCTCGCCGGGGTGGTCGGTGAGACGGTCGCTCCGGACCTCCCCGTCGAACTGACGCTCCGCGGCGGCGACTGACGCGGCGGGTGGACACAGCACGTCCGCGCCCGCGACCCGGACGTACGCGTACTGATCGCTCGGACTGTCTGGACCGTCAAATCCCGTCAGGTATCGGAGGTCGTCGTCGCACCCGCCGACGGCGACGAACCCAGTCGCGTCTCGCTCGTCGATGACGTCGTCGAGAAACGATCGATCGACAAGAGGCGACCCTACGGCCTCGCACTCGTTGGAGTCGCTTTCGTCGGTCACTGCCTACGCGTCCGGTTCTGGCGGCGGAACCTCACCCTCTTGCGCCTCGTCGAGGAGCGCCTCGATCGACTCGTCGCGAATCTCGTTGTGCAGCAGCACGCTCACCGGGAGCGTCGGCGCGCCGTTGACGAGGTTTTCGAGGATGACGAGCCGCTCTCGCGCCCGCGACATCCCGACGTAGAACACGCGGCGCTCGTTGTCGGTGAGGATGGGAACCGGGTCGGTCGTGGAGGTGAACTCGTCGACGCCGGGAACGTCTTCGTCCTCGACGGACGCGGCCATCTGCTCGACGACCTTCTCGGTCAGGTCGGTCGCGACGAAGACGTGGTCGGCCTCGCGGCCCTTCGCCGAGTGGATCGTTCCGATGCGGACGCGGTTGGGGTCCATCCCGCGGTACTCGCCGTCGACGTACGCCTCGACGGACTTCCGCTGGAACGACGTGACTTTCCGGAGCATATCGCCCGCGTCCTTCGCGTCGGGGGCGAACGGCGCGAATTCAGAGATCACGTCGGGGTCGACCGAGAGATCGGTCAGGTCGTCGACGCCCGCCTCCTCTTGGAGCTCGTCGATGCGGTCGAACAGCCCGTCGCGGTCGTTCGCGCCGAACGCCGAGTCCTGCAGCATATCCGCGAGGCGTCGCGCCTGTAGCCCGTCGATCGGTTCGTCCTTTTCGAGCCCCTCGACGGCACGGACGTACTGGGTCAGTCGGTCGGTCCACATCCGCTGGTCGGTCAGCGCCGAGAACGGCATCCCCAGCGGGAGGAACTCGTCGATGAACTGGAACAGCTGATAGCGCGCCCGGAACAGGATCATTATCGTCTCGTCGTCGTCGCCCTCCTCGATCGTGTAGCGGACGTTCCGCGCGAGGTCGAGCATCGACGGCGACTGAATTCCCTCGACGACGCCGCCCTCCTTCCGCGGGTGGAGGTCCTTCTCCTGCCGTTTGTCGATGTGACGGATCTCTTGGTTGACGACGTTGAGCACCCGCGAGGGGAGCCGATAGGAGTTCGGGAGGACGACGTCCTCGTCGCGCTCGGCGTCGAGCAGCAGATTGGGGTCCGCGCCCTGCCACGCGTAGACGACCTGGTCGTCGTCGCCGGCGATGAGGACGCGCCTCATATGCGGTTTCCACTCCTCGTAGACGCCGTACTGCAGCGTGGTGATGTCCTGGAACTCGTCGATGACGAGGTAGTCGACGTGGGGGACGAGCGAGCGCTGTTTCACGCGTTCGAGCATGTCCGCGAAGCCTACCAGTCCGTGTTCGCCCTTGTACGCGCGCCACGCCCGGATGACCTCCGGTACGTCGACCCGCTCGTCGTCGGAGGGCCACGTCGGCGTGTACTTGTTGCCCTCTTGGGCGTTCGGGTCGATCTCCGGCGGCAGTCGGACCTCTTCGACGTTCCACTGGAAAGGGACGTCGTACCAGTCGGCGACGTCGCGGCGCGTCCGCTGGAGCCACTGGCTCGTCGCGATGATCTTGTTCCCGATCGTCGTCGAGCGGGCGGTTCGGCGGCCCGCACCGCCGTACTCGTCTTCGAACTCGATACCGTAGCCCTCGCAGAAGTCCTTCTTGTCGCTCTCGCCGACGACGTCGTTACGTGAGAGATCGAGCAGTTCGTACGCCTTCGCGTGCATCGTCGCGACGTTGCCCTTCAGCGAGCGCGGCGAGACGTCGAGGCGCTCTGCGAGTCGCTCGCGGACCTCCGCGGCGGCCGCTCGCGTGTACGAGACCACGAGAATGTCGCGGATCGTGACGTCCTCTCGCTCTAAGAGTTCGTCGACCCGATCGAGTAACGCCGTCGTCTTCCCGCTTCCGGGGCCACCGAACAGTCGGGTGACCGTCGCGTCCGAGTCGCTCATTGGACACGTTCACGGGCTTGTGCGTGATAAACTACCTGTTTCGAAAGTCGGGAAAACGAGGGATTTCGTTAGGCTAGGCTCGCGGATCCCATCCGCAGACGCCGCAGTGCGCCGCACCGTCGTCGTGGAGCGCACCACACTCCGGACACTGCTTTTTGTTATACGACCGCTCCCAGTCTACTGTCTCGATGTCGTGACCGCGATCGTCGAGAAACTGGTCGAACAGCGCGTCGTCGGAGCTCGGTGCTGAGGCCATACACGCTATGGTATGTCTTACCATTACTTAGTCCTACTGCCGCACGCAGTGAAGTGGGAACCGACCGAGCCAGCTTTCGACGCCAGCTACGCCGAGTCGAGATCGTAGAGCGCGCCGTACTTCTCGGTCACGTAGTCGACGAACGCGTCGGCGGTGAAGTCCGACCCCGTCGCGCGCTCGACGAGTTCGTTCGTCTCGTAGCGCGCGCCGTGGCGGTGGACGTTCTCGGTGAGCCACTCGTGGAGCGCGTCGAACTCCCCGGCGGCGACCTCGTCGTCCAGCGCCCCCAACTCCGCCTCGGCGGCGGCGTACAACTGGGCGGCCATCGCCGAGCCGAGCGAGTACGTCGGGAAGTAGCCGAAGTTGCCGTGGCTCCAGTGGATGTCCTGCAGACACCCCTCCGAGTCGGTCTCGGGCCGGATCCCGAGGTACTCCTCGTACTTGTCGTTCCACGCCTCGGGGACGTCGTCGACGTCGAGTTCGCCGCGGATCAGCGCCCGCTCGATTTCGAAGCGGATCACGATGTGGAGGTGGTAGGTGAGTTCGTCGGCCTCGACGCGGATGAGGTTGTCCTCGTACACTTGATTGACGGCCTCGTAGGCCGACTCGGGAGTCACGTCCGCCGCCTTCGGGAAGTGCTCTTGTACCGTCGGCAGGAAACCCCGCCAGAACGCCAGCGAGCGCCCGATGTGGTTCTCCCAGAGCCGCGATTGGGACTCGTGGACCGAGAGGTCGCGGTCTTCTCCCAGCGGCGTCCCGTAGGCGTCGTCGGGGAGGCCGTGGGTGTAGGTCGCGTGGCCGAACTCGTGGACGGTCGAAGTCAGCGAGCCGAGCGGGTCCGAGTCGTCGAACCGCGTCGTCACCCGCGCGTCGAACGTCGTCCCCGTCGAGAACGGGTGCGACGCGGTGTCGAGTCGACCGCGCTCCCACGGGTAGCCGAGCGTCGTGAGGACGTCGCGGCAGAGGGCCTCCTGTTCTTCCTCTTCGTAGGTCCCCAGCGAGGTGAACGCGTCGGTCGCGAGGTCGACCTCGGACTCGCGGATCTCCTCGATCATCGGCACGAGCGCCTCGCGAATGGACGCCAGGATGGACTCGGCGCGTTCGAGCGAGAGACACGGCTCGAAGTCCTCGAAGAGCACCTCGTAGGGGTCGCGGTCGGGATCGATGTGCTCGGCGTACTCGCGTTTCAGCTCGACGTGTTTGCGCAGGTACGGCGCGAACGCCTCGAAGTCGTCCTCGGCTTTCGCCTCCTCCCACGCGGGGAGTGCCTCCGAGGCCGTCGTCGAGATCTCCTCGACCAACTCTGACGGAACCGCGACCGCGCGGTCGTATTCGCGGCGGATCTCGCGGACGACGGCCGCCTGCTCGTCGGTCAGCTCTCTCGATTCGAGGTCGTCGAGCGCGTCGCCCACGTCGTCGTCGGTGAGCAGTTCGTGCGCGAGCGACGACAGCGTCGAGAGCTGCTGGGAGCGCGCGGGCGTCCCGCCCTCGGGCATCATCACCTGCTGGTCCCACCGCAGGAGGCCGGTCGCGGTGCGGACGTTCGATATGCGACGGTACTCCTCGAGGAGCGTCTCGTAGGATTCTGGGGCGGTTTCACTCGCCGCTTCTCCCGCTTCGCTCGTTCCTGCTGTCATTACCCTATCGCAGAGCGCGGACGGGTATCAAGCCGACGGCTCTCATCTGGCTTTTTGCTCGGTAGTGACGTGGTCGCGATTGCTCTGTTGTCCTCGGAAGCCCCCGCGCTCTCGGCAGCTGTGGCTCGCTGTCACTGAAAATCGAAGACTTTCAAGATCACGAGAGCGCTCCGCGCTCTCGAACGATGCTCCTCGTCGCTCACTGTGTTCGCTCCTGCGGTGTCTGCTCACGGGCGCTCCGCGCCCGTTCGCACGGGCAGAGGCGGCAAAGCCGCCTCGCGGCTTACGTCGCCTCGTTGCCGAGAGCGCGGCCCCTTCCAGTCCCACCCACGTCGGTTTCTCGGTTCGCAATCGCCCGCCGAACGGGCCGTCGTTTCCGTGCGGGACGCGCGGTATCCGTCGCCCCGCGTCTCACTCCTCGGGCCAGCGCTCCGCGACGTCCTGATAGATCCGTCGACACCGCTCCAGCACGTCGATCGAGACGCTCTCGTGCGCCGTGTGGGCCTCGCCCGGTTCCGAGGCCCCGACGACGACGCAGGTGGTCCCGGCCGCCGAGAGCCACCCGGCGTCGGTCGCGTGCGGCTTCGTCACGTGCTCGGGCGTCGCCGACTGCGCCGCGTCGGCGGCGGCGAGGACGGCGTCGGCGAACCCCTCCTCCCGGCACGCCATCGGCGGGAGGTCCTGATCGACCGTCCACTCGACGCCGTCGACCTCCTCGACCCGCTCCAGCGGCGCGCGCTCGCCGGGGACCGTGCGCTCGTCGACCGTCGCGGTGCAGCGCTCGGGGATGACGTTCCACGCCGACCCGCCCTCGATCTCGGTGACGACGACGCTTCCTCGGACCTCCTCGCCGAGCACGGTCGCTTCCGGCGCGTCGAGGTCGCGGACGACGTCGACGGCGTCGCAGGCGCGGTAGACCGCGTTCTCACCCGCCTCGGGCTCGCTCGCGTGGGCGGCCGTCCCGCGCGCGGTGATCGTCGAGCCCCGTCGGCCCCGATGGGCGATCGCGACGTCCGTCTGGTCGTCGCCCGCGTAGTTCGTCGATCCCTCGCCGACGACCGCGTAGTCCGGCGCGAAGCCGTCGTCGATCGCGGCGCGCGCGCCCACACCACCCTGCTCCTCGCCGACGAACGACGCGAAGACGAGTTCGCCCGCGGGGTCGGCGTCGCGGAAGGCCAGCATCGCCGCCGCGAGCGATCCCTTCATATCGGCCGTGCCGCGGCCGTACAGCCGCCCGTCGCGCTTCTCGACGACGTACTCGGTGCCCGTCGCTTCGGAACCGTCGCCCCGCGACCCGTCGGCGTCGGCCACCTGCGACCCGTCGGGCGCGACGACGTCGTGGTGACCGACCAGCGCCAGCGACGCCGCGCCGTCGCCGCGGCCCGTAGCGGCGGTATCGTCGCGGTCGGTACCGACGCTCACGTCGCGACGGGCGATGACGTTCCCGTGGTCGTCTCGCGTCACCCTCGCGTCGGTCTCCTCGCGCAGCCACGCCTCGACGGCGTCGCCTGCGGCGGTCTCGTCCTCGTAGCTCGGGATCGAGACCAGCCGTCGGGTCAGCGTCTCGACCTCGGTCGCGTTCGCGCTCACACCCGGACTGTGTCCGGCATCGGTTGAAAAGCCTCGGGACCGCAGACCACCAGCCCACCTGCCGCACACCGACGAACCGGCGACGCCCGCTCCCACCCGAGAAGCAAAGTGTCGGCAGGGAGACCGAACGAGCCAATGAGGGCCTACGAAGTCCGAGAGACCGATCCCGACTACGAGGGCGTCGTCCGAGCGGAGCGCGACCGCCCCACCCCCGCGGCCGACGAGGCGTGCGTCCGGATTCGGGCGTGTTCGCTGAACTACCGCGACCTCGCTATCGCGAGCTCCGAGCTGGTGTATCCCGGCGTCGACCTCCCGGTGGTTCCCCTGTCGGACGGGGCCGGCGAGATCGTCGAAGTCGGCGACGACGTCACTGCCGTCGGGGAAGGCGACCGCGTCGCGACGCCGTTCGCGCCCGACTGGCTCGACGGGGAGAGCACGCCGGCGAAGGTCGCGCGCTCGACCGGCGGTAACCTCGACGGCGCGCTGACGGAGTACGCCGCGTTCCCCGCCGAGAGCCTCACGACGCTCCCCGAGCACCTCTCCTACGAACAGGGCGCGACGCTCCCCTGCGCCGGACTGACCGCGTGGCGCGCGCTCGCCGAGGACGGCGATCTCGGCGCGGGCGAGTCGGTGCTCGCGCTCGGGACCGGCGGCGTCTCGACGTTCGCGCTCCAGTTCGCGAAGCTGCACGGCTCGACGGCGGTCGTCACCTCCTCCAGCGACGAGAAACTCGATCGGGCGCGCGAACTCGGGGCCGACGAGACGATCAACTACGAGGAGACGCCCGAGTGGGGCTCCGTCGTCGGCGAGGAGTTGGGCGGCGTCGACCACGTCGTCGAGGTCGGCGGCCCGAACACGCTCGAACAGTCGCTGCAGGCGGCCGCCCACGGCGGCCACGTGCACCTCATCGGCGTCCTCGCCGGCTCTGCGGGCGAGGTCAACCCCTCGCTCATTCTGGGAAAGGCGCTCGACGTCGAGGGCGTCATCGGCGTCGGGAGCGCGGCGATGGCCGACCGGATGACGAAGGCGATCGAAGCGACCGGGATGGAACCCGTCGTCGACCGCGTCTTCGACTTCGACGAGGCGCGCGAGGCGTACCGGTACGCGGAGGCGGGCCGCCACCGAGGCAACGTCGTTGTCAGCGTCGACTGAGACAGCCTTCTCTCAGCATCGACTGAGAGAAACGGAGGTCTTCGGCGTCGACTGCGACGGTTCAGGCCTCGACCGCCAGCTCTTCGAAGAACGCGAGGTCGTGAATCCGGCTGTCGTTCGTCAGCTCGGGGTGGAACGCGGTGCCGACGACCGGGCCGTCGCGGACGGCGACCGGGCGACCGTCCCATTCGGCGAGGACTTCGACGCCCTCGTCGACCTCGTCGATAGCGGGCGCGCGGATGAACACCGCGGGGAACGGCTCGTCGAGGCCGACGACCTCGAGCGGGGCCTCGAAACTGTCGACCTGCCGCCCGAACGCGTTGCGGTCGACGCTCACGTCCAACAGATCGAGGGTGTCGACGCGGTCGTCCTTGGCGTCCCGCGAGGCGACGATCAGTCCCGCGCACGTTGCGAGAGCCGGCTTCCCGGCGGCGACGTGCTCGCGGATCTCCTCGTCGATGCCCTCGCGGGCCAGCAGTCGCGAGATGGCGGTCGACTCGCCGCCGGGGAGCAACAGGACGTCGCACTCGGGGACGCTCCCGGACTGTCTGATCTCGACGACGTCGACGTCCTCGCCGTGTGCTTCGGCCGCTCGTCGGATCGCCGTCGCGTGCTCTGTGACGTCGCCTTGGACGGCGACGACGCCCGCTCGTAACATATCAGTGGGTCGGTGACGAGTCGACAAAAAGCGTCCGTTGTTCGCGGGCGCGGATCGCGGGCCGTCGCGGTGCGTCCGATTCTGCGGACCGTTCGCCCTATTCAGATCGCGACGGCGTTGAGGACGAGCACGCCCACGCCGAAGAGGAGGCCGAACGCGAAGACGGTCTTCGGATCGATGCGAATGGCGTTTCGGTCCTCAGCGTCGAAATAGCGGACGAGTCCCGCACTCGACATCAACCCGCCGCTGTTCTGACCACTGCTCATACCCGTGACTCGTCGCTGACTCGCCTAAACGTTTCGGATCGGTTGCTTCGATGTAGACGGACGAATCGAAACACCGGTATAGATTAATACTGAGTGAGTATATTTTTAATAATTCTAGGCAAACAACCCCCAAAATATAGCAGCCAGTTTAATATAATCAGGTGAACTAGCGTTCGGTAATGACTCCGTCCGAACGGGATTCACGCGGGTCTTCAGGTGATTCCCGCGCGTCCGAGCACGGCGACGTCGCGCAGTTTTCCGTGCCCGATATGGACTGTCCGTCCTGCGCGGGGAAAGTCGAGCGCAGCGTCCGGAAACTCGACGGTATCGACGACGTCGACCCCCGAGTGACGACCGGCACGCTGACCGTCTCCTACGAGAGCGACAGCGCGACCGCTGACGATATCGCCGACCGCGTCGAGAAGGCCGGATACAGCGTCGAAAACGCCGGTGAAACCACTGCGAAGTTCACGGTCCCCGAGATGGACTGCCCGTCCTGTGCCGGCAAGGTCGAGAGCGCGCTCGACGGGCTCGGCGGCGTCTCGACGGTTGACCCGCGACCGACGACCGGCACGGTCGCCGTCACGTACGATCCGAACGCCGTCTCCGAGGCCGAGATCGTCGACGCGATCGAGCGCGCGGGCTACGCGGTGACGGACAGCACCGCCGGGAGCGACGGGGGCGACCACGTCGACAGCGACGACGCGGGAGACGCCCGCGACTCCATCTGGACGAGTCCGCGGGCGATCAAGACGTGGATCAGCGGCGGGTTCGCCGCGCTCGGTCTCCTCTTCGAGTTCCTCCTGACCGGCCAGAACGGCCAGATCGCGAGTGTGCTCGGAAGCGATCTTCTCGTCGCCGACGTCCTGTTCCTGCTCGCGGTCGCCTCCGGTGGGCAGGAGATCCTCAGAAACGGCTACTACTCCGCGCGGAACCGGAACCTCGACATCGACTTCCTGATGTCGACGGCGATCGTCGGCGCGCTCCTCGCGAGTCTGGCCTTCGGGGAAGCCCTCTACTTCGAGGCCGCCACGCTCGCGTTCCTCTTCAGCGTCGCCGAACTCCTCGAGCGATACTCGATGGACCGCGCGCGCAACTCGCTTCGGGAGCTGATGGATCTCTCGCCGAACGAGGCGACCGTCAAACGGGACGGACGCGAGGGGACGGTCCCGGTCGAGGAGGTGGCGATCGGCGACGTTGTCGTCGTCCGCCCGGGCGAGAAGATCCCGATGGACGGGGAAGTCGTCGACGGCGCGAGTGCGGTGAATCAGGCCCCGATCACCGGCGAGAGCGTCCCCGTCGACAAGGTCGACGGCGACGAGGTGTACGCGGGCACTATCAACGAAGAGGGGTACCTCGAGGTGCGGGTCACCTCGGCGGCGGGCGACGACACGCTCTCGCGTATCGTCGAGATGGTCGAGGACGCGCAGGCGAACAAGACCGAGCGCGAGCAGTTCGTCGAGCGGTTCTCCGAATACTACACTCCGGTCGTCGTCGCCTTCGCCGTGCTCGTCACCCTCGGCAGTCCGTTTGTCCTCGGGACGACGTGGCCCACGGCGATCGTCTACGGGCTGACGCTGCTCGTGCTCGCCTGTCCCTGCGCGTTCGTCATCTCGACTCCGGTATCCGTCGTCTCGGGCATCACGAGCGCCGCGAAGAACGGCGTGCTCATCAAGGGCGGCAACCACTTGGAGGCGATGGGCGCGGTCGACGTCGTCGCCTTCGACAAGACCGGGACGCTGACGAAGGGCGAACTCACCGTCACCGACGTCATCCCGCTGCACGGAAACAGCGAGGCCGACGTGCTCCGGTGCGCTCGCGGGTTGGAAGCGCGCAGCGAACACCCCATCGGTGAGGCCATCGTCGCGGAGGCCGAGGAGGCGGGCGTCGACCCCCGCGAGATCGACGACTTCGAGAGCATCACCGGCAAGGGGGTCCGCGCGGACCTCGGCGGGACGACCCACTACGCCGGCAAGCCGGGGCTGTTCGAGGAACTCGGCTTCGACCTCTCGCACGTCCACGCGACGACCGACGGCGGCGTCGTCACCCGAACCGCGCAGACGCTGTGCGAGCGCCACAACTGTCTGGACCTCCTCGAAAACACGGTTCCCGATCTCCAGTCGCAGGGCAAGACCGTCATCCTCGTCGGCACGGAGGACGAACTCGAAGGCGTCATCGGCGTCGCCGACGCGGTCCGCCCAGAGGCGGCGGAGACGATACGCCGCCTGAAGGAACTCGGCGTGGCGCGGACGGTGATGCTCACGGGCGACAACGAGCGGACCGCCCGCGCCATCGCCGAGCGGGTCGGCGTCGACGACTACCGCGCCGAGTTGCTTCCCGACGAGAAGGTCGCCGTGATCGACGACCTCGTCGAGGAGTACGAGGACGGGGCCCACGAGGAGCGGTCGTGGGGTCGCCGGACGGGCTCCGGCGGCGTCGCGATGGTCGGCGACGGTATCAACGACGCGCCGGCGCTCGCGACGGCCACCGTCGGCGTCGCGATGGGCGCGGCGGGGACGGATACGGCCCTCGAAACGGCCGACATCGCGCTGATGGGCGACGATCTGTCGAAGCTCCCGTACCTCTACGAACTCGCGGGCGACGCGAACGGCGTGATCCGACAGAACATCTGGGCGAGCCTCGGGGTCAAGGCCGGCCTCGCGCTCGCCGTCCCGTTCGGCTACGTCCCCATCTGGCTGGCCGTGCTCGCCGGCGACGCGGGGATGACCGTCGGCGTGACCGCGAACGCGATGCGGCTCTCGCAGGTCGCGCCCGCGGATCTCGGCTCCGGTTCCGATGCCGCTTCAGGGTCGGAGGCGGGTCGCTAATCCCCGCGGTGGAAACGCTTATGCGACGCCCCGCGCTACGTCGCTACGCACACGATGACCGTTCGAGTACTCGATTTCTACGCCGATTGGTGCGGCCCGTGCAAGAAGCAGGACCCGATTCTGGAGGAGCTCGAAGCCGAATACGGCGACATCGAGTTCGAGAAGATCGACGTCGACGAGGAACAGGACGTCGCGAATCAGTATCAGGTCCGTTCGCTCCCGACGATCGTGATCGAGCGCGACGGAGAGATCGTCGACCGATTCGTCGGGTTCACCCAGCGCGAGGACATCGAGTCGGCGCTCGAAGGCGCTGCACAGCCGGCCGGCGCGTAGTCGGTTTTCTCTTGCGTGGGGTCGGCCCACGCGATCGCGGCTCCCGTCGACGACGCGTTCGTCCGGAGTCGACCGTCTCGCAAGCGTTATACTTCCGCGTCCGGAAGCCACCCGTATGGCTAAGAACGAAGCTGCGGTCGACCGGATTCTGGACAAGCAGATCTGTATGCGCTGCAACGCCCGTAACCCGAAGCGCGCGGCCGCCTGTCGCAAGTGCGGCTACAAGAAGCTTCGACCCAAGTCGAAGGAACGCCGCGCGGCATAGGCTGAGAACCGCTCTCCTCACTCGTCGGGGTATTTCGGCTCGCGGCGCTCGGCCCGTTCGAGCGCCCGCTCGATCACGTCTCGTACGGATTCTCTCTCTCCCTCGGGATCGGCACGATACACGTCGCCGTGTCCGGCGTACAACGCTTCTACCGTGTCCGAGAGCCGATCGAGCAGCGTCTCTAGGCTCTCGATGAGTCGTTCGCGGGACTGGCCGGGCAGGTCGGTGCGGCCGAAGCTCCCGTCGTCGAACGCGCCGTCGTTGTAGACGACGACATCGCCGCTGAAGACGCGTTTCTCGCCGACGAACGCGACGTGATCGTCGGCGTGGCCGGGCGTGTAGACGATCTCGTAGGCCTCTCCGCAGAGGTCGACCTCTTGGCCGTCTTCGAGACTAGCGGTCCGACGCGGGTGATCGTCGTAGGCGTAGAGGTCGGCGTCGAAGCGATCGAGCACCGCGTCGAGTTCGCCCACGTGATCACGATGTTGGTGAGTGAGATAGACCGCGGAAAGGTCGTCGACGCGCTCGGCGATCACGTCCTCGACGCCCTGCATCGTCCCCGCGTCGACGAGAACCGGATCTGGTCCGTCGAGCAGGTACGCGTTGCAGGTGAACTCCGTCGTGCCCTCGGTAACGGTGTGGATCTCCATATTCGGATGTTCTCCGCCCGGTGACGAAAAAGTCTCGGCTATTCACGCATCGGTCGTCCGCTGAATTGTGCTTTCTCGACTTACTGGGTGAAATCTGGATGGTGTCGGAGGCGCTCCGGAAGTTCTCCTCGGGCTGAACTGTCGGCTGCGATCGCTTCTCGACGTTCCTGCCACTGTTCGTGGCGAACCATAATCCACACCGGAATCGCGTCTAGGTCTAACAGCTTCGCAATCGCCAATCTGTTCCGTCCGTCGAAAAAGAGGAGGTCTCCATCCCGACCGATACAGACTGCGATCTCATCGAAGACGGAGCACGAAATCGCCCTCGGTTGTTCGCTCTCAGCGTATCCGTCGGGTTTCAGACGTGCTAGTTGGTCACGCGTGAGGTACCCGTGGACTCGAATCGATTCGTAGAGTTCGTCGACCCGCTCACAACGTTTCTCGAACGCCGCTTTGCTCGTGCAACCCCACATAACGACGCCCTCTTCGATGAATTCGACAACGCGATCGAAGAAGTCCGTTTCGGACCAAGCGACTCCGTGGTCGAAATGCGCCTCAAACGCCCGATAAATCTCTGTTTCCTCGAAGCGCATCACACACCGGTCCCAATCTCCGCCGTGAACTGTGCCCGCGTACTTGAACTTCGAGTCGGGAAACTCCGTGGCTTCGTAGGTCTGAGAGGGATACCCGTTCTGTTCGACGAGGAACTCGATCCGGTCGGGATCGACGCTCACGACCTCGAACGGTGATACGTCGGTATAGCGGGCGTACCGCAGGGAGTCTTTGAAACAGACGAGACTCGCATAGGTGCGGCGATACGCCTGCCATCCTTTGAGAACAGGGGTGCGGAGCGACGGATACTGATCAACGACATTCCGTCCAACTGAACGGATGAACGCTTCGGTCTGTGATATGTAGTGTTTCATTTTACGATTGGATCGCGTGGCGGGTTGCGAGGACAGTGCGTGTCGACCGGAGCTGGTGGGAACTATCCCTATCGATGCAACGCCTTCGATGGGTTTGAACAGCGTCCTCAGTTACAATTGCTGAAACTGCGATCGTTTGGGGTCGTTTCACCGACTGCCCGTTCGGTCTGGATACTCCGTCTTACCGAACCGAGAGCAGAGAACGTGCCGTATAACAATGGTGTTGATGTCGGTACAGGCGCGTATGACGGGCCCCGACTGGGAGACTGGAAATCTCCTCGACGTTCTCGGAGATCCACTCTGTCGGCAGACCCTTGTGATCGCCTACGACTCGCAGATCTCGGCGACGACACTGGCCAATCGGTTGGACGTGTCTCCGCCGACCGTGTACCGACGTGTCAACAGCCTCGTCGAACACGAACTGATTCACGAGCATCGCCGAATCGACGCCGACGGTAACCACTACCGACTGTTCGAAGCTTCACTGGATCACCTTGAAGTCACCCTGACGAAGGATGGGTACGAAGTCAGTATCCGTCATCGGAAAGACCTCGCTGATCGGTTCGACGAGTTCTGGACCGCGTTCGCATCCTCGGGGCCTCGGAGTCGCACCGAACGATCGACGGAGCCTGATTCGGGGACCGACCCCTCGTCATCATAATGAACATGTCTTGGACAAATCTCTTCGTCCTCGCAAACATCCTCCAGTTTGCGTTCGGGGTTTCGATCACGGGTATCAGCTACTGGGCGTATCGTTCGAACGGCAGGAAGGCCTCATTTCGAAATTCGACCGTGGGATTTCTGCTCATCACGGTCGGTGGAGTTCTCGCACCCATCTACGAACTCGGGATCAAATCCGACTACACGATCACTGCTGTAGAACTGCTCAAACTACAGATCATCGAAGGAACGGTGATCGGAATCGGACTCGCGTTTCTTCTCATTTCCGTATACAGTCACAGCGCTGGGACCGATCACTATCGATCTGTTCAACTCGACGTCTCTGACGGTGGACGAGAGTACGAGCGCTGACAGTCGGCTGTTGCATCAGACGGCGAGCTTTTATATCCTATCGAGCGGCCAGCCTCCCCGTGATCTGACCACAGTCCGGCGTCGGGCAGCGGTTGTTCGGCACGTCGACGCGGGGACGCTGACGACGCTACGCGGAAGTCGTCGCAAGCGGGTGCCGACTGTTCGCCCCACTCATTGCCTCGAGCGACTGCGATGGATCTGCCCTCTCCGACACGTGAGGGATCTATCCCCTGCTGTGTCCGATATATCCGGCAAATCCTGCGTGTGTTTTTTGTCGGTCTATCCCCTAACACACGTTGTATGGGATTTGGGAGCTACGACGAGTCCGAACAGGAGAACCAGGACTACGACACCGATCTCGACGACGGCGACGGGGTCGCAACCTCCCAAGCGGAGCATCGGGGGGACGTCGAATTCGAGATTGGGGCCTCGAACGACGAACTCCTCGATCGGCTCAAAGACATCAAAGACGAGGAGGAGTGACGACCGCGGCGACGTCCGGAGGCGTGATCCACCGGTGAAGCCCGGGACGCGGGCGCTCGGAATCGCCGAATCGACCGACGAGCGGAGCGGCCGCTGTGTTCTCTGCGGTGCCGTCGTCCGCGCCGACCGCGTCGTCGACGGCGTCGCCTTCGCGACGGCGACCGTCGGCGGCCTCGACGCCACCGACGCCGTCCGAACGCTGTTCGATCGCTTGGGACGGGAAGACGTGCAGTACCTCCTGATCTCCGGCGTCGCCCCCGCGTGGTTCAACCTCCTCGACCTCGATCGGATCGCCGAAGCGACGGAGCGGCCGGTCCTTTCGGTCTCCTTCGAGGAGAGTCCGGGACTCGAGCCTGCGCTCCGTGAGCAGTTCGACGGCGACGCGCTCGATGCCCGACTCGCGGTCTACGAACGGCTGCCGCCGCGTCGGCGACTCCGCGTGAACGACGAGACGGTGTTCGTCCGGAGCCTCGGCGTCGGGGACGCGTCCGAGGAGACCGCCCGCGTTGTTCGCGCCTACACGCCCGCTGGTGGCCGTCCCGAGCCACTCCGCGTCGCGCGCCTCGCTGCGCGCGCCGCTCGGCAGTGGCGTTCAGGGGGACTCGATAGCGACGTCTCCGCCTCGAACGACGCGGACCGTCACGGGTAAGTCGCTTCCGCGCACCCATCCGGTATGACTGACGAGGAGACCGACGCGATCGCGAACGACGCCGGCGGCGCGATGGAGGGTCTCGACGTCCGTTCCTGCCAGCGCTGTCCCGAACTCGTGGAGTCGCGCTCGCGGATCGTCAACGGCGTCGGTCCCGCCGAGGCCGACCTCGTCTTCCTCGGCGAGGCACCCGGCGCGAACGAGGACGAGCAGGGCGAGCCGTTCGTGGGTCGATCGGGGAGCATCCTCGACGACGCGCTCCGGGATGCGGGACTCGCCCGTGCCGACGTCCGGATCACGAACTGCGTCCGCTGCCGGCCGCCGGAAAACCGCGATCCGACGCGTGAGGAACTCGCGAACTGCAAGGGCTATCTCGAACGCGAGTTCGCACTCGTCGATCCGGAACTCGTCGTGACGCTCGGAAAGGTCCCCTCCGAGCACCTGCTGGACCGTTCGGTCGCCGTCACGAAGGAGGCCGGCGACGTCGTCGACGTCCGCCTCGGCGAGCGTTCCTACCGTGCCGTGGTCTCGGTTCACCCCGCGGCGACGCTGTACGACGGCAGCCAGCGGGAGACGTTCTTCGAGACCATCGCGCACGCCGCCGACCTCGCGGGTGTCGGCGAGAGCGACGGCGGACAGGCGAACCTCGGGGATTTCTGAGAGACAGGCAGCTTCGGCCGTCGTCGGATCGTCACACGAGCGCTCGATTCTCCGTGCTGTGCTCCTTTGGGAGTGTCGGAAACGATTTTACCCGCCACCGCGAAGCGACAGCTATGAGCGTTCAGACGGTAGCGGATGTCGTCCTCGTGGACTACGGCCTCGGCAATCTCCGCAGCGCCCAGCGGGGACTCGAACGCGCCGGCGCGTCGGTCTCGGTGACCGACAACCCGGCCGACTTCGAGGCGGCGGACGGGATCGTCCTCCCCGGTGTCGGCGCGTTCAGCGAGGGAATGGAGAACGCCGGACCGTTCCGCGAACCGCTTTCGGCGGCCGCAGAGCGGGGCCAGCCGATCTTCGGGATCTGCCTCGGAATGCAGATGCTGCTCACGACGAGCGAGGAGGCCGACCACGCCGGACAGGGACAGGTCGAGGGACTCGACTTCGTCCCCGGGACGAACCTCAGGTTCGCTCAGGGGCAGAAAGTTCCCCATATGGGTTGGAACGAACTGAACGTCGAGCGCGATCACCCGATCGTCGAGGGAGTTGATGGGGAGTACGCCTACTTCGTCCACTCGTACTACGCCGACCCCGACGACCCCGACGCGGTGGTCGCGACCACCGACTACGAGGTGACGTTCCCGGCGGTGATCGCCAACGAAGCGGGCAACGTCTTCGGGACACAGTTCCACCCCGAGAAGTCCGGTGAAACCGGTCTGCGGATCCTCCGGAATTTTGTCGAGTACTGCGCTGACCGGTAACGTCGCGCTGAGCGCCCGCGCCGCTGACGACCGTTTTCCGTCGACGCCTCCACCCGGTTTCTCACTGTCGACATCCCCGACGGGCTTTTAGGATCCCGTAGAGTAGACCGGCCTATGCAGGTAGTCACGTTGGGTCCCGAAGGAACGTACTCCCACCGCGCCGCCCGCGCCGTCGACGAGGACGTCGTGTTCCGCGAGTCGGTCTCGGGAATCGTCGACGCGGTCGACAGCGGGGCGTACGAGCGCGGCGTCGTCCCCATCGAAAACAGCATCGAGGGGAGCGTCACGGAGACGCTTGACGCCATCGCGAACGCCGACATCGCCGTCATCCAAGAGATCGTCACGCCGATCCGACACGCGCTCCTCGCGCAGTCGGCGAACTTCGATACGGTCGCCTCCCACTCCCAAGCGCTCGCACAGTGTCGCTCCTACCTCGAACGCGAGTATCCCGACGCCGAGTTAGAGCCCGTCACGAGCACCGCACGCGGCGTCGAGTACGCCCGTGAGGACCCGACGGTCGCCGGAATCGGTCATCCGGACAACGCCGGCGACGACCTCACGGTCATCGCCGAAGACATCCAAGACCGCTCCTCGAACGCGACGCGCTTTCTGGTCATCGCACCCGCCGAGGAGCGCGCCGACGGCGGCGGCAAGTCGACGATCGTCGTCTACCCGAACGCGAACTACCCCGGACTCCTGCTCGAACTGCTCGAAGCGTTCGCCGAGCGCGACATCAACCTCTCGCGGATCGAATCGCGGCCGAGCGGTAACCGCCTCGGCGATTACCTCTTCCACATCGACTTCGATGCGGGCTTCTACGAAGACCGCGCCCAAGAGGCGCTCGAAGACATCGAGGAGATCGCCGAGAACGGCTGGGTGAAGCGGCTCGGATCCTACGACAAACGGCACGTGCTCTACTGAACGCTATCCGCTGTTTGAATTGAACGCTACGCGCTGTCTCGATTGCTGATATTCTCACTCTGAACGACGTATCCGTGCGATCTGCAATCACAGCTCCTATCTGCTTTATTATCTCACGGGACGTATCTTTCCGTCGGTGAATTCAATGATGAGACGTACCCCCAGTTTCGACGACTTCGAGTTTGACGACCTCTTCGGTCGGATGTCCCGACAGTTCGAGGAGATGAGCCGACAGTTCGAGGGCGGCCGATTCGGCCGCGAGACGGCGATCGACCTCCGCGAAGATTCGGAATCGTTCGTGGCGGTCGTCGACCTCCCGGGCTTCGAGAAGCGCGATATCGACCTCTCGGTGACGGACGATATGCTGACGATCGAGGCCTCCCGGTCTGAATCCGCCGACGAGGAGAGCGAACACTACGTCCACCGCGAGCGCCGGTCCGACTCGGTCCACCGCTCGATCCGCCTCCCGGCGGCCGTCCGCGCCGACGACGCGTCGGCGACGTACAACAACGGCGTTCTCTCCGTGACGCTGCCGAAGCTACACGTCGAGGACGAGGCGTCCCACCACATCGACGTCGAGTGACCGAGGTCTTCCGTTGTACTCGGTTTCTGTCTGTCTGCTAATTCGATCTCTGGCTCTTTGTTAATTCGCGCTCTACACTCTCTCTTCTGCACTTCACTTCCACTCCCGCTCTCTGGCACTTCACTTACGTTCGCGAGCGACGTACAGCGTCTCGCCTTCTGGGAGCGATTCCGTCGAACAGGGCACGGCGGGCGAGTCGTAGCCGAGCGTGGTAAACAGGAAGTCGGCGTCGACGGCGGTCGCGACCGCCAGCGCCGGGCGGTGGAGCTCCGGCGGGAGGTTCAGTCCGTACACGAGCTCCGCGTGGTAGTGTGCCCCGGGGTCTTCACGCGCCGCGGCGTCGACGACGTCGTCGCGGACGAACGATACTGCGGGCGGGACGTCGAACTCGGTCACGTCGACGGCGGTGACCGACACACCCCGTTCGGCGAGGCCGACCGCGACCTCCGGGCGGCGGCCGATCCCGATTTCGACCGCCGCTCCGTACGTCGAAAACCGGGAGACTACGGCGGTATCACGCGGCGTATTCACGGCGGGGTATTTATTAATCCGCCGCGCTTAAGCCCTTCTATGCTCGTCGACATCGTGCCGATCGGGGACCTCTCCGCGCGAGTCAAGCGCGAGGCGTCGGCCGCGCTCAGAGGGGTCTACGACTGCGACGTCACGGTCCAAGAGGAACAGTCGATCCCCGACGGCGCGTTCGACCGCAGCCGGAATCAGTACCGTGCCGAGCAGTTCATCGAACTCGCTAGTCGGGTCGGCACGGGGGAGAAAAACATCGGAATTACCTCCCAAGACCTCTACTACCGGCGGCGGAACTACGTATTCGGCCTCGCCTACCTGAACGGCAACGGCTCCGTGATTTCGACGCATCGACTCCAGACCTCCTCGGACGGCGGCATTACGACGAAGCCCCAATCGGAGGTGTTCGCCGACCGCGTGCGCAAGGAGGTCGTCCACGAAATCGGCCACACCCTCGGTCTCGAACACTGCGACAACAGCAAGTGCGTGATGTCTTTCTCTCCGACGGTCCGCGAAGTCGACGTCAAAGAGGAGAACCTCTGCGGGACGTGTAGCCAACTGTTGTACTGAGTCACTGACTACTCACTCGAACTGGTATTATTCACTAACTATCTCTGATTAAACTATCTATAGCTTGCCGAAACCTATTATCACGGTACTATTGCGTACTCTACGATGCTTCCCGATTTCAAATTCGTTTAATATATTCTAAAACACTATTATGTTTATTTTAGATTTTTATATTGCTACGATGGTAGCGTGCGTGTTCGTTTTGCGGTCTGCGCCCACTGATTGACCGGTTGACACCTCGTGGGAACCGGAGTGTGGCACGTTTATTATCGAACGAGAACAGGGACCCGTATGGACCAAACCGATGTCGTCAGTGCGCTTTCCGTTCGGGAGGAGACGATCCTCGAGGCGTGCGGCGACCCGCCGCTCCCCGAGATGGGCGTGATCGAGCAGGTGTGGGAGACGGACTCGATTTCCGACGACGACGTTCGAAAGCGGGCGGCCGAAGCCGCCGCGGCGCTGCCGCTCGATTCAGTGCCGAAGGGCGGCGAAATAGCGCTCGGCGTCGGCAGCCGAGGTATTGCGAACCTCCCGACGATCGTCGCCGGCGTCGTCGACGCCGTCTCCGAGGCCGGCTACGAGCCGTTCGTCTTCCCCGCGATGGGAAGTCACGGCGGCGCGACCGGCGAGGGCCAACGCGAGATGCTCGAAGAACTCGGCGTGACCGAGGAGGCGATCGGCTGTGAGATCCGCTCCAGTATGGAGGTCGTCGAGGTCGGCCGGACGCCCGAGCGCGACGTCCCCGTCGTCGCCGACGCCAACGCGGCCGCGGCCGACGGGATCGTCCCGATCAACCGAATCAAGCCGCACACCGATTTCGACGGCGTCGTCGAGAGCGGCCTCTCGAAGATGCTCGTCATCGGGATGGGCAAGCAGCGTGGCGCGAAGATCGCCCACGACTGGGCGGTCGATTGGTCGCTTCGGGAGATGATCCCCGAGATAACGGAACAACTGCTCGCGGAGCTCCCGGTCGTCGGCGGCGTCGCCATCGTCGAGGACCAGCACGACGACACGTCGATCCTCGAGGGCGTCCCGCCGAGCGGCTTTCTGGATCGCGAGGCCGAACTGCTCGAAACGGCCTACGAGATAATGCCCAAGATCCCCTTCGAGGAGGTCGACGTCGTCGTCTTCGACCGACAGGGCAAGGACATCAGCGGGCAGGGAATGGACACGAACGTCATCGGACGGCGACCGTTCGCGATCAACGAACCGGAGCCCGAGCGCCCGCGGATCAAGCGGATCTACGTGCGCGGGCTCACCGAGACGACCCACGGCAACGCG
Organism: Halobellus sp. LT62; assembly: GCF_037031285.1. Classification (NCBI taxonomy): domain Archaea; kingdom Methanobacteriati; phylum Methanobacteriota; class Halobacteria; order Halobacteriales; family Haloferacaceae; genus Halobellus; species Halobellus salinisoli. Next base: position 156,665 of record NZ_JAYEZO010000001.1, read on the forward strand.
ATGGGCGTCGGCTCCGCGGACGTGATCCACGAGGACATCGTCGCCGAACTCGACGCGCCGACGACGCTGATCAACGCGCTCACTGCGAGCACGATCCGCGGCGTCCGCCTCCCGCCGGTCGTCGAGACCGACCGGGCCGGGCTGGTCGCCGCGCTCTCGACGATCGGCGTGGTCGACACCGACACCGTCCGCGTCCTGCGCGCCTCCGACACGATGCGCCTCCATCGGCTCGTCGCGTCGAAAGCCCTCGTCGAGGAGGCCCGCTCCCGCGACGATTTGCGGGTCGTCACAGAGCCCTCGCCGATCGAGTTCGAAGACGGCGCGTTCGTCGACGCGTCGGCGTACGGCGACGCGCACGATAGTCGGAACACGGCGCACGAATAGGCGGACGTCGGGTTGCGCCATCGAGCGGCAGCGACGAGTCGCGAGCGGAGGTGGGTCGCAGCCGTCGGCGACTTCTCGAATTCCTTTTCGCCGCCGGATTACACCGTCTCGCCGATGACGGCGTTTCGAAGAGTGCCGACGCCCTCGTAGGTGATCTCGATCTCGTCGCCCGGTTCGATCGTTCCCGGATTAGCCGGGCTGCCGAAGGCGATCACGTCGCCCGGACGGAACGTGAACCGCCGTGAGAGGTACGAAACCACCTCGTAGGGATCGAACAGCATCAACTCGGTGTTGGCGTCTTGACGCACCTCGCCGTTGATCTCGGTTCGGATGTCGAGGTCGTAGGGCGTGACGTCCGTCTCGATCCACGGGCCGAGCGGTCCGGAGGTGTCGAAGGCCTTCCGCGCGGTTCGGCCCTGCTGGTCGAGCGCGTCGACGTCGTTCAGGACCGTGTATCCGCGGATGACATCCGGGACATCCTCGGGAGCGACGTCGCGACACCGCTCGTCGACGACGGCCGCGAGTTCTCCGGCGTACGTCAGCTCCTCGGTCCACGAGGGGTACCGAATCGGCTGTTCGGGGCCGACGAGCGAGGATTGGGGCTTGATGAAGAAATCCGGTTCCTCGGGGCGGTCGTAGTCCATCTGATCGAGCGTTTCCGCGTAGTTGCGGCCGACGCAGTACAGCGCCGAGGGCGTACACGGGTACGTGAGCGCTCCGTCGCGACCGACGGTGTACGTTCCGTCGTCGGCGACGACGGTGCCGTCCTCGTACCGCCCACTGACGGGGCCTTCTGGAGTCTGGATTCGCGCGATTCGCATACGCGGAGTGCGCGTCCGATTTGTAAAACGGCAGCGAAACCCGACCCGACGTGAGCCGAACGCCCGAGTGCGTACAACCCCCTCGATCGTGGCGCTAGCTCCCTATCGCGAGTGACGCTACCTATTCAGATATTTACTTAGACGGGTATATGATAGGAAACTTGAGAAGATATCGGAATCGGCTACTTACTCTGACACATTATTCGTCGATAAACCGCCGCTATATGCCGATTCAACCGAATTCTTTCGTCGCGACCCGCGGGAGCTTTTCATCGGTAATTCGATATTCTATCAAACGTTTAAATTTCGACAACTCCTGATTTATAGATACTATTCGTCGAGGTCGCTCGGAGTCAGGTCGGAATCGGCGTGCCGGACGACAGCGACCACTTTCTCGCCGTACCCCTCGTCTCCAACTAGTCACCGCCGAGTGCGCTACGCCGGGGTAAGCGTTGAGCCGCTCTTCGACTGGGGCAAGATACACGCTCTTTCCCCCGACGCCGCCGGCGAATGCTTCGCTGTGCGGGTCGTTCTCCGCGGCGATGCTCAGAAGTTCCCGAACGACGGTAGTTCGGTACTCGAAGACCTGTACGTAAAGCGAGAGTAGGCTCAGACGTCCACGTAGTGTTGGAACATCCGGTCGTCTTCGACCTCGATGTCGAAGAGGCGAACGGCGTTGCCGCCGAGGATTAAGTTCAGTTCCTCCTGCGGGAGATCTCGCTCCATCGCGAACTTCTCCAACTGGCGCAGGCTCGGCCCCCAGTAGTCGGACTGATGCGCCGGGAGCCCGCGGTCTGAGATCTGCTCCCAGTAGTACGGCGGGTCCTCGTTCGGCTGGCTGTGCTCGACCATAGACGCGCCCCAGTCGGTGCCCCAGAGCAGTTGGTCGATGCCGATGTTGGGGTCGTTCAGCGGCTTCTTCATCAGGTCGGCCCAGTAGAGACCGATTTCGAGGTAGACGTCGTCGAAGGAGGCCGCGACTTGGCAGCACTTGTCCACGTACTCTTCTCGCCAGCCGGCCTGCATTCCGCCGTGATCGAAGATGATCGGCACTTCGGGGTACTCGGCTTTCATCTGGCTCGCGAGCGTCGGGTCGCTCCAGTCGGGGAACAGATTGAACAGTCCGTGCGCGCCGCCGTATCCCGACACGTAGCCGGTGTGCCAGCGAACGGGGACGCCGTGGTCGGCGGCGACGTCAAAGACGTGGCGCATGTCCTTCTTCCGCTGCTTCCACTCGACCGGTTCCGTTCGGGTGGGATCGCCGCGGATGCCCTCGCCGGTCATGCGGAAGCCGTCCTGGGAGAGCCAGTAATCAAGTTCCTCGGCGGCGGCCTCCCAAGACCACTCTTCCTCACCGCGCAGCGCCTTCTTCTTCGTCTGGACGGGCGCGGCGGCCGCGATGAACTTGTCGGGGTTCTCGTCGATGATGTCCTTGTTGATCTCGTTGGTCATCCCGAAACTCGGAAGCAACACGCACATGTCGACGCCGTAGGTGTCCATGTCCCGCAGCACCCGATCGGAGTTGTCGTACACGATGACGTCGTCGTCGCCGTTGGACTCCTCGGCCGGGACGGCCATCTTCATTTTGTCCGGAAGCGTCTCGTACTGGGACTCGTCACCGTGGTCTTGGATTCGCACCGCGTGACGCTGCCCGTGGCAGTGGGTCTCGACGATAAATCGCCCTAACTTCATACGGTTGTTGTCTCGATAGAAATACAATAAACGTTTGGGTAAAACCGGGGACGACGCGGAAACGGAGACGTCGACGATTGACGGACAGTCGATTGCGGACAGTCGATTACCGACGAGCGACTGCGGACGGCTTTCGGGGCTGGAAACCGCTCCGTTCGGTTTCCGGTCAGACCGCTCGGTTTCTGGTCAGGCCGCTCAGTTTCCAGTCAGTTCGGTCCGGAGACTCATCCGGTCGAGTTTGTCACTCGACGTTCGGGGCAGCCGTTCGTCTTCGAAGAAGTACTCTCGGGGTCGTTCGAATCGAGAGAGTTTCTCGCTCTCCAGACACCACTCGTCGAGGTCATCGTCGGTCAGGTCCGGATCCGAGCGGTTGACGACGGCGGTCACTTTCTCGCCGTACTCCTCGTCGTCGAGACCGACGACGGCGGATTCGACGATCCCGGGGTGGGCGTTGAGCCGCTCTTCGATGGGCGTCGGAAAGACCTTGAGCCCCTTCGAGATGATCATGTTGTCGTCCCGGCCTTCGATGTAGAGGTATCCGTCCTCGTCCTTGTACCCGAGGTCCCCGGAGTACCACCAGCCGTTCTCGAAGGCCTCTTCTGTCTTCTCGCTGTTCCCCCACGCCCAGACCGCCGAATCGCCGCTCTTGACGATGACCTCCCCGACCTCGCGGGGATCGCAGACGTCTTCGGGGCTGCCACCGCGCTCGACAACCCGTATCTGGATCCCGAGGAGCGGTTTCCCGACGCTCTCGATCCGCTCGCCCTCGATTTCCGTCACGTCGATGTTCGTCCCGCTCGTTTCGGTGGCCGCGTACGCCTGCGAGATCGACGGACAGATGCGTTCCCTGAGGTTTTCGAGCGTCGTCGCATCGAGCGTCTCGCCCGCGGATTCGATGTTTCTGAGGCTCCCGAGGTCGTACTCGTCGAGGCGGTCGAGCCGGAGGATCTCGCGCCACATCGTCGGGACGAGAATCGCGTTCGTGATCGACCGCTCTTGGATGCACTCGACGAACCGCTCGGGGTCCCACTCGGGGAGGAAGTACGAGGTGCCGTTCGACAGCAGCGTCGGCAGCGTCGTCGAGTACCACGCCGCGAACGAGGGCGAGAACACGTTCGGGACTCTGGTCCGGCGGGAGGTCTGTTTCTTGTGCGCGAGCTTCATCGCGCGGAGGATCAACCCTCGGTTCGTGTTACACCATCCCTTCGGCTCGCCGGTCGTTCCGGAGGTCCAGATCACCGCCGCGATATCGTCGGAGCCGACGCGGACGTCCGGCTCCTCCGCCGACGTCTCGGCCGTCAGCGACGCGATCGACTGCTCGTAGTCGGTCTGCGGCTCCCCCGTCGTCACGACGGCCTGCAGATCCGTCGAGAGCTGATCGTAGACGTGCTCCTCGACGAACGACGAGCGGTCTTCGTCGAGCACGAGGACGCGCGGACGGAGCGAATCGATACACGAGCGAGTCGTCTCGGGGGACTCTCGAACGTGGAGGTTCGAGACGACACAACCTGCCTTCAGCGCACCGTTCCACAGCGTCATATGCGAGACGCTCCCTTCACAGAGGAAGGCGATCCGATCGCCTTGGCCGACGTGCTTTCGAAACCCGTTTGCGGCCCGATTACTCTGTTCGTCGAACTCGGCCCACGTCACCTCTCGCCCGTCGACGCCCTCGCCGTAGGCGACCCGGTTCGGGTTATTTTCGACGGCGATACTCGACAGTTCTCGGACAGTGGGTAGTTCCGTGTTCGGTGATGGTTGCATTATCTTCGAATGTCTTCGGTTGTGAGGCGTTCACGCGGGGATTCACCGGAACTCATCCGGCAGCGTATCGGGGTTCGTGTCTTGTGGCCACGGCGCGTCGGATTTCGTGGCCGTCGTGGGCGTGGACGGTTCAAAGCGGGCCGTTCGCACGACCCCGCGAGACGGGGACCGCTCGTCGAACGCTCGCTCATCAGATATCGACGTAGTGCTGGAACATCCGGTCGTCTTCGACCTCGATGTCGAAGAGGCGAACGGCGTTGCCGCCGAGGATTAAGTTCAGTTCCTCTTGCGGGAGGTCCTGCTCCATCGCGAACTTCCGAAGTTGTCGGAGTCCGGCACCCCAGTAGTCGGGCTGGTGTGCGGGCAGCCCTCGGCTCCCGATCTGCTCCCAGAAGGTCGGCGGGTCCTCGTTCGGCTGGCTCTTCTGCACCATCGAAGCCCCCCAGTCGTTACCCCAGAGCAGTTGGTCGATGCCGATGTTGGGGTCGTTCAGCGGCTTCTTCATCAGGTCGGCCCAGTAGAGACCGATCTCCATATACACGTCGTCGAAGGAAGCGGCGACCTGACAGCACTTCTCGACGTAGTCCTCGCGCCAGCCGGCCTGCATTCCGCCGTGATCGAAGATGATCGGCACTTCGGGGTACTCGGCTTTCATCTGGCTCGCGAGCGTCGGGTCGCTCCAGTCGGGATAGAGATTGAACAGGTGATTCCCGCCGTAGCCGGAGGCGTAGCCGGTGTGCCAGCGAACGGGGACGCCGTGGTCGGCGGCGACGTCGAAGACGTGGCGCATGTCCTTCTTTCGCTGCTTCCACTCGATCGGCTCGGTCCTCGTGGGATCGCCGCGGATGCCCTCGCCGGTCATGCAGAAGCCGTCCTGAGAGAGCCAGTAATCGAGTTCTTCGGCGGCGGCCTCCCACGACCACTCCTCCTCGCCGCGCAGCGCCTTCCGCTTCGTCTGTGCGGGGGCGGCGGCCGCGATGAACTTGTCGGGGTTCTCGTCGATGATGTCCTTGTTGATCTCGTTCGTCATCCCGAAGCCCGAGAGGAGCACGCACATGTCGACGCCGTAGGTGTCCATATCCCGCAGCACCCGATCGGAGTTATCGTAGATGACGACGTCCTCGTCGTCGTCGGCCTCGCTCTCGGGCGTGGCCAACTTCATCGCTTTCGCCAGATTCCCGTAGCTGGAATCTCCCTGCTTCTGTATGTTCACCGCGTGACGTTGGGCGTGGCAGTGCGTCTCGACGATAAACCGTCCTAACTTCATCGAACCAAATTCGGAACTCCCAGTATATAATTGTTTTATTAATCTATATGATAGAAAATCCGGGGCACCCATACATTTATTATCTATACTGAGGAATCGCTACGAAAATCTATGACTATTGTGGTCAACTCGTTGCGGAAAGTATACCAAGCGGGATCGACCGAGCACGTCGCTGTCGACGGGATCGACCTCGAAATCGGCTCCGACGAATTCTTCACGCTGGTCGGTCCCTCCGGGTGTGGAAAGTCGACGACGCTGCGCTGTATCGCCGGATTGGAAACGCCGACGAGCGGTGAAATTCTCGTCGAAGACGAAGACGTCACGCACACCGCCCCGAACAACCGCGGTCTCGCGATGATGTTCCAAGACATCGCGCTGTATCCGCACATGAACGTCATCGACAACATCGCGTATCCGCTGAAAGTTCGCGGTGTGGACAAAGAGGAGCGGTACGAGCGGGCCCGCGACGTCGCAGATCTGATGCAGATCCCCGAGCTTCTTCAGAAATACCCCGGCGAGCTCAGCGGCGGACAGCGACAACGGACGGCGATCGCGCGTACGATCGTTTACGACCCGCGCGCGTTCCTGATGGACGAACCCCTCAGCGACCTCGACGCGCAGCTCAAAGTCGAGATTCGAAAGGAGATCCAACGCGTCCACGACCGCGCGGAGAAACCGACCGTATACGTCACCCACGACCAGTCGGAGGCGCTGTCGATGAGCGATCGGATCGCGGTGATGAACGACGGGCACATTATGGGCATCGGCAGCCCCGACGAGCTGTACGAAGAGCCCGAGAACACCTTCGTCGCGGGATTCATCGGCAATCCGTCGATGAATTTCATTCCGGGAACCATCACGACCGAGTCGGAGGGGTCGGTCTCCGTGTCTATGCACGACGATTCGTTGGAGCTGGAGCTCACCGAGGACGCCCCCGAAACAGACGACGTCGAAATCGGTATCCGCCCCGAGCGCGTCGACGTCGTTTCCGACTCCAAGGCGGGGCGAATCCGCGGCACGCTCGAACTGATCGAACGGGTCGGTGACCGCCGACTCGCGACTGTCGACACCGCAGACGGCGAGATCAGAGCGCTCAACCTCGATTCCGATGATCTCCAGCAGGGCAGTACGGTCTCGGTCGCGTTCGATCCCTCCGACGTGCACCTCTTCGACGACAGTACCGGTGAAGCCCTCTGTCACCCGGTGAACTACTCTTCGACCGTGGAACCGACGAACGCGAACTGAACTCGGGATTCTGACATCCGCTCGACGAGTCCGCCCCCGACAAGTTCTATCGTGTGTTGCGACGTCCACCGACTCGGGGTCAATCGTCTGTTTTTCGGAGTGAGCGGGCCTGTACGGGTGTGACGGGCGGTACAACTGTTTCACACGGCGGCGAAAACCCTCATATTATACAATAAAGTTAAGTGGCGTGTGTTCACATACTGCGGTATGTCCATCAGAGAATCGCTAGTGTCAGGCAGGTTATACGGGTATCGCCGTGGCCTGTTCGAATCGCTCTCGAAGCGGTGGGTCTTCGTCGCATTGACCGTCGTTCCGGCACTCGCGGTGTTCGTCTTCGTCAACCTGTTCCCGATGATGTGGGCCTTCGCGGCCGCGTTCTTCGAGGTCGGTGCGTTCCAGCCGACGTGGGAGTGGACCGGACTCGAGAACTTCAGACTCGTGTTGAACGACAGTCGGTTCTGGGACAGCCTGCGGCTGTCGATCGTCTTCGCCGTCGGATCGGTCACGCTGCAGGTGATCGCGGGGACCGCTCTCGCCCTCCTGCTCAACCGGTCGTTTAGTTTTAAACGCGTCGTCCGAGCGATCGCGCTTCTCCCCTACATCGTCCCGACGGCCGTCCTCAGCTTCGTTGCGCTGTGGATGGGTAACGCCCGGTACGGAATCATCAACCAGCTGTTGGTCCAAGTGGGACTCATTCAGGAACCTCTCGCGTGGTACGGCTCGCTCGACTTGGCGATGCCCTCAGTTATCGTCACGAGCAGTTGGAAGTTCACGATCTTCGTGACGATCATCGTTCTCGCCCGGCTCCAGAGTATCCCGCCGAGTATCTACGAAGCGGCGACGGTGTCCGGTGCCTCGAAGCTCGATCGGTTCGTCGACATCACGCTCCCGAACCTGAAGGGGGTCCTGTTTATCGTCGTCCTGTTACGCGGCGTGTGGATGTTCAACAAGTACGACATCATATACATCCTGACTAACGGCGGGCCGCAGAACCAGACGATGATCGCATCGATCTACGCCTACCGGACCGCGTTCTCCGACTTCAATCTCGGGCGGGCCGCCGCGGTTTCGACGCTCCTGTTTATGCTGTTGATCGGGGCCGCAATCGTGTACTTCCACTACTTCGAGCCGTCTCAGGAGGTGCGTGTCGAATGAGCGGAAGCACGCCGAACACGCCGATGGAGTTCTGGTACAACCTCCCGTACGAGAGTCGACAGAACGTGTACAACTGGATGTTGAACCTCGTCCTCGCGATCGGACTCGTCATCGTTCTGTTCCCGATTTACTGGATGCTCGCGACGTCGTTCATCCCTCCGACGGAGCTGTTCTCCGTACCGAACCCGCTCGTTCCGACGAACGTCACGCTCGAGTCGTACACGGCGGTTTTGGACACCGACGTTCTCCTATGGTACCGGAATACGGTCATCTTCGCGGGCGGCGTCGTCACGCTGACGACTGTCGCGGCGACGCTCGGCGGCTACGGTCTGGCCCGACTGGACATTCCGTACAAGAAAACGTTCGCGCGGGTGATCCTCTTCGGCTACATGTTCCCGCCGATCCTGCTATCGATCCCGATGTTCATCTTCTGGCGACAGATCGGGATCATCAACAGCCTCCCGGGTGTCATCCTCGCACAGACCGCCACGACGCTCCCGTTCTCGCTGTGGCTGATGTGGCAGTTCTTCCAGACAGTCCCGTACTCCTACGAGGAGTCCTCGCGGGTGATCGGTTCCTCGCGGTTCCAAGCCTTCTACGAGATCGCGCTTCCGCTGGCGAAGCCGGGGATGATCGCCGTCGCGATCTTCTCCTTCGCTATCGCGTGGGGTGCGTACACGATCCCGTCGATCCTGTTGACGAACAGCTCTAACTGGGTGCTCACGCTGGGACTGTACAGCTTCACGCAGGCGGAGTCCGTCCTCTGGGGGCAGATTATGGCGGCGTCGACGCTGTTGGTCCTGCCGACGTTCTTCTTCGTGTACTACCTCCAGAAGTACATCCTCCGCGGCTTCCAAGCGACGCGGATCTGAGGCCGACTCGGACTCGGCGTTCGAGTTCTGTTCGGGTTCGGATTTCCGTTCTGGTGACACTGTTCGTCGGCACCTACTATCGGCGACCGCTCCGTCGACGACATCGAAGCCGTGCCCGGGCCCGTGGTGACCCGATAGTCTTTCTCGAACGCGATCACGGACGCAACGATCGGTGTACGTACATCACGCGAGCACACCCACCGGAAGGCGAACGGAGAGTGGACGAAGAATAAAGAGCGAGGGGCGAGGGACAAACGGGGAGAACAGTCGCGATTCGGTCAGGCCTGCGCGTCGTCGACGACCTGTTGGAGCTCTTCAGCCCGCTGATCGATCACGTCAGCGGGATCTTCACCGCGGAGGAGGACGTCGGACTCGAGGTTCCAGATCGGTTCGGAGTAGTACGCGCTCGTGTAGGGGTTCGGCGGCTCCGTCGTCCCCCCCTCCATCGTCTTATGAGTGAGCTTCGAGAACGCCTCGTCTTGGTAGACGCTGAACTGTTCGTCCGTCCACCCGGACTGGTAGATGTCGGTCGAGCGGATGCCTTCGAGGTATCGGTCGCTCTGTTTGATCGTGGGCCAGGAAGGGATGTTCTGGACCGGCGAGAGTTCGAGCAGGAGGTCCGTGAGGAACTCTTGGTTCGTCGCGTACTGAATGAACGCCTTGGCGGCTTCCGTGTTGCCTCCTTGATACGCGACGAATCCCTCGGCGCTTCCCTCTGCGGCGTCGTCGCCGCGGCCCGCCGGCATCCCCGGAACGATCTCGATGTCCTGCGCGAAGTCCCGGCCGTTTCTGATGGCCGCGTTCTTCGTTCGGATACCCGCGTACCACGTGCTGGCGACCTGCCCCGACTGGATGATGTTCTGCGTCGTCGCCCAGCCCGAGTCCTCGCCGGCGGGCGACCACTGCTGGCGCTCCGCCAAGTGATTCAGGAGTTCGATCGTCCGCTCTCGGTAGGGCTCCTCGTGGAAGTTGATCTGCACTCGGTCGTCCTGCCACTCCGTGATCGACCCGTCGTTCGTCCACAGCCACGAGAGGAACCGGACCGTCGAGGGGCTTCCGGTCATAATCGGGACGTACGTTCCGCGCACGTCGTTGTCCAACGCGTCGACTTCGCGTGCGTACTCGTTGGCCTTCTCCCACGTGTCGGGGACGACGTCCGAGAGGTCGCTCCGGTACGTGAACGTTGAGATGTTGTGGAAGAACGGGAGCATCCACCGGTTCCCCTCCACCTCGATGATGTTCTGGACGACGTCTGTCGGCTCTCCGAGCGTCTCGATCACTTGGTCGTACGCGTCGTCGAGCGGGGCGAGAACGCCTCGGTTCCGCAGGATCATCGCTTCGCCGAACGACTGGATGCTGACCTCCGGCGGATCCCCGGCTTGGATGAGCTGGACGATCCGATCGAGGCTGCTGACACCGGTCGTGACGAACTCGACCTCCATATTCGCGCCGGTCGCGTCCTCGAAGTCGGACGCGATACCCCGCCAGAGATCCTGAATGTTGTCCACTTGGGCGACCGTGATGAAGTGGATGTCCTCCCCGGACAGGTCGGGGAGGCCGTTCTCGGTGTTCGAGGTCGTCTGCCCTCCTCCACCCCCGTCCGACGATCCACCGTCGTCTCCGCCGCCGTTCGAGTCTGAGTCTCCGCCACTGGAACAGCCTGCCAGTCCGCTCATCCCCACAGCGGCAGAGCCACCGATTGCCTTGAGCGCCCTGCGTCGCGTGACGTTACGTAATTTTTCAACCATCGCCATCTATGATGATATAGAGGAAATATTAATATCTTTCTCTAAATTAGATATATATTCAAATTGTCCCTTACCGCTCAACGGGTCGCAGCAACGGTCGACTGAAGCGGATTCTCGCGTTACGATCGAGTAGCGCCGATCACAGCACACAGCGGGACCGACAGCTTGTGACGCACTGAGTTCGATATTATCCGAAAAGAGACACCGGCTTACGTCTCCTCACTTGTCCGTATCGACCGGTTACAGCGCAGCTACGACAGTAGTTCGTTAGTTCGTATCACAAACCTATCGGAGAATACCGAACACGAACTGCGAGTACCACATACGGGGTTATCTCAGAAAACGCCCTCTATAGAACATATCTATGGAAGATCTAGCCCGTGCTTTGGATGTATATTAATTATAATACTTTGCACAAGAAAACACTAAATATAGGACCGATAATTGTTCGCATATGCCAAGAGAAAACTCGTCGTACCGGATCAAAACGGCGGCCAACGTCTTCGATATTATCCGAGTCATTCACGATAACGAGGGTGCGACACTCACCGATCTCGAGGACGAAATCGAACTGGCTCGCAGCACGATTCACGATTACGTTCAGACGTTAGCCGAGATCGGCTACGTCATCAAAGACGACGGGACGTTCTACACCTCTCTCGCGTTTCTCAGTTTGGGACACAGAGCGAAGCTGATTCAAACCGCGTGGCGGCAGATCAAACCGGCGCTCGAAGAGATCGGCGACGAGACGGGAGAGAACATCTGGTTCGTCGTCGAGGAGAACGGCAAGGCCGTCTACGTGGATAACTACTCGGGCGACCGAGTCCTCTACACGTTCAATACGCCCGGAACGAGAGAACACCTTCACTGCGTGGCCGCGGGCAAGGCCATCTTGGCTCACTTGCCAGAGGACCGCGTCGACGAGATCATCGACAGACACGGCCTTCCGCAGTTCACCGAGAACACGATCACCGATCCCGCCGAACTCAAAGCCGAGTTCGAGACGATCCGCGAACGGGGCGTCGCGTTCAGCAGGGGAGAGCGACGTGACGAGATCCGAGGCGTCGCAACCCCGATCATCGCCGACGGACGCGTCTTGGGTTCGATTACACTCGGTGCGCCGTCGAAACGCCTCTCCGGGCAGTTCTTCACGGAGGAGCTCCCGAATCTTGTCACTGGGGCGGCGAACCGAATCGAGTTTTCCTTTCAACAAACCAATCTGGAGTAGGGTGCTCCGAGATAGTGCGTGAGGCGACCAAAGACGTTACAATACTAGACTTGTAATAGTTATTTCGTGTGTATTTATCGAATACTTCACTGAAAACAAAACCATATGTGTTCTAATAGTATCTAATATTTCGATTACTATCGATTTATCGAACAGTGTTACTACACATAGCTATTAGCGCTTGAACACTGCAATTAGACCCAATCATTGAGTATTAAATCGCTGCTACGTTCTCTGTTTCAAAATCCTCAGTAACATATATAGAATACATCATATATTTAAAAATTATATGTCTAGTCCTCGCAGTCGTGTGGGGTCTGCTGAGCTTCGAATTTCTTCGGGGTCGAGACAATCGAACTGGAAAGTGCCGCACCACTTCTCCGACGATCAGACACGTACGCAGCCACTAACAGTATTCTACCTTGTCACATAACGAGACATTCAGGAACTCGAATTCGATGGACGACGGTGTCGTCGTGATCTCGACCACCGACACCAACGAGGCCCCGAAGGGGCGTTACTCGCTCGGTTCGCCCACCGGGGACGGCTTCGTGAGATACTGCGAATACAAGTGTGAGACGCCGGGAACCGTTTTGAACGCCGTCGAGACGACCAACGCGAGAATGACGGCCCCAAGCAGTACCTGTACGCTGCCGCCGAACAGCCCGAGGTAGGGGCCGAAGAAGCTCAGCACGGCCAGCAGGGCGTAGATGCTCTGTCCGGCGACCGAGAGTCGACTGCTGCCGTCGTATCCGAATATCGTGATACTGAGCGCGACGACGCCCATCAGCACGCTGAACGTGACCAGAATCGTCGCCGGGAACTCCCAGTAGATCAGCACGTCGTTCGTGACGAAGATGAACGGAATCACGAATCCGGGGAGCGCGAGCTTCGACGATTTGATCGCCGTGTCGATGTACTCGGCCTCGGCGATCTTCGCGGCGACGATCGTCGACGGGCCGACCGGCGGCGTGAGCGATGAGTACATCGCGAAGTAGAACACGAACATATGCGCGACGAGGTCTTGCAGCCCGAAGCGGATCATCGCCGCCCCTGCGAGCGACGCGACGAGCACGTACGCTGCCGGCGCGGGCATCCCCATCCCGAAGATGAGGCTCACGGCCATCGCGAGCAGCAGCAACAGCAGGACGCTCCCGCCGGCGAGGCTGAGCATCAGGATGTTCAGTCGCTGGGCGAACCCCGTTTGGGTGAACACCGAGATGATGACGCCGATCACGCCGAGGATGACGAGTAACGGGGCCATATCCTCGGACCCGACCTTCATCCCCTCGACGGTGTTGCGCACCGCGGTCGTCGCGCCCGTTACTTGGTTCTCGACGATCGATTTCACGAACACGACGCCGACCAACGTGAGCGTCGTGTAGAACCCTGCAGTGAGCGGCGTGTACTGTAGCACGCCGAGCAGGTAGATCAGCACGGCGAAGGGCGGAACGTACCAGAGGATGTCAGTGAAGACGTTGTATTTGATATCCTCAATGTTTCGTTCCGTGTCCCAGCCGAACTTGTAGATCAAGAGCTGCACAGAGACGATGATGCTGAAGTAAAACAGGATCGCGGGGATGAGTCCCGCTTGGATGATCCTGACGTAGGAGACGCCGATGAGATCGGCCATAATGAACGCCGCGATCCCCATAATCGGCGGCACGAGCTGCCCGCCGATCGATGCGACGGTTTCGATGCCGCCAGCGTAGCCCTTGTCGACGCCTTGCTTCTTCATCAGCGGAATCGTGAAGCTCCCTGTCGTCGCGGTGTTGGCGGCCGACGCTCCGGTGATCGACCCGAACGCCAGACTGGCAAGCACTGCGGCGTGCACGATTCCGGACTTGAACAGTTTGCTCACCTCCTTGCTCACTTCCATCAAGTAATCGAGAATTCCGAACGCTTGGGTGAACCCTGCAAGCAGCAGGAAGATCGCGACCCACGTCGCCCCGATCTGGAGGATGAAGCCGTAGACGCCCTGCATCCCCAAGATGGTCAGCCGGAGCAACTGCGCGGTATCCATACCGCTGTGGTACAGTGCACCGGGCATGTACGGACCGAGGTAGCCGTACAGGAACCCGATCGGCACGATCGAGGCCATCAGCTTCCCGAACGACCGCAGCGTGGCGTCGGTACAGAGGTAGATGATCGCCCCACCAACCACGTAGTCGACGGTGCTGTACCCGACGATCGGGCCCTGTTCCATCCATCGCATATAGTTGGCGTCGACGTACGCCGCCAGCCCCAGTGATATGAGGGCTAACACGAGGAATATCGCCGGGCGGATGAATTTGGTGTACGAACGCTGGGCGGTCTCGGGCAGATATCTGAGGTTCGTTCCGATCGACAGATCCTCGGGATCTAACGCGTTTCGGAAGAGTCCGACGTAGTAGATTGCCAAACAGAGTCCGAGCACGAGATTCGTGTGGCGAATCCGCGGCGCGTAGAACGATTGCGCGTAGTAGAGCAGCAGCAGCGCTAACGCCGTACCGAGGACGTAGAGGCTCCCGTCAGCGGCCGTTCGGATGCTTCTCCTTGTTGAGGTCTCGCTCATAAATAATGAAGTTGGACGGTGCAGCCCTTTAGTTCAGGCCGTGCTCGTCGAGGAAGTCCTGCGTCCCCTGGTGGAGCGAGAAGCCCGGGTGCGGCGTGCGCGTCCAATGCTCGTCGTCGGTGTAGAACGAGAGGAGTTCGTGGTAGTCGCCCATACTCTCGCGGTTCTCGTACATCGTGTTGAGCATCGTGTGCACGGCGCTCGTCGACGTCTCGGCGGTCCCGTAGAGCCAGGTGACCTGCGACATCGAGCGGGGCGTATCCGGCACGTAGGCCCAGCCCTCGGGGTCGACCTCGAAGTCGAAGGAGTTGCCCCAGCCTTCCTCGTTGACGCTGCCTTGGAGGTCCGAGGACAGACCGAGCAGCCGCGCGTCGACCGTGCTCTTGATCTCCTGCACCCAGCCGGGTGTGACGGTCCCGACCTGCACATTCGTGAACGCACCGAGCGCCACGTCGACGCGGCCTTCGGCGACTGCGGCACCCATATCACCGTAGCCTACGTTCCGCTCTTGGTACTCGACGCCGGCGAGATCCAGCACGCGGCGGACCATCTCGGTGACTCGCGAGCCGGACGGACCCGGCGCGACGTAGTGGTCTGACGTAATGTCACCGATGTTCGAGATTGACTCGTCCTCCGTGAAGAGGAACCAGTCGGAGGTGGAGCCGTGCACGATCTGCTGGAGGTCGATCGAGACGTCCCCGAAGGGCTCGTTCCCGACGTTCACGTCGTGTGCCGTCGTACTCTCGACGAGGCCGATGTCGACCTCGTCTCGGCCCATTCGACCGACGTTCCCGGCCATCGAACTGCTCGGACGGACATCGAGGTACACCTCGTCGCTGTTCTCGTTGACGACGCCACCGAGGCCCGACATCATCGCGAAGTTCGCACTCACTTCCGAGGCGGTGCCCATAATGAGCGTCTCTTCGCCGCTTCCGCCGCCGGAGTCCGATTCGGTCCCTTCTCCGCCGTCGCCACTGCTGTCTCCGTCGCTGCCGCTGTCGCCGCCGGAGGAGTCACCGTCGCTTCCGCCGTCCCCGGACCCGTCGCCGTTACCCATACATCCCGCGAGGCCGACCGCTCCGAGGAGCCCGGCAGACTTCAGAAACCCGCGCCGTCGAGTAGTGCTGGAGCTATCCTTATCTCTGGTACGATTTACCATACAATCACAGATACAATCATTATAATATAAGTGTTTTGGTAAGGCGAGATTCGTTCACGCCGACCGACATTGTGTCGATGCGACCGTCGGCTCTGAGCCGGAGGGCGGTTACTCCAGTGCGCTTTCGACGGCCCGTTCCTTCATCGCCGCTCGGTCTAGTTTGTCGCTCGCCGTCCGCGGGAGCGTGTCCTCGTAGAAGTAGTACGTCCGCGGCCGTTCGTACCGAGAGAGCGTCTCGCTCTGTAAGCACCATTCGTCGAGATCTTCGCGCGTGAGGTCTCCGCTCGTCGTTTGCACGGCCGCGGTCACTCGTTGGCCGTACTCGTCGTCTTCGACGCCGAAAACCGCTGACTCGATGACGTCGGGATGGGCGTTGAGGCGCTCTTCGACGGGCGTCGGGAAGACCTTGATCCCCTTCGAGAGGATCATATTGTCGTCCCGGCCTTCTATGAAGAGGTATCCCTCCTCGTCTTTGTACCCGAGGTCGCCGGAGTACCACCAGCCGTCCTCGAAGGACTCGTCGGTCCGTTCGGTGTCCTCCCAGACCCACACGGCGGCGTCGGTGGATCTCACGATGATCTCGCCGACGTCGCCGGGATCGACGACGTCCTCGGGCGAGCCACCGCGTTCGATGACGCGCAGCTGAACCCCGAGAAGCGGCTTGCCGACGCTGTCGATGCGTTCGCCTTCCATCTCTTCGGCGTCGATGTACGTTCCACAGATCTCGGTCGCGGCGTACGACTGCGACACCGACGGCGAGATGTGCTCTTGCAGCCCTTCCAGCGTCGTGGTCGTGAGCGTTTCACCGCCGGACTCGACCGTCACGAGGCTGCTCAGGTCGTACTCGTCGAGGTTCGGCAACCGAAGCACTTCCCGCCACATCGTCGGCACCAGATTCGAGCTGGTGATCGAACGCTCCTCGACGAGCTCGACGTACGCTTCGGGGCTCCACTGCTTCACGTAGTACGAGGAGCCGTTCGCGAGCATCGTCGGCAGCGTCGTCGAGTACCACGCCGCGAACGACGGCGTGAAGAAGTTCGACACGCGCGTCAGTCTGGTCGTCTCCTTCTTGTGCGCCAGCTTCATCGCGCGGTGAACGAGGCTGCGATTGGTGTGACACCACCCTTTCGGCTTTCCGGTCGTCCCCGAGGTCCACATCACGACGGCGACGTCGTCGGGGGCGCTCGTGACGTCCGGTTCGACGGCGGGTTGGTCGGCCACGATCGACGACAGCGGCTGCTCGTAGTCGGTCTGTGGCTCGCCCGTCGTGACCACCGCGGCGATGTCGGTGCCGACCGAGTCGCGAACGTGCTCTTCGACGAACGCGGAGCGCTCCTCGTCGACGACGAGCACGCGCGGGCGCAGCGACTCGATGCAGGTCCGGACCGATTCGGGCGATCCGCGAACGTGAAGATTCGAGACGATACACCCCGCTTTCAGGCCCGCGTTCCAGAGTATCGTTTGTTCGACGCTCGCCTCGGTGAGGTAGGCGATCCGATCGCCTTGTTTGACGTACTCTCGGAGCCCGTTGGCGGCGCGCTTGCTTTCGGCATCGAACTCGGCCCACGTGATCTCCCGGCCGGAACTCCCGTTTCCGAACGCGACTCGGTTCGGGTTGGTCTCCGCGGCGTTGCTGGACAACTCCCGGATCGCGGGAAGCTCTACTCTGGATGGTACCTGCATAGCGGCTGCTTAGATGTACTCCGGGAAGAGCCGCTTGTGCGGCGGTTCGATGTCGAGCAGGCGGCAGACGTTCCCGCCCATGATCAGGTTGAGGTCGTCGGCCGGGATGTCTTGGTCGCGGACGAACTTATCGATCTGTCGCATCGACGTGCCCCACGCGTCGCACTGGTGGGCCTGCAGGCCGCGGCTCTTGATCTGCGTCCACCGCGACGGCGGGTAGTCGTACTCGCCGGTCGAGCGGTTCGCCGGGTTGTTCGTGTTGATCCACGACGCGCCCCAGTCGGTGCCCCAGATCAGCTGCTCGGGACCGATGTTCGGGTCGTTCATCGGCCGCTTGAGGAGGTCCGCCCAGTAGTTACCGATCTCGATGTAGACGTTGTCGTACGTCGCCGCGACGTTGCAGGAGTCCTCGACGTTCTTCCGCCAGTTGCCTTGGACGCCGCCGTGGTCGATGATGACCGGGACCTCGGGGTACTCGAGGTGCAGATCGATCGCATACTTGATGTCGCGCCGGTCGGGCAGCAGCGTCCCGGGGTCGCGCTCGTAGCCGCCGTTGACGGAACCGGGGTGCCAGCGGACGGGCACGTCGTGCTTGGCGGCGACGTCGTAGATCTTCCGGAGCTGATCGTGACGCTCCTCCCACGGAATCCGCTCGGCGCGGTCCGTGATCGTGGGATCGAACGGGAGCATCTCGCCGATGCCGACGAAGCCGTCTTGGCTCAGCCGCTCGTCCATCTCCTCGCAGGCGCGGTCGATGTCCCACTCCTCCTCGCCGGCGACCGCCTTCCGGTTCGTCTCGTAGGGGTGCGCGAACGCGACGAACTTGTCGGGGTGCTCCTCGACCATCTTCCCGTGGAGGCGGTCGCTGAACCCGAACCCAGGCTGGAGACAGACCATATCGACCCCGTAGAGGTCCATATCGTACAGCAGTCGGTCCGTGTTGCGATACGTGACGATCTCCGCGTCGTCGTCCGCCTGATCGGCGTCCTCGGCGTTCCACATCAGGCGACTGAGCGTGGCGTAGTCCGGTTTCTCCTCTCTGTCCTGGAAGTTCACGGCGACCCGCTGACCGTGAACGTGTGTGTCGATAACGAATCTTCCCATTCGCATAGCAACTGATTCGTTGAGTATATTCATATATTACATTGTCGGTCGGTGCCGTACGACGCAGTGGTTCGGCTCGGGTTTCCGAGCGTCTCGCGGGCGAATTTGACGGGGCGCTCGTCACGGCGTGTGGCGGTTTTCCGTAAAGCATCTCTCCACAGCGGATCGCTCCAGCTGTTCTCCGAACCCTGTCGCACAGTTTCCACACCCGATGAACATATAGTGATCAGCGGAGACACTGGTGATATGCACGTGGGTATTATCGGCGGCGCGAGTACGATCGGGTCGACGCTGGCGTACAGCCTCGTTTGCGACGATCCGAGCAACTCCGTCACGCTGTTCGAGAAGGCGTTGGACGCTGCATCCGGTCACACCATCGACCTGCGGCACGCCAACTACCACGCTTCCGAGGCCCCGCGGTCCGACGGGGACGCGCGAGACGAGGTGGGGACTGTCACGTACGCGCCGACGGACGAGATCGACGAGTACGACCTCGACGCCATCGTTATCACTGCGCGCGTCCCGCCGAGTGCCGACAACGAGGAACGCGGCGCACGCGGTGCGCGGACGCGGGAACTGGACGCTAATGTTCCACTCATCGACGCCATCGCCGACGACCTCCGCGCGATCGATCCGGTCCCGATGATCGTCGTCACCAACCCCGTCGACCGGATCGTCTACCGGCTTTGGACGCAACTCGGCTGGTCGCGCTCGAAAGTGATGGGGTTCTCGCTGGCCGAGACCGCCCGCGTCGCCGACGCGATCGCACGGCGACACGACGTCCATCCGACCGGCGTGTCGTGTCCGACGATGGGCGAGCACGGCGAGTACGTCGTCCCGGTCTTCTCTCGGGCGTCGGTCTACGGCGAACCGGTCTCGTTTTCGAAAACGGAGCGAGCGGAGATCGTCTCCGAGGTTCTGGAGGTCCCGTTCGAGATCGCCGAAAAGCGCGGACTGGCAGACTCCTCGCGGTGGGTGAGCGCCGCTGGCTTACTCCGGGTACTTCGAACCCTCTCGTCGCCGGAGCGCACCGACCCGCTCTGTCTGTCCGTCGTGCTCGATGGCGAGTACGGATTCGACGACGGCTGTCTGAGCGTTCCGGTGACGCTGACGGCGGACGGCGTCGATCGGCGGATCGAGTGGAACCTCTCGATGGACGAAACCGAACGGCTACAAACGGCGTACGATGCGATCTGGAACGATATCCAGCAGTTCGACTGACACTGTGATATCGTTTCGGTCGGACTGACTTCGTTGGGATCGGTGTGGAGAAAACCTCGGAAACGGTCTTCTAACCTCGCCTTTCGGCGGTTGCACGGCTGCAACTGCTCCTCTGAGAACGACCGCTCGCCGCAGAGCGAACTCCTATATACGATTATCAAAAATAGCGGGGCAAGATGGACGACGCTGCAGCGGACAGTGCGGGGACGCGCGAAGTAACGGCCGCCGAAGTGATGCTCCGGTCACTCCGCGAGTACGACGTCGAGTACGTGTTCGGGAACTTCGGAACCGACCATCCGCCGCTCTTGGAGGCGGCGGCGCGGCTCCGCGAGGAGGACCCGGACGCCATCCCGGAGTTCGTGCTCTGTCCCCACGAGTCGGGGGCGTTGAGCGCGGCCTCGGGCTATGCGGCGGTGACCGGTCGCCCGCAGGCGGTGTTCGTCCACGTCGACGTCGGGACGCAGAACCTCGGCGCGATGGTGCACAACGTCCACCGCGGCGACGTCCCCGTCTTCATTTTCGCGGGGCTCGCGCCGATCACCCACGGCGACGAACCGGGAGCCCGTTCCAGCGGCATCCAGTACATTCAGGATGTCTACGATCAAGAGGCGATCCTCGAACAGTACTGCCGGTGGACCGGCGAGTACCGGCCGCCGGCCGACCCCGACGAGTTCGTCGCCCGCGCGCTGACGCTCGCGTCGACGCCGCGACAGGGCCCTAGCTATCTCACCGCCACCCGCGAGGCGCTCGAAACGCCCGTCGACGCGACGCCGGGATCGCGCTCGGTCACGAGCGCTCGACCCGTCGCTGCCGACGAGGAGACGATCGACCGGCTCGCGTCGGTGGTTCGCGAGGCCGACGCGCCGCTCGTCGTGACCAGTAAGCTCGGAGCCAACCGGGTCGACGAATCGGTCGAGCAGCTCGTCAACTTCGCGGAGGCCGCGGGCGCGGGTGTCGTCGAGCAGCGCCCCACTGCGCTGAACTTCCCGCGGACGCACGACCTCCACGTCGGCTTCGCGCCGCGCGACGCGATGGACGCGGCGGACCTCGTCGTGATCGCCGACGCCGACGTTCCGTGGGAACCGGACGCGGAGCCGCCGGTCGACGCCGACGTCCCGATCGTTCACGTCGACATCGACCCCGAGAAGCGGCACTACCCACTGTGGGACTTCGAGATCGATCTCCCGGTCCGCGCCGATCCCGGGGCGACGCTCGGGGCGGTCGCCGACCGGCTCGAACCGGCGGGAGACACGGGCGAGGTCGGCGGCGACGGAACCGACGACGCCCACGCCCGCGCGGAGACGTGGCGCACCCGCCACGACGAGCGACTGACCGAACGCGCGGCGGCGCTGGAGGAGGCGTACGACAGCGACACGCTGACGCCCGCCGTGTTGACGGACGCGATCGACGGGATCCTCGACGAGTCGACGATCGTCCTCAACGAGACGACGACGAACAAGCGCACGGTGTTGGAGCATCTGGACCTCGAACGCCCGGGAAGTTACCGCTCGCCGTACGGGTCCGGGTTGGGCTGGGCTCCCGGCGCGGCGACCGGCGTCAAGATGGCCGCGCCGGACCACACCGTCATCACGCTCGTCGGCGACGGTTCCTACGTCTTCTCGAATCCGACCGCCTCGGCGTGGATGGCGGCCGCCCACGACGCGCCGTCGCTGACGGTCGTGTACAACAACTCGCGGTGGAACGCCGTCCGGACGTCGACGCTCGATCAACACCCCGACGGCAGCGCCGCGGCCGCGGACGTCCCCGAGAGCAAGTTCGATCCGGCGCTGGATCTCTCGCACGCCGCGCACGTCGCGGACGCGCACACCGCAGTCGTCGATTCGGTCGCCTCGCTCGAAACCGACCTGCAGGACGCGCTCGCTGCCGTCGAAGGCGGCACGCCGGCCGTCTTGGACGTCCGCGTCGAGCAGTAATCTAAAAAAAACGTGTGAATCGCGGGCGCGGTCGACCGCGCCGTTCCGGACTTACGCCTCGTAGCCCTGATTCTTCAGCGCCTCTTCGAGCGCCGACAGGACGAATTCGATGTTCTTCCGTTGGGCCGAGTAGCCCATACAGCCGATCCGGAGGATCTCCCCGTCCAGATCGCCGAGTCCGCTGGCGATTTCGAGGTTGTGCTCCTCCTGTAGCTCGGCGAGCAGCTTCCCGTCGTCGACGCTGTCGGGGATGCGCACCGCGTTCAGCGAGGGCAGCCAGAACTCGTCGTCGGAGTTCATCTCGAGGCCCAGCTCTTCGAGCCCGGCCTTCAGCTCGCCCGCGACCTCGCGGTGTCGCTCCCAGCGGTTTTCGAGGCCTTCCTCGGCCACTAGCTGGAGCGCCTCGCGGAGCGCGTAGACGTTCGTGATCGGCGCAGTGTGGTGATACGACCGGTCCTCGCCCCAGTATCCCTCCAAGAGCGAGAGGTCGAGATACCAAGATCGAACCTCGGTGTCGCGGCCGAGCACCTTCTCCATCGCCCGGTCGTTGAGCGTGAGCGGGCTCGCGCCCGGCGGGCAGGAGAGGCACTTCTGACCGCCCGAGTACGCGACGTCGATGTCCCACTCGTCGACGCGCAGTTCGACGCCGCCGAGCGAGGTCACGCAGTCGGCGACGACGTAGGCGTCGTGTTCGTGCGCGATGCTCGTGAGCTCTGCGACCTGCGGTTGGAGCACGCCCGTACTCGTCTCGGCGTGGACGAACCCGAACACGTCGGGGTCGTGACGGTCAAACGCGCTCGCGACGTCGTCGGGATCGAGCGGTTCGCCCCACGGCGCGTCGACGTGGACGACCTCGCCGCCCGCGCGCCGCGCCATCGACTCCATTCGGCCGCCGAAGTAGCCGTTCGTCGGGACGAGCACGGTGTCGCCGGGTTCGACGAGGTTCCCGAACGCCGTCTCCATCGACGCCGAGCCGGTGCCGCTGACCGGGATCGTCCAGCGGTTCTCCGTCTGGAACGTGTATCGGAGCAGGTCTTGGACCTCGTTCATAATCTCGATGAACGCGGGGTCGAGATGGCCGATAAGCGGTGCACTCATAATTCGGAGCACTCGCGGGTGGACCTCACTCGGCCCCGGTCCCATCAACGTTCGTTCCGGCGGATTAAGCGGGTCGGTGTCTGGTGCGTCCAGCATATGATGCCATACGTAACACGGCCCAAATAAAAACATATGCATCCGTCCGATTCTGACGCCGTCCCGCGGGCGAGGAGACACCCGGTCGCGGCGGAGTTACGAAAGAGTATTACAGCGCGGCGAAGACGCTCTCACACATGGCCGAGATCTCACACCTTCTGGCGGTCGGGCTGGCGATCGGTGCGGCGGTCTCCTCGGCCACGTCGAACCTGAGCGTGCGGAAGGGAACGGACGACGGCGAGACCGTGGACGCGATCTTCGTCGTCGCGATCGTCAACGTGCTCGTCTTACTCCCGGTCGTCGCGGTGCGATACTACCCCGACTACGAGCTGACGTGGCTCTCGTTGGTCTCGTTTGCGATTGCCGGGGTCCTCGGCACGCTGATCGGCCGCGCGCTGAACTTCGTCAGCATCGACAAGATCGGCGCGAGCCGCACCGCACCGATCGTGGCCTCGTGGGCGCTCATCTCGACCGTCCTCGGCGTCGTCTTCCTCGACGAGACGCTCACGGCCGTCCACGGCGTCGGCGTCCTCCTCGTCGTCGTCGGCGTCGCCGTCATCGCGTGGAAGACGAGCAACTACAACCCCGATAACCTCCCCCGGCGCGAGCTCCTCATCGGCATTCTGATCCCGTTCGGGGCCGCGGTCGCCGTCGGCTGGGAGCCGATCTTCGCGAACGTCGGCTTCGACGAGGGGACGCCGCCGATGGTCGGGCTCGCGGTGAAGTCGCTCGCCGCCGCGCTCGGCTTCGCGCTGTATCTCTGGTGGGACGACGACCTCCCGGACCGGTCGGTCTTCCGCGGGACCAGCGCCCGCTGGTTCGTCTTCGCGGGGCTCACGAACACGCTGTTCCTCCTCGGCTACTACGTCGCGCTGTCGATCGCCCCGGTGAACATCGTCAGCCCGATCGTCGTGACGAACACGCTGTTCGTCGTCGTGCTCGCGGCGCTGTTTATGCCGAAACGACTCGAACGCGTCTCGTGGCAACTGTTCGCCGCCGCCGGGGTCGTGGTGACCGGCGTGCTACTCATCACCGCTGTCGGGTGAACGAACGCCTCGGAGGGAGCCAGCATCGCAGGCGAATCGGTGTCCTCGGAGGGGGTCGGCGAATACGGTCGCCGTCTCGTCATTGATTGGTGTCTCACGTCACAACCCCCAACTTTACGTCGTCGGATCGCAACCGCTGACGTATGTCACAAAAGACCATCTCTGGATCCGATGGGATCACTTCGCCTCCGTCGCCCCGAGATGAAGTCCCGGAGTATCGAGAGTTGGCCGCGGCCCTCCGTGCGGGCGTCGAGGGCGCGGTCCGCTTCGACGAGTACGCCCAGATCCTCTATGCCACGGACGGAAGTATCTACCAAGCCCGCCCGGCCGGCGTCGTCGAACCGAAAGGCGTCGACGACGTCCGCGCCGCGGTTTCGATCGCCGCCGACCACGACGTCCCGGTCATCGCCCGTGGGACCGGCTCTTCGCTCGGCGGACAGGCCGTCGGCCCCGGTTGTCTCGTTCTCGACGTCTCGACGCACATGGACGATATCGTCGAAATCGATCCCGACGAACAGCGCGCGGTCGTCCAGCCCGGCGTCGTGCAGGATCACTTGGACCGACGGCTGGCCGAAGACGGCCTGAAGTTCGCGCCCGATCCGGCGTCCTCGAACCGCGCGACGATCGGCGGCGGCATCGGGAACAACTCGACCGGCGCGCACTCGGTCAGATACGGCATCACCGACGCGTACACCGAGCGGTTGAAAGTGGTGCTCGCCGACGGCAGCCTCATCGAGACGAGAGAGATCGTGCTCGACGGCCCCGAGTGGGAGGAACTCGTCGAATCGGACACGCGCGAGGCCGAACTGCACCGCACCGTTCGTCAGATGGTCGAGGAGAACGCCGAAGAGATCGACGCGCGCTACCCCGATCTGAAGCGGAACGTCTCGGGGTACAACCTCAACAAGGCGATCTACGAGAACGACGCCGGCGACGACGTCATCAACCTCTCGAAGCTGTTCGTCGGCGCGGAGTCGACCCTCGGCGTCGTCGTCGAGGCCGAACTATCGCTCGTCACGAAACCCGAGGAGACCGCCTTAGCGCTGTACTGCTTCGACGACCTGATCGCCGCGCTCGAAGCCGTTCCCCGGGCGCTCGAACACGACGTGAGCGCGGTGGAGTTGATGGATTCGGAGGTGTTCCGACTGGCCCGCGAGTCCGAGCAGTACGCCCGCTACGAGGAGCCGATTCCGGAGGGCACCGCCGCGAGCCTGATGGTCGAGTTCGACTCGGAACTCGTCGACGGTTTCGAGGGTGCGATCGCCGAGGTGAACGCGCGGTTCGTCGACGACGGCGACGCCTTCGATGTGATCGAAGCGTACACCGACGAGGCGCAGGCGGACCTCTGGAAACTCCGTAAGGCGGCGATCCCCCTACTGATGAGCCTCGAAGGCGACCCGAAGCCGTACCCGTTCATCGAGGACGCCACGGTCCCGCCCGAGGAACTGGCCGAGTACACGCAGAAGTTCATGGACATCCTCGATGAGCACGGGACGTCGGCGGCGTACTTCGCGCACGCGGGCAGCGGCACGCTGCACATCCGCCCGATCCTCTCGTTGAAAGAAGATCAGGGCGTCCAGACGATGCGCTCGATCACCGACGACGTCACCGACATCGTCGTCGAGCACCACGGCGCGTTCTCCGGCGAGCACGGCGACGGGCTCGCCCGAACCGAGTTCAACCCGAAGATGTACGGTCAGCAGCTCTGGACGGCGTTTCAAGAGCTCAAAACGGCGTTCGACCCCGACTGGCGGATGAATCCGGGGAAGGTCGTCTACCGCGAGGACGATCCGACCGATATGCGCGAGCACCTGCGCTACGGAGCGTCCTACTCCTCGATCGAACCGCAGACGAAACTCGATTTCTCGGCGGAAGGCGGGTTCTCCCACCTCGTCGAACTGTGTAACGGTTGCGGGACGTGTCGCCAGCAGGAAACCGACGTGATGTGTCCGACGTACCGCGCGACCGACGACGAGTTGGCGACGACGCGCGGGCGGGCGAACATGCTCCGCGCGGCGATCAGCGGCGAGATTTCCGAGGAGCGGCTGACCGATTCCGACTTCCAAGAAGACGTGTTAGACCTCTGCGTCGGCTGTAAAGGGTGTAAATCGGACTGTCCGACCGGCGTCGATCTGGCGAAGCTCAAGACCGAGCTCAAACATCAGTACCACGAGGAGAAGGGCGCGAGCCTGCGATCGAAACTGTTCGGCAATATCGACGCCGCCTCGAAGTGGGGCTCCCGACTCGCCCCACTGTCGAACTGGGCGACGTCGCTTCCGGGCTCCGGCGTCGTGATGGAGCGGGTCTTCGGCATCGCCCCCGACCGATCGCTGCCGCCGTTCGCCGACGAATCGCTCGTCGAGTGGTTCCAGCGCCGCGAGCCGAGCATCTCGGAAGCTGCGGCTGACAGGAAGGTCGTGCTGTTCCCGGACACGTACACGAACTACAGCTACCCCGAACCCGGAAAGGCGGCGGTTCGGGTGCTCGAAGCCGCCGGTGTTCACGTCCGTATTCCGTCAGATCTCGGACCCAGCGGGCGGGCGGCCTACTCTGTCGGGCTGTTAGATCACGCGGCCGACCGGGCCCGGCGAAACGTCGACGCCTTCACGAGGTATCTCGACGACGGTTGGGAGATCGTCGCGGTCGAACCGAGCGACGCCGTGGTCTTCCAAGACGAGTACACCACGCTCCTCAGCGACTCCGACGCCGAGCGTGTATCGCGGCACGCCTACGGCATCTGCGAGTACCTCGACGTCCACCGACTCGTCGAGGACCTGCCGGTCCAGACCGATCCCATCTCCGAGTCGCTCGCGTACCACGGCCACTGCCATCAGCACGCGGCCGGAAAGGACCACCACGCGGTCGGCGTGCTCAGGCGGGCCGGCTACGAGGTCGACCCGCTCGATTCGGGCTGCTGTGGGATGGCCGGAAGCTTCGGATACGAGGCCGAACACTACGAGGTGTCGAAGTCGATCGCGGAGCTGCTGTTCGATAAAATCCGAGCGAGCGAGGCGACGCAGGTGGTCGCCCCCGGCGGCTCTTGTCGCAGTCAAATCGGCGACGGGCCGCTCGTCGACGAGCATCCGCCGCACCCGATCGAACTCGTCGCACAGGCGCTCGGCCGGTAATCCGTCGATTCTACGATTCCGATTTCATATGGTAAAACGGAATTTGACTCAGTCAGCTCTCCACCGAGATATCGTTATGCGATTGCAGACAATATGACAACTGTACATATGTTATGCTATCGCCTGTGGGTGACGACACCGACGATTCCGAACTTCGACGGAGGGGACGGCTCAGGAGTACGTGTGCCGTAACTCGATGAGATTCGCGGTGTTTCTGATCTCATCGACGTACCTCTGTTGCTCCTCCTCAGTCGCGAGTTGGCTCTTCGGGACTGAGATACTGATCGCGCCCTGTACGACGTTTTCGTCCGTGAGAATCGGTGCTGCGACGCAGCGCAGTCCGCGCCAGTTCTCCTCGTCGTCGAAGGCGTAGCCCTGCGTCGCGATTCTTCCGAGTTCCTCGGAGAGTTCGTCCTCGTCAGTGATCGAGTTCTCGGTCGTCGCGGGAAGCCCTCGATCAGCGACAATCTCCGCGACGCGAGACTGCGGGAGGTGAGCGAGTATCGCCTTCCCGAGCCCCGAATTGTGCAGCGTGAGCTGACTGCCGACGTGCGTATCGATCTCGACGGCTTCGTCGCCCTTCGCACGATAGAGCACGACACCCAGTCCCCGCTCGTGGGTCGCGAGCGTGACCAGCGTCCCCGTCTCTTCGGCGAGCTGATCGAGTTTTGGTTTCGCCGCGTCGTACAGGTCGACCTCGTTCCGGAGGACGCCCCCGATGTGGAGGAACTGCAGACTCAACCGGTACCGATCGCCGTCTTTGATCACGTACTCGTGCTCGCGAAGCGTCGAGAGGTGGTTGTGGACCGTGCTCTTGTTCAACTCCAGTTCGTCGGCCACCTCTCGCAGATGAGCGGATCGACGCCGCTTGAGAACGTCGATGATCGCGACCGTTTTTTCGAGGGATTTGATCGGATGATTCGCAGGCGCGGCCATACCCACCCTACCACGTGACCCTACATCAATGTTTACTATTGGATAATGCGTTCCCTGCGCTGGTATCACCTCGCCCGCATTCGATCCTCAACTGTCGTTTGGCCGGTCGTGTACGCTCGCGGTGTGATGTTCTTCAGCTAGTGATCTCCTGAAACGCAATCTGTTTTGTATTAGATAATACCACAACCGAAAGCTGAGTCCGACGTTATCAGAGACCCAACCGCTCGGAAAAACTCGCTTATGTGGGGTAAATCCGGTAAACAGAGCGTCTGCACGCGGTTTCGATTGATCCGATTCTTTCGGCTTTATCGGAGTATATCGGATGGCTCTGCGTCAGAAGTTCCAGTCTTTTCTGCTACCTGAACCTAAACTCACACACTCAGTGAGTGACGGCTACACCGTGGTTTTCGGGCGTGTTGAGGTCGCTCGGGTGATATCGGTCGAACGACGCTGCGCCAAACCGCCCGTCCCAACGGAAAGATTATTAGTGTTCGACCTCACCGCTGAGGCAGTATGAAACTCGGACGATTCGTCGTTGACACGCACGTTCATGGTCAGCGACACGCTGTCAGATTCAGTCAGAGCGACGAAGACGCGGAGTACTCTCGCCTCGGCGAGTTGATGCACACCGCGACGCCGGCCGACGAGGCCGACGAGGACGACGCGGTCATCGTCTACGACAACTCCGACCGACTCGTCTACGACATGGACTCCTACGGCGTCGATATGTCGCTTCTGCTCCCCGCCTTCGGGATGACGAACGAGATAAACAAACAGATCATCGACAAGCATCCCGACAAGTTCGTCGCGTGCGCGTACCCCGTCCAGACGAAGAAGGCCGCGATGCGCGGCGAGGAAGAATGGACGACCGAACGGGCCGTCGAAGAGCTCGATGAGGTGCTCTCGTGGGACGGGATGGTCGGTATTGGTGAATTCATGCCGTCGGACCCGCTGGTCGAAGAGCGGATGACGTGGCGAGAGCGGAAAAAGGAGATCCGCCAATACTTCGATGTCGCCGCCAAGCACGACGTGCCGATTCGTTGGCACCCCGGCGCTGCGTCCGGCTATCAGGCCGGTGGCCTCCGCGAACAGGACAAACTCCCGGACTGGCGCGACCCGCTCAACGCGACGGACATCATCCACGAGTATCCCGACGTCGACCTCGTGTTCGAGCACGGCGGCATCCAAGGTCACTGGCGGTACAACGTCGAGCGCGCGTGTATGGTCGCGGCACAGCACGACAACGTCTACCTCGAAGTCGGCCTGTGGTGGGACGACATCCTCAACCGCCCGATGAACGACCCCGACATCGGTCCCGACCAGCTGATGTGGGGCACCGACTGGGGCGCGTCCATGGTCGCGAAGGGGAACAACTCCGACAGCCCGATGGACTACCCGTCGATGCGCTGGGAGCAGTTCAGCGCTGACGGCGTCCCCGCTCACCAGCCGGATTACTGGGGCACGTCGCTGCGGATGCTGAACAAGTACGCGATGGATCACAACATCCCACAGGACGAACTCAACAAGATTCTCGGCGGCAACTTCTGTGACATCTACGACATCGAGCCGCCGCACAATCGCCTCTTCCCAGAGTTCATCGACAAGTAGCGAACGATGCAACGCATTCACAATCAACTGCCGGCGCTGAAAGACCTCTCGGCGCACAACGCGGCCAAGAGCGGCGACTCGATCGCGTTCGAGGACGCCACCGAATCGGTCACGTGGGCGGAGTTCGAAGAGCGCAGTCGCAAGGCGGCGAACGTCTTCAGCGAGTACGTGAGCAAGGGCGATCGGATCGCGCTGTTCTCGAAACCCTCTGTCGAACACGCGACGCTGTTCAACGGCGCGCTCAAGGCCGGTGCGGTGACGACGAATCTCCACAAGCGCATCGCCCCCGGCTCCTTCAGGGAGTGTCTCGACCGCACGAAACCGACGATCGCCGTCATCGATTCGGAACTTTCGGAGTCGTTCGCGGAGATGGTCGATCAAGAGCAGCTAGACCGACTCACCGCGGTCTTCAGCACCGGCGATCCGCAGCAGGAGTTCGAGACGGGCCTTTCGGAGAAGCTCGCCGCCGCTGAACCCGAAGCACCCGACGTGCTCGTCGAGGAGGACGACATCGTGACCATCGCGTGGACCTCCGGCAGCACCGGCCACCCCAAGGGCTGGTGTCACACGAACCGGACGATGTTCCTCAAAGGTATGGAACTCGGCACGCGGTCGGGCTTTTCCCGCTCCGACAAGCAGTTAGTCGTCAATCGGCCCTCCTTTCTGATCTGGACGAGCTTTCTCACCCGGTCGCTGCTCGGTTGCGAGAGCACCTACTATATGCGCGAGTGGGACCCCGAGCGGTGGCTGGAGGTCGTCGACGAACACGACATCACGCGGGCGGTGCTCGTCCCGACGATGTGGAAGGAGATCCTCGAAAGCGGTCCCGAGGAGTACGATCTTGACTCGCTGCGCTCGATCAACTCGACCGGCGAGAAGCTGAGCCCCGACACGCTGAGCGAACTCCGCGACCGGATCTGCGAGAACATCAATCAGTCCTACGGGTCGACGGAGATCCACTCGACGGTCCTCTACAACAACGAGTTGACCGAAGAGCGCATCGAGAGCGTCGGCAAACCGCAGTCGGGCACGCAGGTTCGAATCCTCGACCCCGACGGCACGATCGAGGACACGCTGCCACCCAACGAGAGCGGCGAGATCGCCGTCAAGAGCTACCAGGCTCCCGCGTGGATGTGGGAGGACGAGCGCGGCGAGGCCGCGTTCGAGGACGGCTGGTGGCGCTCCGGAGACAAGGGCTCCCTCGACGAGGAGGGTTTCCTCTACATCGAGGGCCGCATCGATTTCCAGATCAAATCGAAGGGCGTGAAGGTCACGCCCGAACCGATCGAGGAGGCCCTCGAACGGCATCCCGATGTCACCAACGCTGCGGTTGTCGGCGTCGACGACGAGGAGTACGGCCAGAAGGTGACCGCGATCGTCGAGGGGAGCGCAGAAGTAACCGAGGAGGCGCTCGACGCGTGGATTCGAGAGAGCGACTCGGTCGCCAGCCACGAACGCCCCCGCGAGTACTACTTCGTGAAGGCGATCGACCGCACCCCGAGCGGAAAGCTCGATCGACAGGGAACGAAAGCGCGTCTCGATCTCGACTGAGCTACGCACTTCCATTCCAAAATTAACACTCGCCTTTCTAAATCCTCTACTTTTTATATATATCTAAAGCACTATAAAGACGAATTAAGAAGAAAATTGGAATAGCCAATCGAGAGTATTTGACCGTATCTTACTGTCTCAATAGAATACAGATTTTTAAATACCAGATAAAATACTATAATTGGAAAATTAACTGTTCTATTCTCAATCAAGTCTGTGAGATAAAATAACACTGGTGTGGGAACTGAATCAGCACGTGGCTGTCACCTTCCTCCTCTAGATTGTAACGAGTGTACAGGTGTTATTTGGATGTACTGGATCTTTTGTCCCCCCCAATGCACCGGTTGTGGATCACTACCAAATCCCCTATCCGAACGCGTCGTTTGGAGTCGCCGAAGCGAAGGTCCGATGTATGTAACTAACGTCCGTGATTCACAAGATCTAGTCTTTATTCGATCGTGGACTCCGAGGTTGTTTTGCTCTCCCATACAATGCGTTCACCTCTACCAGTTTCGTCTGGAAATTCGATTGTAGAGTACTACGAGTACTCAGTCCGGATGTGGATGACGTCGGCGCTCTGTATCACCAGTTCTGGCAGTTCCTCGCGGAATCGATCGCCCCGGAGATGGGTCGTCGGACCAGATAAGCTAATGGCCCCGAGGACGGTGTCGTCTTCGTCGAGAATCGGTGCCCCAACAGCTCTCAGCCCTCTGAGCCGTTCTTCGTCGTTGACTGCGAAACCCCGCTCTCTGATTTGATTGAGCGTATCGATGAACGCTTCTCGATCGGTAATCGTTCGATCGGTTCGTTCGGGAAGCCCGTGTTCGTTGAGTATCTCTCTCACTCTGTCGCGGTCGGTAAACGCGAGTATTGCCTTCCCGGCCGAGGTGCAGTGGAGTTCGGCTTGGCGTCCTGCGCGTGTGCTGACGCCTTGGCGACCCTTCATCCGATAAATGTAGTATCCGGATGTGTTCTCCAGCACCATTATTTGCGCTTTCTCGTTCGTTTTCTCGGCGAGTTCGTCGACGATCGGAATCGCCGGTTCGTAGATCGGGATCCTGCTCCGCACTCGTTCACCGGTGTCGAAGAATTCGAGGCTGAGCCGAAAGGCTCCGTCGTCGTCCATCACAACGTACTCGTGCTTCCGCAGCGTCTGAAGATGTGTCCGTGCGGTACTTTTCGACACTTCCAGTTCCCGGGAGACGCGGGAGAGAGTCGCCCCACCGAGCGTCTTCAACACACGGATGATCTCGAGAGAGGTCTCCGTTGTCTGGACCGTCGGGATCTCGTCCATACACGCCTTTGTGTGCGGGTCTAGTATAAATATATCTTATTCCGTAACGTAGAGTCGAACGGTGTGTCTACCTCCGCGGAACGACTGCTGACGAAGCGGATTTCTCTCGGAACGAATGAATTAACATCCTCTGTGTCGTTCGATCAGTCGTGTTAGAACGACGGACCGCCGAGAGGGTACGTACGCTGTACGACGAGTACGAACCTCTCGTGCTCATTTCGATCCTCTGGTTTCTCGTGCAGTTCCTCCGATTTGCGTTTCCCCCGCTTTTCGGGACGTTCCAAACGGAGTACGACGTCTCGAACACCGAGACGGGACTGCTCTTCACGTCGTTGATGATGGCGTACGCGGTTATGCAGTTTCCTGCCGGATTGATCTCCGATCGCATCGGCCGTTCTCGGAGTATCGCGCTGGGGGCGGTGCTGTTCGGTGGCGTCGGTGTCGCGATTCTACTCGCGCAGAGCTTCGTACTGCTCTTCGGACTCGCGGTTCTGATGGGCGCGACGACC
Organism: Halobellus sp. LT62; assembly: GCF_037031285.1. Classification (NCBI taxonomy): domain Archaea; kingdom Methanobacteriati; phylum Methanobacteriota; class Halobacteria; order Halobacteriales; family Haloferacaceae; genus Halobellus; species Halobellus salinisoli. Next base: position 189,759 of record NZ_JAYEZO010000001.1, read on the forward strand.
GCCGGCCACAAGACGATCTCGATCAATATGGTCTCGAATCGGTATCCGGACCGGACGGGTTGGTGTCTTGGCATCCTCGACACTGTCGGGCAGTTCGGCGGCGTCGTCGCCCCGCTCGCTGCGGTGGCGTTTTTGTCATCGATCGGATGGCAGTGGACGTTCGCGGTCGGAGGATTGTTTTGTCTGCTCTTGGCGGGGATTAGCGAAACGCGGGTCCGAACGATCCCCGTTTCGTCTCGAACGCGTGAAGACGAAAGCGAGGACGAGGCTGAAAACGTCCGTCGGCGCTATCTTACGCTTCTCTCGGACTGGCGACTCCTCGTGTTCATCGTTGTGACGATGGCGTTTACGTTCGCTTGGAACGGCGTTTCGGCGTTCTTGCCGCTGTATCTCACCGCGCAAAAGGGGATCTCGACACAGCTGTCGAGCGTGCTGTACAGCGCGTTCTTTGTGGTCAGTCTGAGTCAGTTGATCACGGGGAAAGTTAGCGATTCGATCGGACAGCTGTGGGTCGGATTTGGGACCTTCACTGGGATGGTCGCCACCGTCGCCGGCCTCTTGTTCGCCGAGGGAGTCCTCGTCGTCAGCGCGCTCACACTGCTGTTGGGAACGACGTTCCACAGCTTCCGCCCGGTCCGCGATTCGTATCTGATGACGCTGATACCCAACGACATCGGCGGCGGGAGCCTCGGCATCATCCGGACGGGGATGATCGTCGTCGGAGCTACTTCACCAGCCGTCGTGGGATTCGTCGCCGACGCCTCCGGTTTCAGAGCCGCGTTTGGGGTGGTGTTCGTCGCCGTGTCTCTCGGTGGTCTACTGACGGGGACGCTGGCGGTGCTTGGACGGTAGGTCGCCTGAAAAAATGAGTGAAGACAGACGGTTTAGCCGAGGTAGCTAGTGAGAACGTCGAGCTCTGTCCCTTCGAGGTCGAGAATCGACTCTTCGAGCACTTCGGCGTCCGATCGACTGAGCCGCGACTCGGCGCACTCGAAGAATTTGCTCCGCAGTCGGTCCTCGCTCACGGGGTTGTTCGGGCTCCCGGGCGCGTACCGTACCTCGTTGTAGTACTCCTCGGAATCGGTCCGAACGCGGACGATCGCCCCGTATCCGGCGAAGTCGTCGCCGAAGAGATCCTCCTCGAACGCGCGAGAGACTTTCGAGATGGCGTCGCGCGTCGCCTCTTGGGTCACGTACTCGTCGGTGAACTCGTGAATACCGGCGTCGCTCTCGCGCAAGATGGCGGCGAGGCAGAATTCGATCGAGAATTTTGCTTGCAGGGCGTCGTCCGGTTCGGCGTGGATCAGCATCTCCGAGGCGGCGTCTTCGAGTGTGACGACGACCTCCTCGACGTCGTCGGGCGTGAGGCCGTGGTCCTTCACCAACGTCCGCATCGCGTCCATCGCCGCGTGTGTGATGACGCCAGATGGGTACGGCTTGTATCCGATGTCGCGGACGGCCCACTCCTCGCCGAGGCCCTCGGTGATCTCTTCGGGATCGTACGCCCCGTCGATGGTCATCACTTGGCTGTACCCGATGTCGCCTTCGAGAATTTCGGTATCCGCGGTGAACCCGTCGCGAGCGAGCAACGCGGATCGAACGCCCATCTGTGCGGCGTGACCGGCGTGCAGCGGTTTCGTCATCGTCCCGAAGTTCTTTTTCAATGAGGAGGACGCGGAGCCGACGATACCCAGCGCGTGGTGGATCTCCGACTGCGGGAGATCGAACACTGACGCCGCGGCCGCCGTCGCACCGAACGATCCGGCCGTCCCAGTACTGTGCCAGCCGTTCTGGTAGTGTTCGGGATAGGTGCTCTGCCCGATGCGGTACGCCGCTTCGCAGCCGACGACGTAGCCGACGAGGAGGTCCTCGGTCGATCCGTCGACCTCCTCTGTCGCCGCGAGGGAGGCGGCGAAGATCGGCGAGGTCGGGTGGATGACGATCGACTCGAACGTGTCGTCGTAGTCGATCGCGTGCCCGAACGCGCCGTTGGCGAGCGCTGCAGAAGGTGCCGAACGCGATCCCCGTTGGAAGACCGTTGCCGGTCCGTCGCCGCCGTACGTGGAGGTGTACGCCGAGATCTTGTCGCCGACTTCGTGGTGGGATCCGTACAGTGCCACGCCGACGTAGTCGCGGATCGCTTCCTTCGCGTGGGACACTGCTTCGGATGGAATATCGTCGTACGTAGTGGATGCTACAAACTCAGCTAGCTCTGCCGTTTCTGGCATAGCCGGTAGTTGCTATCTTCTCATTTATTAGCTTTTCGCACGACACGGCATAGACTGGCAAAGAATTTTATACGACGTTTTCCATCGTCTGCGTGATGGATCTGGAACTGACCGATCGCACTGCGATCGTCGCTGCGTCCAGTAAGGGTATCGGCTACGCCACGGCGGAACGGCTCCTCGAAGAGGGTGCGAACGTCACGATCTGTTCGCGATCGGTCGACAGCGTCGAGGAAGCGGCGGAGACTCTCCGTGAAACCGTCGGAATCGCCGAAGAACGGGTGCTACCAGCCGTTTGCGACATCACAAACCGAGCTCAGATCGAGCAGTTAGTGAACGACACCGTCGACACGTTCGGCGGCGTCGACGTCCACGTGAACAACCACGGCGGGCCGCCGGCGGTGACATTCGAGGAGGCAACCGAGGAGCAGTGGGACAAGAGCTACCGAAGCGTCATCAGTAGCACGCGTTGGCTGACAGAGGCGGTGTTACCACATCTCGAGGTGAGCGACCTCGGATCACTGATCACCGTCACCAGTGCGTCGGCCCGGGAACCACCGCGCGGTCACGCCATCTCGAACGTGTTCAGACTTGGCCTCTACGGGTTGGCGAAAACCATATCACGTGAGTACGCCCCCGACGTCAGATCGAACGCGATCACGCCCCGGTTCATTATGACCGACCGGATCGAGTACAAAGTCCAACGGCGGGCCGAGCAGCGAGACCTCTCACGAGAGGAGGCGCTTCAGTCGCGAGTTGAAGAGGTCTCGATGGATCGACCCGGCGAGCCGTCTGAGTTCGCCGACGCCGTTGCGTTCCTCGCCTCGCCACGATCGAGTTATATCACGGGCGAGGTACTGAGCGTCGATGGGGGGTGGAGCCGACACGTGTTGTGACAGCAACAGTCACAAACCACCCACATATTTTTATAACATAAACTGTACTACCGAACTGCAATGGAAGTCACCGATATCGAAACTGCAGTTCTAGGCAGTGCCGTCGACGCCGCCTCTCTCCCGGCACAGGTCGGCGCGCGGGAACTGGACATCAGTTCGGTCGTCGTGAAAGTCCACACAGACGAAGGGATTACCGGACTCGGAGAATCGTTCTACCGATCCGAAGAGAACAACCGGTTCTTGGCACAGTCCATCGAGGCGATGGGTCGCCACGTCGTCGGCAAAGACCCGCGGAACGTCAAAGACATCTGGCACGAACTGTACCTCCACGTGAAGCGTGCGGGAGCGTACGGCGCACTCAGTGCGATCGACGAGGCACTCTGGGACATCGTCGGAAAGAAGGCCGGACTTCCGGTCTACGAACTGCTCGGCGGACAGACCGGGACGGTCAACGCGTACGCGACCTTCCCCGTCGACAAGGAGGCCGACGAACTGGTCGACTACGCGAACTGGCTCAACGACAAGGGATTCGAGGCGATGAAGATCGGCGCGGGCTTCGGCGTCGAGGAGGACCGACACCGGATTCGAACGATCACCGAAGGGAGCCCGGAGGGGTTCGGACTCGCGATCGACGCGAACACCTCCTACAACTACACGGACGCTCGTGCAGTCGCCGAAACTGCGGGCGAACACGAAGTCGAGTGGTTCGAAGAGCCGATCGCCCACACCGACATCCAAGGGCAGGCTCAGCTCAACGAGGCGGTCGACGTCCCGATTTCGGGATATCAAACGCACACGCCGCACTACCCGGCGCTGGATCACCTCCAAGCGAACGCGCTCGACATCTACCAGCCGTCAGTCGACTACGTGGGCGGTATCACCGGGGCGATGCGCGTTGCAAGCCTCGTCGAAGCGTTCAACAAGGAGATGGTCCCCCACGCCCTCGGACCGGCGATCAATTACGCCGCCAGTCTCCACGTTGCCGCGGCCAGCCGTCAGTGCTCGCTCATCGAGTTCGCCGTCTTGGACGACGACATTGACGATCCCGGTACCTACATCGCCGGGCAGTACGTCGAGAACCAAGAGGCGGTCTACGTCCAAGACGGCGGTCGGATCGATCCGCCGTCCGAGCCCGGTCTCGGCGTCACGATCGACGAGACCGCCTTCGAGGAGTACCGAGTCGATTAATTCTGCGACCGCTGGATACCTGAGGGCCGATCTTTTTTCGCGGCGACATCCCGATTCACAGGCACCCACGTCGCCGCAGTCCTGTGACTACTGCCAATTGACACGAAAGATTTATGTGGTATGTACAAACATTGTCTATCAGCCCCAAAGGAGAATGCGTACCGTACTCACACGTAGTGCTCCTGGGGAGAAAGTCAACCTATGACCAACGACAGATTACCAACTCGACGCGACTACCTGAAGTGGACGTCTGCTGCAGGGCTTGCAGGACTCGCAGGCTGTTCCTCAGGTGGCGATGGGAGCGGTGATGGTGACAGTTCCGGTGATAGCTCCGGAGACAGTTCGAGCGACGGCTCCGGTGACAGTTCGGGTGACAGCTCAGGGAGCGGGAGCGACTACCCGTCTCAGCGGATGACGATTGTCGCGTGGGCGAGCCGAGGCGGCGGCAGCGACACGATCGTTCGACAGGGGTACGTACGGTCGATCCGCGAGAACGACCTCCTCCCGGTCGACGTCCGAGCCATCAACCAGACCGGCGGCGGTGGCGAAGCGGGAATGCGCTACACTCTCGATCAGGATCCCAACGGATACACGGTGCTCAACGTGACGACGAACCTCGTCGTGACGCCGCTTTCCCGTGACATTGGAATCTCGTATGAGGACTTCACGCCGATCGCACGGATGGGTGTCGAGCCGATCCTCCTCGTCGTCCGCGGCGACGACGACCGGTTCAACGACGTTCAGGAGTTCCGCGACTACGCCGCTGAGAACCGCGTCTCGATCGCGTCCTTCGACGTCGGAACGCAGGACCACACGGCCGCGTTCCTCCTGAGCCAGCGGACGGATATGAACGCGGAGATCGTTCCGTTCTCCGGCGGTGGCGAGCAGGTCTCCGCACTCCTCGCGGGCGACGTCGACGCCGCAGTGACCGCACCGAGCGAAGTCAGCGATATGCGCGAATCCGGAGAGGTGCAATACATCCTGCACTTCTCCGGGCAAGAGCTCGAACTCTACCCGGACGTCCCGTACGTCAGTGAGGCGTTCGACACCGAGATCGTCGTCGAGCAGTTCCGTGGCACCGTCGTCCACGGTGACACGCCCGACGAGCGCGTCGAATACCTCCGGGATCTCTACGAGGAGATCTACAACACCGAGGAGTTCGAGGAGTACGCGGACAGCAACAACGTCAACCCCGCGTTCCTCCGCGGCGAGGAATTCTACGACTACGTCGAGGGAGTCAACCAACGGTTCACCGAGGTGTTCCAAGAAAACAACCTCGGTGTCTACTCGGATAGCTGATGGAGCTAGACGCGAACACGTTCCGGGATCGGCTCGACAGGACACTCCGCCTGCGCAAGAGCACAGGCGAGATCGCGATAGTGATACTGCTCGGCGTCCTCGGCTTGTTCGCTGCCATCTACAGTCAACTGAACCTCCCGCTGGAGAACCCGTTCGGTGCCGGGGTCGGTCCCCGTCTCTTTCCGCAGGTGGCCGGTGTAACGATGGTAGCGATGAGTGTCTACTTACTCGTACTCAGGCTCTGGAGACGGCGAAAGGGAACGATAGACGACGAAGTCGTAGAGATGAACGTGCGGGACGGGCTGCGCGTCTTCGTGTTTATCGTGCTGTGCGCCGGATATATGTGGGTATTCGAGGCCGTCGGATTCGGCGTTTCGACCGTTGCGCTCCTGTTCTTGCTGTTCGTCACGAACGGGTTTCGACGCTACATCCTCGCCGCAGTCCTCGCTATCGCGTTCACCTTCGGGATCTATCTCATCTTCACTACGGCGTTAGGACTGCCGCTTCCGTCGCCGATCCTCCGCGACGTAACCACTGGGATCTTGTGAGTACTTATGATTAGCCAAACCACATTACAAGTCGGAGCGATGTTCGAGATCTTCACCGATCCCTATCTGATCGGGATCACCATCGCGTCGGTGATCATCGGCGTCTCCGCCGGGATGATTCCCGGACTCAACGCCTCGGTCACAGTCGCGATCTTGCTGCCGGTCGCCTTCGGGATGGATCCGATCCCGGCGATGATCTTCTTCTTCGGCATCTACGCCGGAGCGCAGTACGGGGGATCTGTCGCCGCAATTCTGATCAACACTCCCGGGACGACGGCTGCGGCCGCGACGACGTTCGACGGCTACCCGATGTCGAAAAACGGGGAATCTGGTCGCGCGTTGGGAATCGCTGCACTCGCGTCCGGCATCGGTGGGCTGTTCAGTGTCATCGTGCTCATCACGATCGGGCCGCCGTTCGCCGAGTTCGCGCTCAACTTCGGTCCCGCAGAGATCGCCGCCATCTCTATCTTCGGACTGAGCCTCGTCTCGGCTGTCTCCGGTGACAGCCTCGCGAAGGGGCTCGTCGGGACTGCTCTGGGGATCTTCATTGCGACGATCGGTCGCGATCCGGTCTCCGGGTACAGCCGGTTCACGCTCGATACGCTCCTGCTGACGGACGGGATCGACTTCATCGCCGCACTCATCGGCTTGTTTGCGGTTTCGGAGGTGCTTCTCAACGTGGAAACGATCCACGAGTCCGTCAAGGGATTCGGCCAGCGCGTCGACTCGACGTTCCCATCGCTGTCGGACATCCGCGAGTCCGCCCGTGTCATCGTGAGCGGGATGTTCGTGGGATCGTTCATCGGGACGCTCCCCGGTTCGGGATCGACGCTCGGTTCGTTCATCCACTACGGGATCGCACAGCGTATCGCACACCGTGGCAAGGAGTTCGGATCTGGTGTGATCGAAGGTGTTGCGGCCTCCGAATCGGCAAACAACGCCGCGACCGGCGGGGCGATGATCCCGCTTCTCACGCTGGGCATCCCCGGGAGCGGGACCACCGCGGTAATGCTGGGCGCGCTAAATATCCTCAACATCAGCCCGGGTCCGGAACTGTTCACCGAGCAGTCGGAACTCCTCTGGATGTGGTTCGGCGGCTTCATCCTCGCGAATATCTTCTTCGTCGTGGTCGCATTCTTGCTTCTTCCGGTGTTCGTCCGAGTCTTGGAGACGCCCAGAGCGATCCTGTTCTCGGTGATCGCTGTCCTGACTATCGTCGGGACGTTCGCGCTCGAGAACACGCTCCGGCAGGCGTGGTTGATGTTTTCGATGGGGGTTCTGGGCTACGTTCTGAAGAAGTTCGACTTCCCCGTCGGACCGATCGTTCTCGCGATCGTCCTCGCCCCCATCATCGAACTGGGAATCCGGCGCGCGCTGTCGATCAGCGGCGGGGCGGTCGGTCCGGTCGTCACGAAGCCGATCGTCGCGATCCTGCTGGTCTTGTCGGTGATCACGTTCTTCTCGCCGTACTTCAGGGAGATCGTGGGCGGCCTCTCCCGAATTGGTGGGAGCCGATCGTAGCTCTCCGTCTTCTCTTGCGGCGCTTCTTTGCTATTGAACCGAAGAGCAGTCAGGTCAGTCCTCAGTAACGATCGTGACCGGGCCGTCGAAATCGAGAACGAGTTTCTGCGCGTCGTCGCCGAAGAGCATTTTCCCAGCGGGAGAGCGCTTCTTTCCGACGGTGAACACGTGCGTGCTGTTGGTCTCCGCGGCGATGTCGAGAACGTCTTCGGGAACGGTTCCGACCCGCCCGACAGCCGTGTGATTGATCTCGCTGAAGAACTCAGACGCGACGGCTTTCGCTTCGGCTGTCGCCTCCGCTTTGACTGCCTCGATGCTGTCGAAGCGCTCGTTTGACTCCGCTTTCCGGCGGACGTCCGATTGGTACTTGTCGCGGTTGACGATCCGGCAGACGACTACCCCGAGGTTTGTTCCCACCACGTGGAGTTTGGCCGCTTGAATGAGCTGTTCATTGGGGCTATCGCTATCTATCACGACCGCTATTGATTCCATACACTTCGATACGTCTTTCCTGATATATAAATTATAGCCTGACGTATTCCTTGGGGTGGCTGTTCACGGTCAGCTCCCCGAATCTGTGACTTCCACGCTCTTTCGGTCGGCAAGATTCGAACCAGTACCGTAGTCTTATACAGATAGTATAAGTGAATTATAGTAATATATCTTATATAGAAAAATAAATAAAATTAATTATCAGATTTGTCCCCAAAAATACTCCAGAGGGCAATTTAAGTGTTTATAAAATATAAGAAATATATTATATTTAGCCAATTATCTGATAAAGAATACTTTGTTTACAGCAGCCGCGTTAAAGCTAAACAGCGGGCTATCCTATCATTCATATATGAGATTTCTCGTCGCCGTCGACGGATCGGACTCGAGTACCGAGTCGCTCGAATACGCGATCGAGCTCGCATCGCGAACCGGCGGATCGCTCGTCGTCGCGTACGCCGTCGAACCGCGGGTCTTGGTCGAGGGGGGCGAGGAGGCACCGACGAACGCCGAGGTCGGCCAGCGGATCTACACCGAGGACATCGAAGTCGCCGAAGAGCGGGGCGAGGAGGTCCTCGAAGACGCCCGCGCCCGAGCCGGGAAGGCGGACGTGTCGGTCGAGACGGCTCTCCTCTACGGCGACCCCGTCGACAGCATCGCCGATCTCGCCGACAGCGAGGGTGTCGACGGGATCATCGTCGGTCACCGCGGGCTCTCCGATCGCGTTGAGGGGATGGTCGGCAGCGTCGCGAAGGGCCTCGTCGGGCACGCGAACGTCCCGGTGACTGTGGTGAAGTGAGCCGCGAGTGAGCCGAACGTGACCCGCGAACTGCTCGAACTCGACGGCACCGACGGGGGCGGCCAACTGATCCGGACGGCGCTGACGCTCTCAGTCGTAGACGCTCGTCCGTTTCGGATGGAGAACGTCCGCGCGAACCGTCCGAATCCGGGGTTCAAGCGACAGCACCTCGCCTGCGTCGATCTACTGGCTGACATCGCCGACGCCGAGGTTTCCGGTGCGGAGGTGGGCTCCGAGACGCTCGCGTTCGAACCGAGTGAGCCGGGACGTGGCGTGGTTGGGACCGACGCGGCCGTTGAGGACGACACACCTGCGCCCGTCGAGGTTGCGGTCGACGTCGGCACCGCCGGGAGCGTCACGCTCGTCGCCGACACGTTGCTGCCGCTCGCGACGCGACTTTCGAGGCCGATCCGCGCGACGCTCGGCGGTGGGACGGACGTGATGTGGTCGCCCTCGGCGGACTATCTCTCTCACGTTAAGCTCCCGCTGCTTCGCGAGTGTGGACTCGATACGACCGTCGAGGTGACTCGACGGGGGTTCTACCCAGCGGGTGGCGGGGAACTCGTCGTCGACGTCCGCCCGTCCGCGCTCGCACCGATCGAGTTCGACGCCCCTCGCGGTGGTCCCGACGGCAACGCGGAGCGCTCGGATGTGGGGGATGCGCCGTCCTTCGACTGGTCGGTCTACGCGGTCGCGTCCGAAGCCCTCGAAGACGCCTCCGTCGCCGACCGACTCGCTGAGACGGCTGCAACGTCGCTCGTCAACGAGGGGATCGCAGCCGATCCGGCAAAACGGGTGCGCTACGTCGAATCGGCGTCGCCCGGCGCAGTCGTCACGCTCGTCGCCGAAGGCGTCTCGTCGTCGACCGGGTCGGAATCGGCGCGCAAAGCGAGTCAGCGGTCGCGGGCGGGGTTCGGCGCGTACGGCGAACGGGGCGTTCCGTCCGAGGAGGTCGCCGCCGACGCGGTCGACGTGGCGGTCGAATGGACCGCGACGGACGCGCCAGTCGACGCTCACCTCGGCGATCAGCTCGTCGTCTGGCTCGCGCTGGTGGGCGGCCGGGTGCGGATCCCGCGCGTCACCGAGCACGTCCGGACGAACGTCGCGGTCGTCAGAGCGTTCGGCTACGACGTGTCGCTCGAGGAGACGGCTGACGGGCCGGAAGCGACGCTGTCGGCACCGATGAAACAGCGGTAAAAGAGTCCCCTCAGGGCGCGTAGTAGTACTCGCCCTGCTTCTTCTGTTTGCGGTCCTTCTGTGAGTCCGGTTTGTTGATCCGGGGTCGCTGGGTCCGCTCGTCGCGGCGGAACGTGATGTCGAGGTCCGCGAGGAAATCGTTCATCCCCTCACGCATCTCCTGCGGCGTCGACGCGTGCCCGTACTCGGAGGGCTCGCCGTCGAACACCATCAGCCGGTCCGCGAGCAGGTCGATCATATAGATGTCGTGGTCGATCACGAGTACCGTCTCGTCGTGATTCTCCGCGTAGCGGCGGATCGCGGTCGTCGCCTGCACGCGCTGTTCGACGTCGAGGTGCGCGGAGGGCTCGTCCATCACGTACAGATCGGCGTCCTCGGAGAGACACGCCGCGATGGCGACCCGCTGGCGCTCCCCGCCGGAGAGGTCCTCGAGGTTGCGCTCCATAATCCGGTTCAACTGGAGCGGGTTCGCGACCTCGGTGTTCCAGTAGGAGGTGCCGAAGTCTTCGGTGATAGAAGAGAGGAACGCGTCGACGCGCATCGGCTGGTCGATCTCGATATACTGCGGTTTATAGGCGATGTCGAGTCGGAAGTCGAGTTCGCCCTCGTCGGGTTCGAGCGCGCCCGTGAACAGCTTCGCGAGCGTCGATTTCCCGATCCCGTTGGGACCGACGACGCCCAGCACTTCCGACTCGTAGATCGTTCCGGAGTCGACTTCGAGCGAGAACTCCCCTTCACCGTAGGACTTCGAGAGTTCGGGGTACTCGATGAGCGGCGTCGACTTCGACGTCTCCCGCGGCGCGTGCTGGTGGAACTCGATCTCGTCGGGGCGGATCCGCATGTTCTCGTTGGAGAGATACCCCGTGAGGTACTCGTTGATACCGTTGCGGACCGACTTCGGATCGGTGATCACACCGAACGCGCCGGGTTCACCGTAGGCGACGTGCAGCGAGTCGGCTAGCAGGTCCAAGATGGCGAGGTCGTGCTCGACGACGAGCACCGCGCGGTCTTCCTCCTCCGCGAGTTCGCGGATGAGTCGCGCAGCGGTGACGCGCTGGCCGATGTCAAGATAGGGCGAAATCTCGTCGAGGAAGTAGAAGTCGCGGTCGCGAGCGAGCGTGGCCGCGAGCGCGACCCGCTGGAGTTCCCCGCCCGAAAGCGTGTCGAGCGGCTGATCGACGACCGGACGAATGCCGAGTCGGTCGATGTAGTCGTCGAGCGCGCCGCGCTCGTCCGTCGACTCCAGCAGTTCGATCGTCGTCCCGTCGAACTGCTTGGGGATCTGATCGACGTACTGGGGCTTGCGGGCGATGGAGACATCGCCGCCCTGCACGCGCTCGATGTACGTCTGTAGCTCGGTCCCGCGGAAGCGGTCGAGGACGGTCTCCCACGACGGTTCGTCGCCGTATTCGCCGAGGTTGGGGATCATCTCGCCGGCGAGAGCGCGAACGGCGGTGGTCTTCCCGATCCCGTTGGGACCGAGAATGCCCGTGACGCTACCCGACTCCGGAACCGGGAGCCCGTAGAGTGCGAAGGCGTTCTCGCCGTAGCGGTGGACGGGGTCGTCTTCGAGCTCCGTCGGGAGGTTGATGATCTCGATGGCGTCGAAGGGGCACTTCTCGACGCAGATCCCGCAGGTCTCGCCGAGACAGACCTCCTCGGAGATCCGAATTTGGTCTGGCCCGCCGTCGTACGGTTCGTCCTCCTCGTAGTACTCGCCACGCGTGACGATGCACTCCTTTCCGGTTCGGTTCGGCGGGCAGTAGTTCGCACACTCGTAACTGCAGCGGTCGGGCTGACATCGATCGAGGTCGACGACCGCGATGCTGTCGTCCGCCATCGGTTACAGCGCGACTCCTTCCGTCAGCAGGACCCCGAACGTGATGAACCACAGCGTGAAGGTCATAAACACCACGTAGAGGTAGTCCTTCGCGCCGAATTCGGAGACGTCGATGCCGACGACGCGGAGGATCGGGAACTGCGCGAGGACGAGCGCCGCGACGTAGAGAAGCGACTGCTGGCTCGCCGCCGCGGCGACGCTGGTCCCGACGAACCTGGCGGTGGCCAGCGCGGCGATGACGCCGGCGAGACAGGCGATCGTGGTGACCGTGACCCCCCGCATATGATCGGAGAGCCCGCTCTGCGTTTCCGTAGCCATACGTACGGTTCCGACACCCGGCGTCAAAAGCCGTTCGTTCCAGCGCGGCCCCGAAGCGGGGTCGGTCAACACGGGAGAGACGGTGTTACGACCCACCGATCGACATTCGAAGTCGTTAAGAGCGCCACGAGGAAAAACCCGGTAACTCGCTGGTCGAACGGGACGCCAGTGGGCACCCGAGCTATCGGGACGAAATGTGGGCCGGCGTCGAACGCCACCCGAATCGAAAGCGCCCGTGGTGAAACCAATGGCACGAAGCTTCTACTCTCACATCAAGGAAGCGTGGAAACAGCCCGGCGACGGCAAGCTCGCCGAGCTGCAGTGGCAGCGAAAACAGGAGTGGCGCGATCAGGGCGCGATCGTCCGCGTCGACCGACCGACGCGCCTCGACAAGGCCCGCGAACTCGGCTACAAGGCCAAGCAGGGCATCGTCGTCGTGCGCGTCGCGGTCCGCAAGGGCGGCGCTCGCAAGCAGCGCCACAAGGCCGGTCGCCGCTCGAAGCGCCAGGGCGTCAACCGCATCGGCCGCCGCAAGAGTATCCAGCGCATCGCCGAGGAACGCGCCTCGCGGAAGCATCCGAACCTCCGCACGCTCGCCTCCTACTGGGTCGGCGAAGACGGCTCCCAGAAGTGGCACGAAGTGATCCTCGTCGATCCCGAACACGGCGCGATCCAGAGCGACGACGATCTCAACTGGATCTGCAGCGACGACCAGAAGGGCCGCGCCTTCCGCGGCCTGACGAACGCCGGTCGCTCCAACCGCGGCCTGCAGAACCGCGGCAAGGGCGCAGAGCACACCCGCCCGAGCCTCGGATCGGACCGCCGACGCGGTAACTGACGGCGTTCTCGATCGCTCGATTCTTTCGCGTCGACGAACTCGCTAGCGGCCGCGCCGACGCGCCAGCGGCTCACTGTTTTCACCCGCTGAGAACGACGCCCGCGATTTTCACTTCCCGCCCGCGGACCGCCGCGTATGGACGAAGAAGCCTGTCCAAAGTGCCGGTCAACGGAGTACGAGGTCGAAGACGGCGGTCTGTCCGTTTGTGCTAACTGCGGACTCCGTTGGCAAGGCTGAGCGGTTCAGAACGGCGCTCCGTGACCGTCTCGGTTAGTCGCGCCCGCCGCGGGCCCCTCGTCGTCGATCGGCGAGTCGTCCCGTCCGGTCGCGACCGGGCCGTCCCACGCGTCGAACCCGCCGCACAGACTCGAAATTTCCGCGTCGAGGTACCTTCCGAGGATCATCGCGACGCGCTTGGAGCTCTTGCCGACGTAGCAGGAGACGACGATCTCGTCGGCTCGCGCCCACGGCGCGTCGAGCGCGCCGGGGGACAGTCGGTTCGGCGGGACGTTCACCGCACCGTCGATGTGTCCGTCGGCGTACGAGGACGGATCCCGAATATCGACGACTGCGACGTCGTCGTCGCCGAGGCGCGCCTGCAACGTGCTGGGCGTCGTCTCTTGGACCATAGCGTTCCCTTCGTCGGGACGTTGAAACGGGCTTCGATTGTATTCCACTATGGCCGCACGTCTGCACTACAGCTCTGTCTCACGCACGCGGGTCGCGATCCGGCCCCGGATAGTCGCCGCCCTCGACCTCCCGATGCAGGCTCTCGGCGTCGAAAAGCGCCGCGAACGCGTCCGGCTGTCGGGCGCTCACGGACAGTCGACTGCCGAGTTCGGCCCCCGCCCTCGCCGACAGCAGGCGCTCGTCGAACGAGAGAATGTGCATCGCACCCCCGCGGTAGGCGGTCGCGAGCGCGGGGTTGTCACCCGAGGGATGGGAGACGAGTTCGCACCACGCCGAGACGCGCTCGCGCCACGCCGATGCGAGGTCGGGGTCGGCCAGTTCGGCGATCACGGCCGCGGCCGCCGAGAGCAACGCGTCGCTCGCGAGCAGCGCCGTCCACGAGTGCGCGCGGAGGTGATCCAGCGCGCGTCTGGCGTCGCCGTCGACGAAGAGGTCCATCGCTAGCACGTCGGCGTCGGCGACGACTCGGGTGGGACTGGGCTCCGCCGGCGGAGATGAAAACGCATCCCGGTCGCTCGACTCCCGTCCGTTCGCGGCGTCGTCGCGGTCGTCCGCCTGCGAACGCTGTGCGTCCCGCACGTCGGCGAGCGTCTCGCGGACCGCGGTCTCGTTGACGTCGTACGCCGCCGCCTGCTCGAAGAGCGCGCTCCAAGAGTGCATAGCGAGGAATGTGACCGCACGGGCAAGAAATCGGTCGGTCTCCGGTCGCCGCGAACGGCCCGATCGGGATCGTTCGCGATTCAAACGAGCAGTTGGATGTCGGACTCGGCCATATCCTGAACGGCCGTCGCCGCGCCGACGCCCGTCCGAACGCCGTCGTAGAAATCGTTCTCTTCGTAGTCCATCAGTTCGATGGTCATCTGACACGCTTGGAACTCGACGCCCATCTCGAGGGAAGTCTCGATGAGTTCTTCGATTGTGGCGGTGTCGTTGTCGTCGATCCGCTTCTCCATCATCGAAGTCGTCACGCGGTCCATTCCGGGAAGCGCGCCCACCACGTTCGGAACCGGCATATTGGGGTTGCCGACGGAGCTGAGCTTGAGGTTCTTCGAGCGCTCCTCGTGGAGGATGTCCAGTCCCCAGAAGGTGTGAAACACCGTGACGTCGTAGCCGAAGGCGGCCGCCGTGCTGGCGAGGATGAGCGGCGGGTAGGCCATATCGAGGGTGCCTTTCGTCGCGATGATGGACATTTTCTTCCCACCGCCGGTCGCTGTGATCTCGTCGGTCGCCGCGACGTCGTCGAGCGCCGATTCGAGCGCTTCGATTCGTGCGGCGAGTTCGGCGCGGGAGGGGAGATCGCCGTCCGCCGCCGACTCGTTTCGGGTTTCCTCCTCAGTCTGCGTGCCGTCCGCCGCGGTGTCGGGTGTCTCCGTGCGCATCAGTCACTCCGTCTTGCGGACGTAGTGTCTGTATACGCCGTCGCCTTCGACCTGTTCTAGCATCTCGACGCCGTCGGCTCCGGTCGCCCAGCCGTCGAGGTCGCTCATACTGCCCGAGTCGGTCGCGAGCACTTCGAGGACGGCTCCCGAAGAGAGGTCGTCGATGGCACCTTTGGTCTTGACAACCGGCATCGGACACGTTGCACCTTTCACGTCGAGCGTCTCCGCGATGTTGAATTCTCCACTCATTGGATGTCCGCTCCGTGTGTTATATTGGAGCTAAAGCACAATATTATTCCGACGATTAAAAGAGTGTCGATTCTTGTGAATACTACAAACAACTATATACAGTCTACTGAATCTCGATGCCGTATACACCCTCAAAAACCGGCTAAAGAGCACATAATCAAGAAACACTGCGCGAACTGCTCTCTAATATATTGTGTAGATACTGAATTACCATACGAACATTTTTGTGCCACCGTCCAGTACGAACGGGTGTTCAGTATGACTCCAGACGACTTTCCAACACCCGAGACAGACGTCGAAACCGTCTCTCCCGACGCGCTGAAGGAACGCGTCGACGCCGACGCGGACCTCACGATCCTCGACGCGCGAATGCACTCGGAGTACGACGAGTGGCACATCGACGACGAGAGCGTCACTTCGATCAACGTCCCATACTTCGAGTTCTTGGACGACGAGATCGACGCGGACGTCCTCGGTCGAATCCCGGACGACCGGACCGTCACCGTCCTCTGTGCGAAGGGCGGTGCCAGCGAGTTCGTCGCGGGGGCGCTCGCCGACCGCGGCTACGAGGTGAACCACCTTGAGGACGGAATGAACGGCTGGGCGAGCATCTACGAGCGCGTCCGCGTCTCGAACTACGACGGACCCGGGACGCTCTATCAGTACCAGCGCCCCTCCTCGGGCTGTCTCGGCTATCTGCTCGTCGATGGCGACGAGGCCGCGATCGTCGACCCGCTGCGCGCGTTCACCGATCGGTACCGCGACGACGCCGAGGAGTTGGGCGCAGCGCTCACGTACGCCTTCGACACGCACATCCACGCCGATCACCTCTCCGGCGTCCGAGCGCTCCACGGCTCGGGTTCGTCGCGAACGGGGCGAAGCGACGGCGACCGCGATTTCGATCACGATCTCGATGGCGAGGGCGTCGAGGGCGTTATCCCGGCCGCGGCGGTCGACCGCGGCGTCACCTATGCCGACGAGCTCACGACCGCCGCGGACGGCGACACGTTCGCCGTCGGCGACGCGACAATCGAAGCCGTCTACACGCCCGGTCACACGACGGGAATGACCTCTTACCTCATCGGCGACAGCCTGCTCGCGACCGGCGACGGCCTGTTCGTCGAGAGCGTCGCGCGCCCGGACCTCGAAGAGGGCGACGAGGGCGCGCCCGACGCCGCGCGGACGCTCTACGACTCGCTGCAGACGCGTGTCCTCTCGCTTCCCTCCGACACCCTCGTCGGCGGTGCACACTACAGCGATGTCGCGGAACCGGCAGGAGACGGAACCTATACGGCCACGATCGGCGAATTGAAAGCACAGATGGCCGCACTCACGATGGACGAAGACGACTTCGTCGAGTTGATCCTCTCGGATATGCCGCCGCGTCCGGCAAACTACGAGGAGATCATCGCGACAAACCTCGGACAGCACGCCGTCGACGACGAGGCGTTCACGCTCGAACTGGGTCCGAACAACTGCGCAGCGAGCCACGAGTCGCTGGCGGGTGACTGAGGTGGCCGATGGTGATTGATCCAGTCGCGCTCCAAGCGGCCGCCGACCTGTTCCCGAACGGGATCAGTCGCTACGCCGTCGGCGGGCTGCTCGTCGGCCTCGGCGTGACCGTGATCTACCTCGGGACGGGGATCAGCGCCGGCGCGAGCACGTTCCTCGAATCGACGCTGTCGTACGTCTCCGGGCAGTCGCGGTTCCAACGATATGTCTCCTCGCGGGACTGGCGGCTCGTGTTCACCGCCGGCATCGTTCTCGGCGCGGCGGCGTTCGCAGTGACGTTCCAATCCGGCGTCGTTTCCAGCCCGCTCTATCGGCCGGGGACGACCGGTCATCTCTACGAAGTCGGCGGCGTGACGCTGTGGACGACGGGCGTCCAGCCGTGGCGGCTGCTCGTGGGCGGTCTCTTCGTCGGCGTCGGCACCCGGATCGGGAAGGGCTGTACCTCCGGCCACGGAATCTGTGGCGTCGGGTCGGCGTCGAAGACGTCGATCGTCGGCGTCCTCACGTTCCTCGTCGTCGCCGTCGTCACCGCACAGCTCGTCGCGGCGCTCGGGGTGAGCCCGTAATGACCGAGGCGCGCGCGTCTCGGTCCGAGCGAGCGGGGAACGACTCCGCGGAGGGGCCCGCGAGCGACGACCGTCATCCTCTCTTTATCCCGCTGGTACTGGTCGGCGGCCTGCTCTTCGGCTTCGGCCTCGGATTCAGTCATATGGCCCGTCCGGAGGTCGTGCTGGATTTCCTCCAGTTCGAGGACCTCGGGCTGCTGTTCGTGATGTTCGGCGGGTCCGCGCTCGTGGGCGTGACGTATTTCCTCGCGCCGCGGCTGTTCGACCGCGCCCCGCTCACGGGCGACGCCTTCGAGCGCCGACTGAAGTCGTTCGATCGGAACGTGCTGATCGGCGGTGCGATCTTCGGCGTCGGCTGGGGGCTCTCGGGCATCTGTCCCGGCGCGGCGTACGCCAGCCTCGGCGTCGGTAACGTCACGATCCTGTGGGCTATCGCCGGAATGTTCGCCGGCGCGTACCTGCAGGGCTACTGGCGACGTTGAGTGCGGGACTCCACCTCGAATGATGCGTACCGGACGCTTCGACACCGCTCGGAGTCAGCCTCCCGTCTGACACGGTTTTAAGTGCGGTAGCGAAGTGCACACGACCGGGCGCGCACTGATACGGACGGTTTTCCGTCCTCGACGGCCATCAGTTCCCATCCTCCCACCGCGCGCCCCACACGCGGACGTTGCACCCCGGTATCTGCGTCGTCGTTCCCGCGACGACACGTCCGACGGCGCGCGGTGCGCCGTCTGATTCTCCCGCCTCTCAGTGACTTCTCCCGATCCGTCGCCTCTGGGCTCGAACGTGTCCGCGTTCACCCGTTCGAGACGGTCGTACTCGCGCCGTCGCCGAGGAGCACCTCCTTCGCCCGGTCGAGCCCGTCGTGCTCGACGACGAGCGCGAGCTGATCGTCCGCTTCGATCATCGTTCCGGGCAGCGGAATCGTCATCGGTTCCCGTTTCCGGCCGTGCGCGTATATCCGACCGAAATCTTCGAGGTCGATGTCGTTCACTTTCCGACCGATCACGGGTGAGCCCTCGGGTATCGACAGGGTGGTAAGCCGCAGTTGCTCGGTCAGTTCGCCGATCGCGTTGAACGTCCCGCCGAGCAGCGCCGTCTTCGCGCCCGCCGCCCCGAGCCGTTCGGGGTAGATCACCTCGTCGACGTCCTCTTCGTACTGCTCGTAGATCTCCTCTGTGAAGTCCTCGCTGATCCGCATCGCCACCCGGCACCCGTACTGTTTGCCGATCTTACACGCCGCGAAGTTCACGTTCGGATCGCCGGTGAGGCCGCCGAGCGCGACGGCGTCCTCGACGCCCGCCCGCTTCAGCACCGACTCGTTGCTGCCGTCGCCCTCGACGACCTCGAATCCCGCCTCTCGTGCGCGCTCGACCTTATCCGGGTCGTTTTCGACCACCACGACCGGATATCCCTCCTCGTACAGGATCCGAGCCGTCCGCGCACCGACCCGCCCGTATCCGACGATGATGAACGTCATATGTCAACACAACACGCTCGGAGTACAAAAGCGTGGACCCGCGTTCGTCCGTAATGGTGAAACCCGATGAGTCGATGCCGCGTGTTCACTCGCCGTCCGCTGATCGCTCGTTGAGTCGCCGTTGCCACTCTTGGACCCTCGTCATCACGTCGATCGGGGACGTTCCGTTCAGATCTAGCTCGTTCAACTCCGCGGCGATCGCTTCGACTTCCGGTGCGGTCGCGTTGCTGTCGTCTCCGGCGGCTTCTTCGGTTCTGTCGCTTTCTTCGACGTTCGTTTCCTCGACGTCGGCTGCGGCACCGTTTTCCCTGCCGCGAGACGATGAGCCGTCTGCGAGATCTGTGTCCTTACTGCCGTCGACCGCGCTCGTCGAGTCTGCACGCGACGAATCCGCGCCGACGAACTGCCCGGCCGAGAGGTCGAACACCGCTTGGACCGGCTCGTCGCCCTCGCCGCCGCCACCGCGGGCTTCGATCGCCTCCTCGGCGCGGAGCCGCGCGAGCACGTCGTCGGCGCGGGAGACGACGGGATCGGGGACGCCCGCCAACTCCGCGACGTGGACACCGTAGGAGCGGTCGGTCGGACCCTCCTCGATCGTCCGGAGGAAGGTCACGCCATCGCTGTCGGCGGAGTCGCGGTCGCCGTCCACCGCGACGTGGACGTTCGCGACGCGGTCGAGGTGCTCAGCCAGCGACGTGAGTTCGTGGTAGTGGGTCGCAAAGAGCGTCTTCGCGCGCACCTCGTTGTGGAGGTATTCGGTGGCCGCCCACGCGATCGAGATACCGTCGTAGGTTGCGGTCCCTCGTCCCACCTCGTCGAGGATGACCAGCGACTCCGCCGACGCCGAGTGCAGGATGTTCGAGAGCTCCTGCATCTCGACCATAAACGTCGACCGCCCCTGCGCGAGTTCGTCGAGCGCGCCGACGCGGGTGTAGATGCCGTCGACGACGCCGATTGTCGCCGAACGCGCCGGGACGAAGCTGCCGATCTGCGCGAGCAGCGTGATGAGCGCGACCTGCCGCATATACGTCGACTTCCCGCTCATGTTCGGCCCGGTGACGAGCAGGAACGCTCTACGTTCTCCCATCCGGAGGTCGTTCGGGACGAACTCGGTCGTCTGCTCGACGACGGGGTGTCGCCCGGCCTCGATGTCGAGCGGGCCGGGATCGGTCAGTTCCGGTCGCACCCAGTCGTTTCCGGCGGCGTGCGTCGCCAGCGACGCCAACGTGTCGATTTCGGCGAGTGCGCGGCCGACGTCCTGCAGGAGCGCCGCGCGCTCGCCCACTCGGTCGCGGAGGTCGCAGAACAGCTCGTATTCCAAGTCGCCGCGGGCCTCCTCCAATCGGAGGATGTCCCGCTCGCGCTCTTCCAGTTCGTCGGTGACGAACCGCTTTGAGTTCTTCAGCGTCTTGATCTCCCGGTAGTGCTCGGGCACGTCGTCGGCGACGGACTTGCCCACTTGGATGTAGTGTCCGTCGGTCTTGTTGCGGTCGACAGTGACGTGGCTCAGGCCGTGTTGACGCTTCTCGCGCTCGGCGAGCGTGTCGATCCACTCCTGCGCTTCGGCGTGGCGCTCCAGCAGGTCGTCCAGTCCGTCGTCGTGGCCGCGGCGGAACAGCCCGCCCTGTCGGACCGTCTTCGGCGGGTCGTCGGCGAGCGCTGATTCCAGCTCCTCGCGTAGGCGACCTGCGGCCTCTCGATCCGGTCGGTCGACGACGTCGGCGAGCGGCGAGTCCGCTAGCGGCGATCCCTCGACGGCGCCGGCGACGTCCGGGAGGATCGCGAGGGTGTCGCGGACGGCGAGCAGGTCCCGAGCGTCGGCGCTGCCGGACGTGGCGCGCGCAGCCAGCCGTTCGAGGTCGTAGCCGCCGTCGAGCGTCTCCCGCACGCGTTCGCGAGCGAGCGCCGCCGACGCCAACGCGCCTACGCAGTCGAGGCGTCGGTTCAGCTCCCGTCGGTCACGTCGGGGGCGCGTCACCCACTCGCGCAGCAGTCTGCCGCCGGGGCTCGTCACGGTGTGGTCGATCGTGTCGACGAGCGTCCCGTCTCGCCCGCCCTGCATCGTCTCGGTGAGTTCGAGGTTTCGCTGGGTCGTCGCGTCGAGGTCGAGGTGCTCCTGCGTCTCGAACGTCTGCAGCCGCGTCATCGACGGTAACACGCCCGCGCCCGTCTCCTCGACGTAGCGGAGCGCTGCGCCCGCGGCTCTGATCGCGGGCTCCGCGTCGAGCCCCACGCTGTCTAGCGTTTCGCGGCCGAACTGCTTGCGGAGCGCGTGCGCCGCCCGCCCGGGCGCGAACGCGTCGGCCTCGAACAGCGCGACCGACGCGTCCGTCTCCTCCCGGAGGCGTCGGACGAACGCGTCGTCGTCGCGGGTCTCCGGCCCCGGGAGGATCTCGACGGGGCTGAAGCGGTACAGTTCCGAGAGCGCGTCGTCGGCGTCGGCGGCGACGGTGACGAGGAACTGGCCGGTGGTCGCGTCGACGAACGCGAGACCGACGTCGTCGGTGTCCGTGCTCGATTCCGTCCGGGAGTCGCTCTCGCCGCCGACGACGGCGGCGATGTAGCGCGCGTCGGCGTCGTCGGTTTCCAGCAGCGTACCCGGCGTGACGAGCCGCGTCACCTCGCGGTAGTGATCGCCTCCGTCCTCGAACTGATCGGCGACGGCGACGCGGTAGCCGCGCTCGACGAGCGCCTTCAGATACGGCGTGAGGTCGTCGACGGGGACGCCCGCCATCGGGTACGACGACCCGTGCGAGGACTTCTGAGAGACTTTCAGATCCAACTCGTCGGCGACCAACTCGGCGTCGTCGGCGAAGAACTCGTAGAAGTCGCCGCACTGCATCGTCAGCACGTCCGCGTCGGTGTCGGACTTCAGAGAGAGAAACTGCTCGACGATTCCCTGCGAGGCCATACCCGCACGAGGGCAGCGGGCGGATAAAACGCTGCGGTCTGTTGCGTACGCGGCCCGCACCGACGACGCGCGGCCCTCACCGCCGATAGTTTATATACGAAGACGCGGCCAGCGTCCCCGTGACGTAAGCATTACCCCGCGTCGGGCCGCGGTTGCTTGGCACGTCGGCGCGGGAGACGATCGGCGACCTTCGGGGACGCGTCGTCGCGAGCGGGTGCCGGCTGTTCGCCAATTCGGGCCGACGAGCGACTGTGTTGTCGGTCACCTAACCGGCCACCGTAGCGCTCTCAGCCACCCTGACCGGCCACCGTAGCGCTCTCAGTCCGCGCTGATGGTGCACGCCG
This sequence comes from Halobellus sp. LT62, assembly GCF_037031285.1. NCBI lineage: Archaea > Methanobacteriati > Methanobacteriota > Halobacteria > Halobacteriales > Haloferacaceae > Halobellus > Halobellus salinisoli. The sequence continues at coordinate 212,054 of NZ_JAYEZO010000001.1, forward strand.
CGGTGTACTCCACGTCGTCGATGGAGCCGATCGGATCGTCGCCGCAGACGGGGCAGTCGGGGTTCCGCTGGTAGGGGACCGTCTCGAAGCTCATCTCCATCGCGTCGTAGAAGAGCAGCCGCCCGCCGAGCGTCTCACCGGCGTCGAGCAGCAGCTTTACGGCCTCCGTCGCTTGGATGCAGCCGACGGTCCCGGGGAGGACGCCGAGGACGCCCGTCGTCGCGCAGTCGGGGACCGTTCCGGGTTCGGGGGCTTCGGGAAACAGGCAGCGGTAGCAGGGGCCGTCGGGTTCGAGCGTCGTGATCTGCCCCTCGAACTTGTAGATGGCACCGTGAGCGATGGGTATCTCGTGCAGTCGGCAGAAGTCGTTCAGCAGATAGCGGGTCGGGAAGTTGTCGGAGGCGTCGACGACGACGTCGTAGCCGGGGACCACCTCGTCGACGTTCTCCTTTCCCAGCCTCGTCTCGTAGGTCTCGACGTCGACGTCGGGGTTGAGGCTCGCGACGAAGTCTGCGGCGCTGTCGACCTTCGGGCGACCGACGTCGTCGTCGCCGTGGATGATCTGCCGCTGGAGGTTGCTCCGCTCGACGACGTCGTCGTCGACGACGCCGAGTGCGCCGACGCCCGCGGCGGCGAGGTACTGGATCACCGGCGCGCCGAGGCCGCCCGCGCCGACGACGAGCGCGCGGGAGTCGAGGAGCATCGCCTGTCCCTCGGGGCCGACCTCGTCCATAATGATGTGTCTGGAGTACCGGTCCAGTTGCGTCGAATCGAGTGAGAGTGACATACGCCTACTCGGTGCTCGAACGGGATAACTTCTCGTGGAACTCGACGAGCCGTCTCACGCAGTCGCTGGCGTGCGTTACTCGGCGCAGCAGGCTTCCGCCTCGTCGGCGTCGCCCTCGGTGGGATGCGTATCGGGCGCGTCGTCGGTGAGCTGATAGAGGTTCTGTCGCGCGTCCGCGAAGTAGACGTCCTCGTCGACGACGTCGATCTCTTCGAGCCGTTCGAGCGCGTACCGGACCGTCCGAGCCGAAAGCATCGATTCTTGGACGATCCCCTTCTGGGTCAGCGGGCCGTTGTATTCGAGTACCTTGAAAACCAGCTTCGCGCTCGGCGGGAGGTCGTCGAGACTCTCCTGTTCTGCCTCTGCCATCAATACGATTCAGCGGTCGAACGGGCATAAACCTTCGCGAGTCGGGACGGGAAATAGTCCAACTAGCGGAATGACAGCGGGTTACGGCGGTGTAACCACTATCGATGTTATCGTAGCGTTTGCAACTGATTGCGCATCCGATCGCACCCTGTCGTGCGATTGAGTGGGTGAAGACTCGCAAATGCTACTATCGCCCGACGTCGCACCTCGATTTGGGAGCGTTACTCGGCTTCCGTTTTGACGATTACTCCGCTTCGAGTTCGATCGCCGGACGGAACGGCACGGCCTGCTTGCGGGCTTCGACGTCCTCGCCCTCGCGCTGGACGACGATCTCGGCGTCGAACTCCGTCCCGAGGAAGTCCGTCGCACGCTCGTAGGCGCTCGCCTCGTCGATTTCGGCGAGCACCGCGAGCTCCTCGTCGTCGCGGCCGCGGGCGAACTCGATCAGTTCGCCAACGAGGTCGTTGACCGCGTTGCCGCGCTCGCGGAGGTCGGGGTCCTGCATCACCTTCCCCATCACCGCGCCTTGATCGGCTCCGACGTCAGCGACCGTCGCGAACACCTCTCGCTTCCAGTCGGCGGCGACGGTGATGCGAATGCGGTCGGGATCCGCTTCGGGGACGTCCTCCTCGGCGTTTTGTAGCGACTGCTGAATTCCCTGAATATCGTCGACGAGCCGTTCGACTTGGGTTTCGGCTGTTTCGATTTGAGCGTCCAACAGGTCCTCGTCGACCGTCGGCCACGGAGCGTCCTCGGCGGGCGTGCCCGTGAGCTGTTCGTGCAGCTCGTTCGTCAGGAAGGGTACGAACGGCGCGAGCAGTCGAAGGCGCGTCCTCAAGACCTCTCGAAGGGTCCACCGCGCGGCGGGTCGTGAGAGGTCCGTCCGGCGGCGGTACCACCGCAGATCCTCCTCGAAGTCGTAGAAGGCGGCCTGACTCGCCGTGCGAGTCTCGGAGCCTTCCATCGCCTCGGTGACCTCGGCGACGGTGCGCTGTAGCCGCGACAGCAGCCAGCGATCTTCGGTCGCGAACTCGGGGCGCTCCTCGGGACCGGGATTGTCGATGACGTCCTGCGCTCGGTTCCAGAAGCGTTCGAGCTGATTCTGGACGGAGGCGACCTGCTCGGCGCGCCAGTCGTAGTCCTGCCACGGCTCCGCGGAGTTGAGCAGGAAGAAGCGAACGGTGTCCGCGCCGTATTCGTCGATGGCCTTCCCCGGGAGAACGACGTGGCCCTTCGAGGAGGACATCTTCTCGCCCTCCAAGAGACCCATCCCCATAATGACGATTCCCTCGGGCCACTGCGCCTCGTCGAACAGTTCGGCGTGGTGGAAGAGATAGAAGGTCAGGTGATTGGAGATGAGGTCGTTCGCGGAGAACCGATAGGTGACCGGATACCAGTAGAGCCACTCCGCGCGGAGTTCGAGCGCCCGCTCGTCGGGGTCGTCGACGGCGTCCGCGCCGTAGAACAGGGCGTCGAAGAACGCCCGATCGAGGTCCTCGGTGGGGATCTCGTCGAGTCGGTGGGCGATCGTGTAGTACGCCATATATATCGTCGAGTCCGACAGCGGCTCGATGACGAAGTCTTGGTCCCACGGCAGTCGGGTCCCGAGCCCGTAGTTTCGGATGCAGGGCCACTCGTTCAGCCAGTCGATCGTGTGATCGTACTCGCCGCGGGTGTTCTCCGGGATGGCCTCCATCCGCGAGACGACCTCGTGCGCCTTCCGCTTCCACGCCTCGTCGTTGTAGCGCAGGAACCACGTGTCCTGCTCGGCGACGACGACGTCGCCGCCGCACCGGCAGACGACCTCCTCAGAGAACTCCCGCATCGTTCCGAACGCGCCCTCCTCGCGGTAGGCGTCGCGGAAGCGACCGCGAACGTCTTCGACGATCTCCCCGGCGAACTCGCCGTATTCGTCGTTCAGTCGGCCGCTGTGGAACTCGCTGTTGTACAGCTCTTTGGTCGCTTCTTCGAGCGCGGGGTCGGCGCTCGATTCGATCCCCGCCTCCTCGACGGCGGTCTTCGCGGGGATCTCGCCGTAGCCCTCGATCGTGAGGATCGGAATCGGTTCGATCTCCTCGACCTCGGCGGGATCGATTTCATATTCCCGCATCCGCTCGTCGTCGGCCTTCGCCTCCTCGAGCGCGACGTAGTCGTCCGGCGAGTGCGCCGGCACCGACATCACGACGCCGGTGGCGTTGTCGGCGTCGACGAAATCGGCGGGCAGGACGAGCACCTCGTCGCCGGTAATCGGGTTGGTCACGCGCTCGCCGACGAGATGCTCGCCGGCGACGGTGCGCTTCGCGGTGACGTCGTGACCCTGCAGTTGGAGCTTCTCGACGGCCGCCGCGGAGACGAACCACTCCTCGCCGTCGACGTCGGCGATCACGTAGTCGGCGTCGGGATCGATGTAAGCGTTCGTGACGCCGCGGACCGTCTCGGGCCGGAGCGTCGCCATCGGGACGATCGTGTCGCCGTGGCCGAACCGGACCAGCGTGTACTCTTGGAACTCGGCCTCCTCGCCTTCCAGCAGGTCGTGGGTCGTCACCGGCTGTTTCTCGTTAGTACAGTACTTGACCGGGTGGAGGCCCTTTTCGAGCAGGTTCCGGTCGCGGAGCGTCTCGTACTGCCAGGTGATGAACTTCGAGTAGCGGTCGTCGTTGGTGGTGAACTCCCGCCGCCAGTCGATCGAGAGCCCGAGGTCCTTCATCCCCTTCTTGTAGTGCTCCTCGATGAAGTGGCGGGCGTAGCCCATCGGCGTTTCGAGGTCCTGTAAGGTGTCCTCGGCGACGTCGTAGGTGTCGCGAAGCACCGAGAGCTGTTCTTCTTCGCCCTTTTTCAGGCGCTCGACCGCGCCGATGATCGGCGTGCCGGTGACGTGCCAAGCGATCGGAAAGAGCACGTTGTCGCCCTGCTGTCGTCGGTACCGAGCGTAGACGTCCGGAACGGTGTACGTCCGGGCGTGTCCGATGTGCATCCCGCCGCTGGGATACGGATACGGGACCGTGATGAACGTGGGTTCGTCGCCCGCGGCGTCTCCGTCGCCGGAACCGCTCGTTGCGTCCCCGTCGCCGGCATCGCTCGCGGCGTCCCCGTCGGTAGCGCCGCCTGCGGCGACCACCTCGGCGTCGGGATCCGCCTCGTAGCGACCCTCCTCGGCCCACCGCTCGCGCCAACGCGCTTCGAGTTCCTGCGGGTCGTAGTCCATACCTATGCTCTCAAGATGGGAGGGTAAAATAGCTCCTAACTCCGACGAGTGGCCGCTCCCGGGCGTCGCCGACCGTGACGCGCAACGAAGGGACAACGCTAAGGCTCCCGCCCGGTCGGGTTCCAGTATGCACGCAGACGCGGTCGTCCTCGACATCGACGGCGTCCTCCTCGACGTCGCCGACTCCTACCGGCGGGCTATCGTGGAGTCCGTCACACGACTGTACGACCGGACGATCGACCGCGACGACGTCCAGCTGTTCAAGGACGCCGGCGGCTTCAACAACGACTGGGACGTGACGTACGCCGCGGCGCTGTACGTCCTCGTCGACGAACGCGAGCCGATCGACCTCTCGACGTTCACAGCGCGGATCGAACCCGGCGGCGGCCTCGCCGGAGCCGAGTCGGTCGCCGCCGACCACCTGAGCGATGCCGACCTCGCCGCCGTCCGCAACGAGTGGGATCGATACGGGCTCCGTGACGCCTTTCAGGCGCTCTACCTCGGTGGAGACCTGTACCGCGAACTCGAAGGCGGTGAGCCGCCGTTCGAGACGGCGGGCTACATCCACGACGAACCGATCATCGTCGAGTCCGAAACGCTCGAATCGCTCGAAGCGAACGCCGCAGTGGGCGTGCTCACCGGCCGTCCGGCAGCTGAGGCGGACATCGCGCTCGACCGCGTCGGACTCGACGTCCCAGCGGAGCACCGGTTCACGATGGACGACTGGGACGAGGGGAAACCGCACCCGCACGCGCTGACGACGCTCGCGGAGCGCTTCGACGCCGACAGCGTCGCCTTCGCGGGCGACACCCTCGACGACGTGAAGACCGCCGTCAACGCCGCCGAGGCCGACCCCGCGAGGACCTACTACGGTATCGGCGTTCTCACAGGCGGGCTGACCGGCGAATCCGGTCGCCGGGCGTACGAATCGGTCGGCGCGGCCGCGGTCGTCGACTCCGTGAACGACCTCCCGGCGCTGCTCGGGGGGTGACGACGGTATGGAGGCGATTCGTGTCGAACGGCTGTTCTGGGCCGGGATCTTCGCCGCGTTGGTCGCGGTCACCCTCTCGCTCCTCCTCGTTCCGGATCCGACGGGCGCGCTCTCGGTGGGCGTCGCCCTCGCGACGTTCGTCATCGTCGCGCTGATCGCGGCCCGGATCTCACGCGGGACCGTCTCACCGCGGACGAAACCGGGAGACCAGACCGTCCGCTACGTCGTGTTCTTCCTCGTCGCGGTCGTCGGTCGCGTCGCGTTCGGGATCCTCGGCTTCGAGGGGATCGCCGTGAACGTCGTCACGTTCGGCGCGGCGTGGCTCCTCGCGACCCGGGCGGAGTGGCTGAACCCGGTCCGGTGGGGCGGAGGCCCGACGCCGTGAGCGACGTTCGATCCGACCTGCTCCGTTTCGTGACCGTCGTGATCGTCGTCGACGCGCTCGGGTTACTCGCGTGGGCACTGCTCCCGCCGGAGACGACGGCGCGAACGGTCGTCCTCTTCGGTACCCTGCTCGCCGCGCCGCTGCTCGGGTTTCTCGTCGTCTACGCCCCCGCGCTGTCCGGCCCGCGAACCTGATTCGATGCACCCGCTCCCGGCGGGCGCTCGCAACCCTTTACCCGGTCGCTGCCGCACGCTTTCGTATGCGAATCGCGCTACTCGGCGGCACCGGCGACCTCGGCGAGGGGCTCGCGGTCCGGCTCGCCTCCCACACTGACCACGAGGTGGTGATCGGCTCTCGCGACCCCGACGCCGCCCACGACGCCGCGGACGCGTACCGGGCGACCGTCGCCGACCACGGCCGCGACGTCAAGGTCACCGGTTTCGAGAACGCGATGGCGACCGACCGCGCGGACGTCGTCGTGCTCGCCGTCCCGCCGTACACCGTCGCCGACACCGTCGACTCCGTCGCCGGTGGCCTCCGCGAAGGGAACGTCATCGTCACACCCGCCGCGGGGATGTGCCGCGACGACGACGGCGCGCACGCCCATCTCCCCTCGGCGGGTAGCGTGACCGCACTCGTGGCCGAGGCCGCGCCCGCGGGCGTCGACGTCGTCGGCGCGTTCCACTCGCTTCCCGCGGGCCGCCTCGCCGATCTCGACGCGGAGCTCGGCATCGACACCCTGCTCGTCGGCGACGACGACCGGGCCAAACGCGTCGTTTCGGGGATCGTCGACGACGTCGACGGCCTTCGCGCGCTCGATGCGGGCGAGCTCGCCAACGCCGCCGAAGTGGAGTCGCTGACGCCGCTTCTGCTCAACGTCGCGAGGCAGAACGACGCACGCGACCTCGGCGTCTCGTTCCGGTAGCCGCTGGGTTAGCTCCGAGACCGTTTGGAGGGCCCCCCACGCCGGAATCTGACTGTCAGGGCTTCGTCGCCTCGACGATCGCCATCCCGGAGAGGGGGCCGACGCGTCGCCGCCGGATGTCGGTGAATTCCGCAGCCTCCAGCCACGCCGAGACCTCCTCGTGGGAGTACACGCTCGCGCCGAGCGTCGTCAGATACGTCAGTGCGACGAACCGCAGACTGGCGCTGGCGACCGGTGTCCGGCCGCTTCCCTCCCACTGGTCGAGGACGGCGATCCGGCCGCCCGGTGCGAGCGCGTCGGCAACGCGCTCGAAGAGCGCCACGTTCTCCGCCGGATCGTGCGCGTGGACGACGTTGAAAAGCAGCGCTATGTCGTAACTCGATCCGAGGTCGTCGTCGAAATAATCGCCAGCCTGCGTCTCGATGCGGCCCGTTAGTTCAGCGGGGATGTCGTCGTGGATAGCCTCGACGGCACCGGGAACGTCGAAAATCGTCGCCGAGAGACCGCGATACCGTTCACAGAGCTCCATCGAATACAGCCCGTGACCGCCACCGACGTCCAAGAGGTGGCCGCCGCCCTCGGGGACGGTCACCGCCTCTGCGACGTCGTCGACGACGAGCGACGCCGTCGCGCGGAAGCCTTCCTGTGCGATCGCCCAGCGCTCGGGCGCTTCGTCGAACCACTCGTAGATGGACTGACTCGGCTCACCCTCCCGCACCGCCGTTTCGAGTTCCCGCTCCCAGAAGGGAAACACGAGCTCGTCCCAGAAGGTGAGCCACGGTCCCATATCCGTCTCGGCGTCCGGTAGCAGCCACGTCTCGGTCATCGCCGTGAGCCGGTAGCCCTCGCTGCCCTTCGTCAGGTATCGCTCGGCCACGAGGAAATTACACAACATCGCGACTCCGTCCGGGTGCGCGCCCGTTCGCTCGGCGAGCGTCTCGGCGGTAAGTGGCCCGTCAGACCGCGCGAGCGTCCGAAAGAGACCCATATCCAGCGCGAGCGAGACCGACTCGAAGCTCGCGGCACCGAGGAGATCGAGCAACGGCGCTGGCCCCCGGTTGAGCCGAAACAGCACGAGCCGTTCGAGGAGGTTGGGGCTGACTGGCATCGCATCGGGTTACGTCCCGAGTCGGTATAGACCCACCTTCGAGTACCGGTGTGTTACCGGCGCATCTCACCGCTCAGAACCGCTCTCGAAGCTCCACGCGGAGATCGTCGAGCGTGACATCCTCCATCGCCAGCAGGACGAGCAGGTGATAGACGAGGTCCGCGCTCTCGGCGAGTAGCTCCTCGTCGTCTCCGTCCTTCGCCGCGAGAATCGTCTCCGTCGTCTCCTCGCCGAGCTTCTCCAGGACGGCGTTTTTCCCCTTCTCGTGGCTCAACAGCGAGGCGGTGTACGAGCCCTCGGGCAGCGTCTCCTTGCGGTCCTCGATCGTCGCGAACAGCTCGTCGAGAACGTCTTCTGCGGGCGTGTCGGCGTCCATACCCGAGGGTGTCGGCGTCGGGAAAAGAATCGTCCGGTTCGAGGCCCGATTCGAAAACCGAGCCTCAGGCCGAGTGAACCGTGATCTGCTGTCGGCGGTCGATCGCCTGTTCGAGTTCGTCGGCGATGGCGCTGCCTCTCGACACTTGGATGTCGCCGCCGCGGCCGACCGTCGCGGTGAAGAGGTACTCGCCGTCCGCGCGGATCTCGACGGTCTCGCCGACGTGCTCGTCCATCCGGATGACCACGTGCCGGGAGGTCACCTCCGGCGTGACGACCACGCCATCGGAGGTTCCACCGCCTGTTCCGCCGTTGCCGCCGTCGCTTCCCGACCCGCCGTGTCCGGGTTTTTCGTCGTGCGTCCGCACGTCGATGTCGATTCCCAGCCGGTCTTCGACGTCGGAGATCCGACCGCCGCCCTTGCCGATGACGTAGGAGATGTCGTCCTCCTCGACGTAGACGACGGCCTCGTTCTGGCCCTTGAGCTCGACGTCTACGTGGCCGCGAGCGATCGAGCGGATCTCGCGTTCGATCTCTTGGCGGGCCAGCCGACCGACGCCGGTCTCGTCGCTCCCGCCGTCGTCGTCGCTGAGCGGCACAGTGACGACTTGGCGGTTGAAGGTGTAGATCTCGTATTCCGGCTTTCCAGTCTCGAAGTCCGCGACTTGGATGACCGGGCGCGCGAGATCCTCGGCGGTGAGCCCCTCGGGCACTTTCACCTCGGTCCGCACGTCGTAGACGGTGTCGACGCGGCCGTCCTCGATATAGACTACAGTATCGACGACCTGCGGGATCATCCCGAGTTCGACGCGGCCGACGAGCCGCTGGAGGGCGTCGATGGCGCGGGTCGCGTGGACGACGCCGACCATCCCGACGCCCGCGAGCCGCATATCCGCGAAGACGCCGAAGTCCTTCGTCTTCCGCACCTCGTCGTAGATCGTGTAGTCCGGGCGGACGAGGAGCAGCGAGTCCGCGGTCTTCTCCATGTCGCCGCCGAGAGCGGTGTACTGGGTGATTTCGGGGCCGACTTGGAGGTCTCGGGGCTTCTCCATCGTCTTGACCGCGTAGTCGCTGTCGGTGAGGAACTCCGCAACCGCCTGCGCGAACGTCGACTTCCCGGCACCGGGCGATCCCGAGATCAGGACGCCGCGCTGGCGCTCTCGCAGCCGATCTTTGAGTTCGTCGGCGAACTCGTAGTCGTCTAAGTCCGTCTTGACGATCGGCCGGACGGCGGTGATCTCGATGCCGTCGGCGAAGGGTGGGCGGGCGACCGCGATGCGGTAATCGCGGAACTGCACGATGCTCATTCCGGGCTCCGAGAGCTCCAAGAAGCCGTCCGGACTGCTCCGGGCGGTGTTTTCGATGTCGTCGGCCCACTCCTTCATCGTCGCCTCGTCGGTCACCGTCTCGTCGATCGTCTGATAGTGCATCTCGCCGATGGCCCCCCGCTTGGCCTTCGGCTTCGTCCCCGTTTTCAGGTGCACCGACATCGTCTCGTCGTCGAAGAACTCCTCGATGATGAGTTCGCCGGAGCCGCGGATTCGCGGCTCGACGTACTCGACGTCGAGGCCCTTCGCCCGCGCGACCTCGGCTTGGACGACGTCGCTGGTGAGAAGCGTCGCGCCCTCGTCCTCGGCGACCTCGCGGATGAGCGCGTCGATGTCGCCTTCGTGGGCTCCGGTGGCCTCGCTCGGTTTCGTTCGCCGGCCGACGTACCGGATCTCGACCGCGCCGTCGTCAGCGAGTTCGGCGAGTCGCTGGAGCTCTTCGAGCCCCTCCCACCCGGTGTCGAGGCCGTCGTTGGCCTGCGATTCGAGCTCGCCGACGACGGCTTCGGGGACCAACACCGTTACCGCGTCGCCGTCCGACTCGACCCGCTCGGACACGCGACCGTCGATGATCGCGCTGGTGTCCGGCACTAGATTCATACGATCGGATTCGACCGGCGGACGGATAAGGCTATAGACTGCCGTCCTCGGTTCAGTGGCGCGCTGTCAGCGACGGGATTCCGTCTCTCACTCCGACCGCGATTCGAACCACTCGGCGAATTTCGCGAACGCCCGGCCGCGGTGGGAAACGGCGTTCTTCTCGACGGCGCTCATCTCGGCGAACGTCGTCCCGTCGTGCTCGAAGATCGGATCGTAGCCGAAACCGCCCTCGCCGCGGGGTTCGACGATCCGGCCGCGGACCGTCCCGTGAAACAGTTTCACCGGCAGCGTGTCGGCGTCGCCGTCGTCTGAACCGCCGACCGCTCCGGCAGCGCCCGCGGCCGCCGCAGCGCTTCGGTCGTCGCGGTCGACGGGATCGGGCGAGGCCTCGAACGATTCGCCGTCGCAGTACGCGAGGACGCAGCGGAACGACGCCCGACGCGGCCCGTCGATTTCGCCCTCGACGAGTCGCTGGACGGTCTCGACGCCCAGCGTGTCGTCGACGTAGGCGGAGTACGGGCCGGGGAAGCCGTCGAACCCCTCGATGAACAGTCCGGCGTCGTCGACGAGGATCGGCTCTCCGGCGTACCGGTAGGCCTCGCGCGCACCGCGAGCGGCGATCGGGCCCAACTCGGCGGCCTGTATCTCCGTGTAATCGTAGTCTAACTGCTCGACGCCGTCGAGGTACTCGCGCGCTTCGCGCACTTTTCCCGCGTTCGTCGTGACGTAGCGAAGCATCTGCTCAGGTTCTCGTCGAGTCGCGAGAAAGTACCGTCGGTTCCGCGCCGTGTGGGCGGGGACAGAGACGTCGGAGCCGCGGCCGCGCGCTCACCCGGGCCGCAGTGCCGCGATCAGTCGACGATGACTTCGACCGGGCCGTCGTCGCCGTCGTCGGCCTCGACGTCCTCGCCGCTTCGGGACTTCTGTTCCTGCCAGAGCAGCCCGCCGACGACCGCGAGGGCGACCCACGAGCGCCAGTTCGCGAGGTTGAGCGTGTAGCCGATGCCGAAGGGTTTCTTCACGAGCATTTTCTCCCCCGGCTTCCAGTACGAGGCGAGCATCCGCCCGATCGACGGCCGTTCGAAGTTGTACGGAATCCCGAGAATCTCTCCCTGCTTCGGCTTGTCTACCATACGACACGGTACGCCGGGCTGTCATAAATCGTTTTGGCATCCGAACCTCCCTGACGGCGACGCCACCGAACCGCATCGGGAGAAGCCGACGAACCGCTGCGAGCGTTTATATCCGATGCCGGGACCATCGCCGCCGTGATGTGACAGTTACCCGCGTCGGGCTGCGATTGTTCGGCACGTCGACGCGGGACTGACGGCGACGTTCGGGAGGGGCTGGCTCCCGACGACGTCGCCGACGCTGGTGCCGACTGTTCGCCCTAACCGTTTCGGATCCAAGCGACGGTGCTACCGACTCCTCGCGACGGCATTATCGTAGCGTTTGCAACTGATTTCCCATCCGATCGCACGCAGTCGTGCGGGCGGGTGAGTGAAGACTTGCAAACGCCACGACAGCTACTGCGACGCCGACTGATACCGGCCGCGGCCTTCGATCTCGCGGAGCCGCGTCCGGACCTCCTCGTCGCCGACGGCGGCGTACCCCTCCTCGACGGCCGCGAGCAGTGGCTCCGCCTCTGCGGCCGTCCCGGCGACGCTCTGTTTGAACACGTGGAGGTCCATCGCTTGGTCTTCGACGTGGCCGGTGTGATAGCCGAGGCCGAAGTCGATGAGATACGTCCGCTCGTCGTCGACGCGGACGTTTCGCGTGGTCGGGTCGCCGTGGACGAAGCCCGCCGCGTGGATCGCTGCGAGGTGTCGGCCCACCGCGCGGCACCGATCGACGGAGAGCGCCGCGGCGAGGTCGTCGTCGCCGACGCGCTGGAACACGAGCGTTCCTGTCGCGGGGTCGACGTCGTAGACGACCGGCGTCGGGACGCCGACGCGCCGGGCGGCGCTCGTGAGCCGCGCCTCCGCGCGGGTGCGCTCGGCCCGAAGCCGGTCGTCGAGCGACGCGTGTCGATACGCCTTCGGGACGCGGCGCTTGATGACTCGATCGCCTTCGATCGTCACCGTCGCCTCCGCGCCCCGGACCGTCCCCGACGCCGTCGGAGCCCGGACGACGTCCTCGTCGTCGCCGCGCCACGTCACTGGGACCTGATCCGGACGGAAGTTCGGATCGACTGACGACTCTGCGATTTCGAGCGTGTCGCCCGCGGCGTGCATTTTCGCGCCCAACACCGCGATCATTCCCGCGTTGTCGCGGAGAAAGCGCGGCTCGGGAGCGTAAAACTCCGCGCCGCGCTGCTCGCACATCGATTCGAGCATCTCGCGGAGCCGCGCGTTCTGGCCGACGCCGCCGCCGAGGACGAGTTCGTCCGTGCCCGTCAGCGACAGCGCCCGCTCGGCGACCTCCGTCAGCATCGCGAAGATGGTCTCCTGTAACCCGGCGCAGACGTCCTCAACGGGTACGCCGTCGTCGACGGCGTCCTTCGCGGCGGACATAATCCCCGAGAAGGAGAAGTCCATCCCCTTGACGACGTAGGGGAGGTCGTGGTACTCCCCCTCTGCGGCTCGCTGTTCGACCTTCGGACCGCCGGGATGCGACCAGCCGAGGTGGCGCGTGAACTTGTCTATTGCATTTCCAACGCCGGTGTCCATCGTCTCACCGAGGATTCGATAGCGGCCGTTGTGATAGCCCAAGAGGTGCGCGTTCGCACCCGAGGCGTTCAGACAGACGGGGGAGTCGAAACCCGACTGGTGGCGACCGATTTCGAGGTGCGCCACCATGTGGTTGACGCCGACGAGCGGCACCGACAGCGACTGCGCCAGCGCTCGCGCGGCGGTGCCGACGATTCGGAGACACGGGCCGAGCCCCGGGCCGCGAGAGAACGCCACCGCGTCGATGTCGGGGCCGTCAGCCTCGGGTGCTGCCGTCGCGGCCGCGTGATCGAGAATCGTCGAGACGACCTCGGGGACCGCAGATCCCATATGCTCGGCCGCCTCGCGCGGGTGAATACCGCCGCTGTCCGGTTCGTAGGGGTCGGACTCGATGACGACCTCGTCGGTTTCGCTGTCGTAGAGCGCGGCACTGGCGGCCCAGGCGGTCCCTTCGATTCCGACGGTTCGCATCGAAAAGTAGTGGTGTTCGGGCCGTGCGACCGAACTATGCCTCTTCGGCTTCCGCTTCGGCGGCCTCGTCGGCCTCTATCTTGTTCCGATCGAGCATGTAGTCCTGCTCGATGTCGCTGGCGAGTTCGGGCGAATCGTAGACCTTCGCGTAGCCGACGGTCTTGCGCATTCCGAACTTCGTGTCGAGTTTGTGGACGACGACTTCGTCGGAATCCTTGTTCAGCTTCGCGGCGAGGCTGTCGCGAACGGAGAGCCGCGAGGGCGTGGCTTCGTCGTGAACGATCTCGAATCGGACGTCGGACCGATGCAACATCGGGTTGCCGTCCTCGGAGATGATGTCGATTTCCATGGTTCAGTTGTCCTACCATCCTCCCGAAAGGAGTAAAAGGATTTCGAAGGGACGAACGCGGGGTTCGCCCGCTGTGCTCGCGGTGATTGTCGGCTTCAGCTACTCGTCGACGCCCATAGCGGCCAACGCGCCGGCGACGTCGCCGTCCATCCGTTCGATCAGCGACCGCATCTCGGCTTTCGATTCCTCGGTCACCGCGACGCGGACCATCCCCTCGTCGGGTTGGCCGTAAACGACCGTGGCTCCGAGGGGGGCGACGAGCACCGCCGGGAGCGCCGCGAGGTCCTCCTCGCCGTCGACGACGATCGTGGTCGGCTCCGCGGCCGCGACGGCGGCCGCGAGCGCCGCCAGGAGGGCTTTAGAGATAGCTCCCGGTGGATTCTCGACGTCCCGACGGTGCTCGGGATCGGCGAGCGCCTCGCGGATCTCCGCGTCGACCGCCTCGCGTTTCGTCTTCCCGTCGACGACCGCGACCGACGGGGCGTGGCCCGCGCGTCGGAGGTGATAGGTGACGACGTCGCCGACGGCGATAATCGGCTCTCCGGCGTCGGCGAGCAACGCCTCTGCGTCGGTGTAGACCGGGCCCAACGGTCCCTTGAACGCGCTTCGGAGATCCTCGGGAAGCGTGAGCATCCGCGTCAGCGGACCTTCAGCGCGTAGCCGCCCGGCTCGTTGACGTTCATCTCTTCGGCGATCTCGGATTGCTCGGGGTGCGTGATGACGACGTAGCCCGCCCAGTCCTCGGTGAGACTGCTGGATCCGCAGTTCTCACACGCCTGCGCGTCGCCGTGGTTGATGTAGTGACACTCCCGGCAGGCGAGACGGGACGAGGCCATCTATTCGCCCTCCGCACCGGTCGTGGCGGTGTTGGCCTGTCGATCGGCTTCGAGCCAGCCGTGCTTGCCGAGTCCCGGCTGTTTGGCGGTGAGGCCGATCTTCGAGTCGCGTGGGTTGCGTTCGTCGATGCTCTTCGTGACGACGCGGACGCGGACGGAGTCGCCGACGCTGAGCGTCCGGTTCGACTCCGTCGACGCGAGCTGTTGGTTCTCGCCGTCGTACGCGAGGAACTCGTCGGAAATCTGGGAGACGTGTAAGAGCCCGTCGACCGGTCCGATACCGACGAACGCGCCGAACTCGACGACTTCGACGACCTCGCCGTCGACGACCTCCTGCATCGCGGGGTCGAAGGTGATCGCGTCGAACTCCGCCTCGTAGTAGACGCCCGCCCGGCCGGGCAGCACCGTCCCCTCGCCGATGTCGTGCACGTCGACGACGCTGACGACACTGCCGACGTCCTCGTCCATCCGTCCTTCAAGTTTGTCCTGCAGGAGCCGCTTGACCCGCTGTGGCGTCACATCCGCGAGATGCGCTGGTGGCACCTCGACTGTGTCTTTGAGTCGTACCCGTTTGTACATGCTATGGTTCTGTTATCTCCAATGTGTTTCGACCCCTTAAACCGATTACGTGAACGCCGCGTTCGAGCAACCGGTCGCGGAGCGGCCTGTCGTTGGTGAGGACGTATCCGCCCTCTCGCGCTGCGAGTTCGACCACTGCGTCGTCGGCGTAGGAGACGCCGGTCTCGACGACGCGACACCGCGAGACGAGATCGCGTCCGACGCTCGCCGCGGTCGCCTCCGTACCGTTTCCGGCCGCACTGAGCTTCTCCAATTCGGCGACGACGGCGCGCGGGACGACCAGATCGATGTTGGTGGGGAAGAGCCGATCGAGCTCGTCGAAGACCCGTACGTCGAGTTCGATGGGCATCATCAGCGCGTTGGTATCGAGTATCACAGTCGTCATCTCCTCTCGTCTCGTGGTTCGGTCTCGACTCGTCTGATCGGCGCGGTCCTCACTGCAGCGTGCCGATCCCGATGAGTCGCCAGCGCGCGCCGACGCGGCGGTTGATGGCGATCTTCGCGCCCGAGTCGGCGCAGACGGGGCGCTTCAGCGACACCTCGGCCTCGCCCGAGCGGGCGCTGGTCACCGCGCCGACGGTCGTCGCGGTGCCGACGGTGAGCATCAGCGGCTCGCCGGTCGAGATCTCCTCGATCGCGCCCTCGTCCTCGCCGACGATCCGGTCGAGGAGTTCGACGTCCATCGTGAACTCTTCGCGCGTCGGCGGCAGCGTCCCGGGTTCGCCCGCGACCTGTCCGGCGAGGGCGTCGCCCTTCGTGAGGCTGGGGTCGAGGCCCGTTCCGATCCCGCAGAGGCCGCCCGGTCGAACCTCGTCGACGGACTGGCCGCCGGCCTGCAGCGAGCGGATCTCGGTCGTGATCGGCTCCCACTCCGCCGAGCCGCCCTCTTCGACTTCGCGGCCCGGACGCAGTTCGAGCTCCTCGCCCGCGGCGAGTTTGCCTTGGACGACGGAGCCGCCGACGACGCCGCCTTTCAGGTCTTCCCACGTCGTCCCGGGGCGGTTGATGTCGAACGAGCGTGCGGCGAACAGCCGCGGCGACTCGCCCTCGTCGCGCTCTGGCGTGGGGATCTCCCGCTCGATGGCGTCGATCAGGAGATCGATGTTGACCTCCTGCTGGGCGCTGACGGGAACGATCGGCGCGTCCTCGGCGACGGTGCCCTCGACGAACTCCTCGATCTGTTCGTACGACTCCACCGCGCGCTCGCGGTCGACGAGATCGATCTTGTTCTGCGCGATGACGATGTTCTCGATGCCGATGATGTCGAGCGCCATCAGATGCTCTTCAGTCTGGGCCTGCGGGACGTTCTCGGTCGCGCTCACAACGAGCACGGCCCCGTCCATAATGGCCGCGCCCGAGAGCATCGTCGCCATCAGCGTCTCGTGGCCCGGGGCGTCGACGAACGAAACCGTCCGAAGCACCTCGGTCTCCTCGCCGTCCGGGCCGGTCTCCTCGACCGTGTAGCACTCCGGCGGGTCGACGCCGGGAACCTTCCGGAACGTGGCGTCAGCGTAGCCGAGTCGGATGGAGATGCCGCGCTTCATCTCCTCAGAGTGCTGATCGGTCCACGACCCCGACAACGCCTGTACGAGCGTCGTCTTCCCGTGGTCGACGTGTCCGACGAGTCCGATGTTCACCTCCGGTTGCTGTGTTTGTTGTGTCACCATTGACCTCCTAGAGAGTAATCTTGCGTGCAATTCGCCGCGAGCGACTGATAAACTTGCTGTTCTCCGCCCGACACGCGCCGTGGGAGGCGGTTACACGGGGCCCCGTGTCGCCCGGTCGTCTCGACCGGAGTCGGCTCCTCGGACTCATCACTCCGATCGGGTCAGTTCCTCATTTCGACAGCGCGCGAACGAGGCTCGCCGCCACCGACCGGGCCTTCTCGGCGGCCGGTTCGGGGACGTGTCCGGCCTCGACGGCCGCGTCCAGTTCGTCGTCGTCGACGCGCTCGACCGTCCCGTCTGGGTGCTTTACGACGTCGACGTGCAGATCGACGTACCGGATCTCGTCGGGGAAGCACTCGACGGGCGTACAGACGTTGACGTACGTGCCCCGGAGGTCGCCGTCGGCGCTCCGGTAGACGGTCGGGTACCACCAGCGCCCCTCGCGGAACTTCGTCAGCGCGGTGTCGCCCGCTTCGCGCCGCGTCCCGAGTCCGTCGTACGTGCCGCCGCCGGAGAGCGTTCGCGTGACCGAGACGGTGCCGTCGACGTCCCAGTCGGTGACGTCCCCGGTTCCGAGCGAGAACGCGCGACCGTCCGGCTTCCCGTGCGTGATCTCGACGGTGTCGCCTTCGACGGGGCCGAACTGCCGCGAGACGACCGCGAACGGGAAGTCGGTGTCGCCGGTTTCGTCGTCGTCGCTTCCCGCCGCTCCACTTCCCTCGTCGCCCGCGAATCCGCTCGCCCCGCAGAGCGCCTCCGCGAGATCGACCCCGGCGCTCGCCGATCCGCTGGCCGCCTTCGTGCGGTGGTGGCCGGGCATCGTCCCCGTCACCGCCCGCCGCCTCTCGTCGAGCGCGAAGCGGGACTCCCGGCCGAACCACAGCCACCGGCCCGCCGACGGCGTTGCGATCGCGGCCGGTTCCGAGGCGGGTTCGGACGTCGCGGGGTCTGACGCCGCCGATCCCGCCGCGCCGTTGTCGTCGCCATCGTCGTCAGCGAGCGCGGATTCGAGGTCGTCCGCGCGTTCGACGGCCCGTTCGAGCGCGGCTTCGAGCGTGCCCATATCGGCGTTCGTGGCCGCGTGCGACCACTCGATTCCCCAGCCGTCGGGGGGAGTGACAGAAAGGAGGTCGGTCATCCCGGCGAGTTCCCGCCCCGCGGCGTCGTCGCGGGTGTCGACGGTGACGCCGTCCCGGCCGCGGACGAGCGTGGCGAGTCCGCCGGTCGCGCGGAGTCCGGTGCCGAGCCGCGGGCGACGGTCGACCCACGGCGGGGCGCTCTCGCGGACCTGCACCCGAACCCTGTCGCCCGTCTCGACGTAGTCATCCGCGTCGCTGTAGGGGAGAAAGCCCTCCGCGTCGCCGAGGTCGCAGACCGCGCCCGAACCGAGCGTGTCGCGAACGGTCGCGTCGAACACCGCGCCCGGCGGCGTCGGATCCGACCATCCGAAGGTGTCGCGTCCGACGGTACGGAGCTCCGCGCCGACGGCCTCGACCGCCTCGGCGTCGCCGCTGACGCCGACGCCCTGACGGTCCGCCGTCGTCGCGACGGTGGCCTCGTGCGCGCCGTCGCCGAAGTCCGCGTCGAAGCGCTCGCGGATCGATTCGGAGGCCTGCACGACGTCGACTCCCGCGTCGAGGAGAAGCCGCGTCACGGCGGTCGCGTAGATGCCGCGGACGCGGGCCTTCGGGGTGGTTCCCCTGCCTTCGGAGTCGCCCCTGCCTTCGGAGTCGCCTCCTCCGCTCATCTGAGCGCGTCCTCGTCGCGTGCGAACCGAACGCGACCGTCGACCGTCGGCCCGAGCGTGAGTTCGACGACGTCCTCCGAGAGGATTCGGCCGCCCTCGACGGGGACGCCCCACGAGTCGAAGCGGAGGTAGCCGCGGAGGTCGCTGCCGTGGGTAAAGAGGTCGATGAACGCCACGGCGTGTTCGTTGATCCCGCCGCTCGAGTGGGCCATCTCCATGTCCGAGTAGACGACGTCGCACTCGAAGAACGATCGGAGTCGGTCGGCGTCGCGCTCGACGGCGTCGGCGACGAGATCGGACGCCTCGCGGATCTCCGCCTTCGAGAGGCCGATGTCTCCGAGCGCCTGCTGTGTTCGCTGATCGAAGTGCATCGTACCCGCCCTACGACCGGGGGACGTTTGAATCTCATCAGTGGCGTCGAGCGCGACGCGTCGGTGCTCGGGTGCCTCGCGTCTGCTGCAGAGACTGACTCGCGTCGGCTCCGGGGTACGCCTCCGAACGCCCGAAGACCTTAGGGCGGAGGGCGAGAATCCCGGTTCGATGAGAGAGCGACGCGATCCGATCGAGGAGGCCGCGGACGACTCGATGGACCTCTACGACGTGGCGACGTGGAACATTCGCACACCGCTGGACAGGGCCTCCTCGATCATCTGGCGCATCCTCGCCGGATCGGCCCGGCTCGCGATCGTGCTCTTCGCGTTCCTCCTGCTTTTGGGAATCGGCGGGTTCGCAGCGCTGACGGACCCACAGATCGGCCTCCTCACCGCGCTCTCTGCGATTCCCGCGATCGGACTGGCCGCGTACGTGTACTCGACGGACGTGACGTCGAGCGAGCCGCTGTCGCTCCTCGTCGCGACCTTCCTGCTCGGGGTGCTGACGGCGAACTTCGCGGCCGTCCTCAACTCAGTCCTCAGCCCGTACTTCGAAGTCCTCGGCTTTCTCGGAACCGCGCTGTTCTTCTTCCTCGTCGTCGGCCCGGTCGAGGAGACGGTGAAGCTGTTGGCCGTCCGGCTGTACGCCTACACCGACGACCGGTTCAACGCCGTCCTCGACGGGGCCGTGTACGGCGCGATGGCCGGCCTCGGGTTCGCCGTCATCGAGAACGCGATTTACATCACTCGCGAGCTGCCGAACGAGGGACTCGATATGGGGCTCGGACTCATCGGTATGGGCGGCGGCATCACCGCGATCAGAGCGCTCGCGGGTCCCGGACACGTGATCTACTCGGCGATCGCGGGCTACTACCTCGGGCTCGCGAAGTTCAACCCCGGAAACCGCGGCCCGATCGTCGTCAAGGGAATCATTCTGGCGGCGCTCGTCCACGCGACGTACAACACGACCGTCGGGATCGGCTCGGCGGTGATCGGCGCGCTCACCGGGCTCTCGGGGCTCGCGCCGTTTTTGATCTACGTGCTCATCTACGACGGCGTCTTCGGCCTATTCCTGCTGCGGAAGATCCAGAAGTACCGGAACGCGTACCGCGACGCGCACGCGCCGGCGAGCACCGAGTCCGATTTCGACTCCGAACTGACCGAGTTCGAGTGACGGCGCTGCCGGGCGCTCGCCTCAGCCTTCGTCGATGACGTCGCGATAGCCGCTGACCATCTGCTCGACGTACTTCGCGACGACGTCGACTTCGAGATGAACCGGGTCGCCGACGGACTTCTCCGAGAGCGTCGTCAGCGCGTAGGTCGTCGGGATGATCGCGACCGCGAACCGGTCGGTGCCGCGGTCGGCGACGGTGAGGCTGATGCCGTCGAGGGTGACCGATCCCTTCTGGACGACGTACCGCTTCACCGACGGCGGCAGGGCGAACTCGAAGAACCAGTCGTCGCCGACCTGTTCGACCCCGGTCACCTCGGTCGTCGTGTCGACGTGGCCTTGGACGAGGTGGCCGTCGAACCGCCCGTCGGCGGCGAGCGCGCGTTCGAGGTTGACCGCGTCGCCGACGGCGACCTCGCCGAGATACGTCTTCTCGACGGTCTCGGCCGCCAGAAACACCTCGAACCGGGCGGTCGGGTCGGTCCGGAACGCCTCGACGGTCAGACAGACGCCGTTGACCGAGATGGACTGGCCGTGGTGTAGGTCGTCGTAGACGACGGTCTCGCCTTCGTCGGGTGTGAGCTTTCCGTCGCCGCCCGTGCCGTCCGCGTCGTCGACTTCGATGCGGAGGCGTCGGCCGCCCTCGTCGTCGCTCGCCTCGACGACGGTGCCCGTCGTCTCGACGATTCCGGTGAACATACCCTGAGGTTCGTCTCAGTTCTGAAAAGCGTCTCGAAAGCGCGTCTCTCGCGTGACGATCTGCGCTCTCCCGTGTGACGGACCGCGGGATGGCGTGTTGCGCACGCCGTCGGCGGCCGCCCAGTTGCGCCGGGGTTCGGACCGCCTCGACACCCGACTCCGCGTCTGATCGCGTCACGTCGGCCGGTGGGGTTTCCAAAGGTCTTTGCCGCTCCCGTCGCTAGGGAGTGTCGATGGACGACGCCGTGCGGGTCCGTGACGCCGCGCGCGAGGCGGTTGAGGACATTGCGCCCGATCGCCTCCGGGAGGTGCTGTTCGAGCACCTCTCGGCCGCGCCGATGACGCCTGCCGTGTTGGCGCTGGTGAGCGCTCGCGCACCCGATACTGGAGTGGAGACGGACGCCGACGGGCTCGCGGAACGAGCCGCCGGTGTGCAGCTGATCTACGAGGGCCTCCGGCTCACCCGCTCGCTCGCCCGCGAGGAGCCGTGGACCGCAACGCTCGATGACGTCCCCGGCGACATCGACGCCGACCTCGACGTCCTCGCCGCGGACGTGCTCGTCTCCCGGGGCTTCTATCTTCTCGCCCGAACCGACGCCGCCGACCGCGCGGTCGACGTCGTCCGCGCGTTCGGTCGTGATCAGACGCTCCGCCGCGCCGACGGCGCGGACGTCGACGCCCTCGATCGGAACCTCGAATCGGACGTCTTCGCCCTCGCGGTCGTCGCCGGGATGACGGCCGTCGGCGCGACGCCCTCCCCGGCGGTCCTCGAATACGCGGCGGATCTGGGCCGCGACTGCGACGGCGACGGCGAGTTGCAACCGGCGGACGCGGCGTTCTCGGAGGCGACCGCCGAACGCATCGCGTCGCTGTCGGCCGTCGGCGGCGGTTCTGACGATCGGGTGCCGTCGTCGGCGACGGACTCGTGACTGCGTCTGATCGGCCGACACCGCCACGAATCGAAACTCCTAAAGACGAATCCGCGCTACGGAGAACTGCGCCTGGGTAGCTTAGCGGTAAAGCGCGTCCTTGGTAAGGACGAGACCCCGGGTTCAAATCCCGGCCTAGGCTTATATACGGTACCCTAAATCCCAAGACATAGTCGTCTTGGGATACCCTCTTCTCCCATAGCTATTACTATAAATTCTGACAGATTCTGCTGGTGGTCGAGCGGACCGGACTCACTGGCGCGTCACGGGCGGTCCCTGATCGTGCCATTGGTTCTCTGTCTGAATCAAGGTAGCACGTCAAGAGTTTTCCTCGGCTCCTTAAGACATTAGAAAACAGACCTAGCGTTCCATAGCTTGTACGTCGAAAGATGTAGTAATTAACTCTCCGTCGGGCTTCGCTTGTAAGAAGAGTCGGTATCGACTCGCGGTGGGGAATCGAACAGTAAACTGCACAACGCCATCCTCTGGATCCGTCTCTTCGGGGTGGACGTGAAGATACGCAAGATCTCCGTCTCGAAGCGCAACGAGGTGGCCGAGCGCACCGAGATACGGCTCAAGTTGCGGGACGCCGCCGTCTTGGCTAAATCCGAATTCAAGCGTGAGATCTTTCTCAGCCGGTATATTCTCCGGGGATAACTCGATATCGTACCCATTAGTCGTTGCCACACGTGAGGACCGGGGAGGCTCTTCGTAGTTTGCTGAGCCAGATGCAAACAGATCGGTACCGAGTGTCGTCGGGCGGCCATCCACGAGTACGTCGACGAATGCACGATAAACACCAGGATCTGGAAGCGTAAACTCTACCGACCACGTTCCGTCCTCGGCTAACTCTGGATGGAGGTGTTGGAAGCGGGTGAGATCACGGCGGATGAGGATCAGATGTGCGAGTTGGTCGTGCGTCTCTTGGAATCGTCGGATGGCGGTTCCCTCCTCATTGCGTATTTGATACGTCCATTCGTGGCTTTCTCTTGGTTTGATCCTCGTCTCCGACGCCTCTAGTTGGAGTCCATCTACGGCGACAGTCACCCCGCCTGGAAGGGCGTGGCTACCTGTATCGGTGTATCCGTGAGGAGGGCCGTGCTTATCGTCACTCTCAGCTGGATCAGTGCCGTGATGATCGTCGGCCATACAGAGAGTACGCCCGTGAGCGACTTACGGTCTTGGTCCATATGGTTGGGCGAGTCATTAGTGGATCTTCATAGTCTTTACCTCAATCCTATGGCTCAAGGGGATCTCACGGCCCCTGTTACTCTTGATCTCTCTGTAGTCGCTGTTGTCGCCGCTCGAACTCTTCGTCCGTGATGTCTCCACGGGCGTACGCCGTCCGTAGTTCGTCAAGGGCACGGTCGCCGTCGGCGAACTGGCCACTGACCAAACCGCGGTACAGAAAGTAACCGATGGCGAGCAAGACGATGAGAAAGAGCAACATCATTCCGATCCCCCAAATCGGGGAGATTCCCATACCAAATCCACCACCCCACCACCAGCCCATCATTCCCATCATCGGCATCGCAAACACCATCATGAGAAGCGGAAACAGCACAATAATTGCGAGAACGACGAGAACCACCCGTAATAACGGATCTCCGTGGTGTTGGCTGGACATAATGTGTACCTCTTCATATAGATAATAGCCGAAGTCACTCATAAATTGCCCTCCGAACGTGAGGGCCGTTTAGACCGTTGGTTGCATAGGCAGAGGGAGATGGGGAGTTCTGTTAATCTGCTGGCTGCAGCCGCTCAGACGAGGAGACGCTCGGGAGCGACGGAAGATCCAGATCGACTCGTCGGAGGAACTGGGCGTTGATGGCGACGATAACTGTGCTCAAGGACATCAGTAACGCGCCGATGGCAGGTGAGAGCAAGATACCGATCGGCGCGAGGACGCCCGCCGCGAGCGGGATGGCGAACACGTCAGGGACGGGATTCCCCTCGATGTGAACGGGCCGACGGCAGCGCTGCTCGACGACCTCTCGGGCCCGATCATCTCGAATCCTGTGACAGAGGAGTACCTCGGCGTGCTCGTGCGGCCGGAAGAGGTCGGCGGCGAGACCGTCTCTATTCTCGAAGAGTTGGGTGTCGAGCGCTCTCGCAAGGCAATCCACGATTGGGTCCAGAAGGCCGATCTACAGCCCACAGATGGGCGAAGCCCGAATCACGTTGCGCTCGACGAAACCGTGATTCGAATCAATGACGAGCAATTCTGGCTGTACGCCGTCCTCAGAACGGCGCCGCCGTTCTGATGGGCTGCGCAAGAGCTTCGCTCTTGCGAACGCCGCCGATCCCGACACAAACGATCTGCTGCATCTGCGGCTCTTTTCGACGACAACGACCGCATTAACTGAAATTTTTCTGCGAGAACCCCGCCAGAAACACGATGTCGAATCTGCTGTGTTTCTGGTCGATGGCGCTCAACACCTCCAAACTGCGCTGGCCAGAGCTGGGCTCCGATTTCAAACTGAACGAAATGGAAACCGGAACGCCATCGAACGAATCTTTCGAGAACTCAAGCGCAGAACTTCCTCGTTCTCAAACTGTTTCAGCCACGTTGAGCCGCAAACCGCCCAAGCATTTGCCGCCTGGTTCAATGCTCCAAACTAAACACGACCGCGCTCACAGAGGGAGGAATGAAGCGTAGTCAGGAACGTGATAGAACACCCTCGATGCGGCTATCCACGACGAGTACGCGGCGAGTGGGATTCCGGCGAAACGACTATTGGTAAGACCAGCGTATTACGTCCATATGTCTGAAGCGGCCACGAACGACGACGGCGGGGACGACATCGCCACAGTGAATTTCAAACTCACCGAGTCGTTCCTCGAAGAGATAGACGACACGTGGCAGGGACGCGGGTTCAATAGTCGGAGTGAGTTCATCCGGTACACGCTTCGAGACGCCGTCGAATTCCCGACGTTCGACCGCGACGAACTCGTCGCCCTGCTCGAAGTCGAGGAGGACATCCGCGAGGGGCGGACGACGAGCGCCGAGGAAGCCCGCGAGCGGTTCGGCGCGAGCGGTTCGGCGCGAGCGGTGAGTGACGACGGGTGGACGTGGGAACTATAGTAGCGTTTGCAACTGATTACTCATCCGATCGCACGACGGCGTGCGATCGGATGAATGAAGACTTGCAAACGCTACTATATCCTCGACCGCCGAAGACGACCTCGACGGACTGTCCCCCGCCGACCAAGACCGGATACTCGACAAGCTCGATGAAATCGTCTCCTCGCCGTGGCGTGACCCGCCGGACTACGGGGAACCGCTCCAGAACAGCTCGTACAGGAAAATCCGCATCGGGGAGTTTCGGCTCTCTGTGAGCTTTCGTCAACAGGACGGGCGGCTGATCGTCGCGCGTATCAAGCGTCGTGGCGGCGCGTATACCGCTGATGACGATTGAGCGGGACTGCGGTCGTCAGAGCATAAGCGATCTCTTTGCCTCACTCCTCGACGCGTGCCTGTTCGATATCCTCGCCACCGACGAACTCGTTCAGCGCGCGCGTGATCGCGTCGAACACCACCACGAGGGGGTACAGCAGCCGTTCGACGACCGAGAGCGGCCCCGCGATCCTGAGCGACCACGTGGTCGCGTGCCCCAGTCCGTAGGACTTCGGGACGATCTCGCCGAAGATCAGCACGATCGCGCTCGCGACGACCGTGGCGACCGAGACCGCGATGCCCGCCGGGAGGTACTCGGTCGCCAGCAGGGTTGTGAGGCTCGCGATCGCCACGTTGACGACGTTGTTGCCGACCAGAATCGTCACGAGGAGCCGGTGCGGGTCGGATCTGAGTTCGCGGAGCGTGACCAGCCGCCGGTCCGTCGACGACGCCGATTCGGCGAGCCACTCCTCAGAGAGCGTGAAGATCGCCGTTTCGCTGCTGGAAAAGAACGCGCTCAGAACGACGAGGACGCCGATCACGGCCGCGGCCACGCCGAGAGATGCGAGTACCATACCGGGTAGTTCGGGGCGATCGGCAAAAGTCCCGCGCGGCGGTCACGCCGGAATGACGTCTCGGATCTCGAAGCGTGCGCCGCCGCTCGCGGCGTCGGTCACCGCGATCGACCAGCCGTGTGCCTGCACGGGTCCCTCGACGATCGCGAGCCCCAGCCCCGCGCTGTCGAAGCCGGTTGTGTACCCCGCGTCGGAGAGAACGCTCTCGGAGCCATCAAAATCGAGGCTATACGCTGAACCGTCCGCTCAGCCGTCCGGCCGACAGTGTACACACAGCGAACGCTCGACGTCGTCCGACGGAACGGCCGTCCCACAGCGGCGACAGCGAACGCGACCGTGTGCGTACTGCGTGTGCGCTTCGACCGGACTTCGTTCAGTATTCGACATCATAGTATACAGATACACGAACTAAGTGGAAAAATTTCTGGACAGTATCGTATATATTCTTAATATCTTCCACTCAGTCGGAACTTCTCATTCACCGAATATCTTCGACGAACCGCGACGGCAGTCGATCGATGAACGTGTCCGGAAGGGCGGCGACGAGCGTCTCTGCGGCCACCACCATCGGTTTCCGCAGCAGGACGTAGACCGCAGAGACGACCACTGCGGCGAGGACGCCCGTTTCTGCAACGCCGTCGAGGGCGTACACGGCCGGGACCGCGAACGCGACGGCGACCGCGAGGTCCTCCGGTGCACCGTCGTATCGGATCCACCGGCGCGGGCGGATCCACCGGCCGTGGTAGTGGTTGTAGACCGCCTGTTCGGAGGTCCCGAGCCACGGTTTCAGCTCCAGCCCGCCGCCGAGGGCATCCATCGCGGAGTGCAGCGCCGCCGCCGCGAGAAACAGCGCGACGGCGACGGTGAGCGTCGTCGGAACGGCCGCGGCGACGACCGCGGCCGCGACGCCGGCGGCGCTGAAGTACACCGGGAAATGCAGCGTCTTCCGGTGGCCGGCGTAGAGATCGAAATCCGGAAACAATCCGCCGAGCGCGGCGGCCGCGATCGGAAGTACGGACGCCCCCGCGGCGCTCTCCGGGAAGAGCGCCGCGACGAGAACTGCGAGCACGACGCCGGCCAGCGCGTGCGTGGTTGCCATCATCATCGAGTCGTATGTGAGACAACAATATCATCGTTTCGCGTGACTTGGTACCACGCTTATCGTTGGCAATATCCAATCATCGGTGTCGAGGCCGTCCTCCTCCAGACGGACTCGAAGACACAATTTTTGCTCTCGGTCCGACGCTTCACGACCGGCTGTCGCGGAAGTAGTCTCCGAGGTCGTTCGTCGGCTCCGACACGCGGCTTCGATGTGCGCTTCGACACTTCCGTTCGCTGTCGCGACCGGTAACGATTAGGCGGCTACCGCACAGTACAAACACGATGAGTCGCAGCGAACGCTCACGCGGGGTGAGACGGTGACCGAGGACCATCTCGAAGCGACGATCAGCCTCCGCGGCGTCCTCTTTTCGCCCGACGGCGACGTCCTCCTCGTCAGACGGGCGAGCGACGACGGGTGGGAACTGCCGGGCGGACGGCTCGGGACTCACGAGGACGTGCGGGCGGGCCTTCACCGCGAAATCGAGGAGGAAACGGGTCTCGACGCACAGGTCGGACAACCGGTGCACGCCGCCTCGTGGCGGAACGAGACCGATCGGGGACGATTCGCCGTCTACTACTGGTGCGACGCCCCCGAGGATACCCGATCGGAACCCGACGCCGCTGCGAGCGCGAATGTCGAGTCGGTCACGCTCAGTCACGAACACACCGACTACGCGTGGCTCGCGCCCGAACCGGCGGCCGAACGCCTGACTGACGTTCAGACGCGGGCCGTGACGGCGGCGACGGAGGTGCACGAGCCGTGAGTGACGACTCCGACCCGTCCCAATCGCGTCCGACGATCCGGGCGCTCGACGATCGGACGATCAGGCAGATCGCGGCCGGAGAGGTGGTCGAACGGCCCGCGTCGGTCGTCAAAGAGCTAGTCGAAAACAGCCTCGACGCCGACGCGAACCGCATCTCCGTCGCGATCGACGCCGGCGGCACCGAGGGCGTCCGCGTCCGCGACGACGGCCTCGGGATGGATCGCGAGGCGGTCCAGCGCGCCGTCGAGGAACACACGACGAGCAAGATCGAGGACATCGCGGACCTCGAAGCGGGCGTCGGGACGCTCGGCTTCCGCGGCGAGGCGCTGCACACCATCGGCGCGGTCTCGCGGCTCACGATCCGGACGAAGCCGCGAACGACCGGCAGCGTCGACCGCGGTGACGGAGTCGACGATGCCGCCGGGACCGAACTTCGCATCGAAGGCGGTGAGGTGAGCGAGGTCGGACCCGCGGGTTGCCCTGAGGGCACCGTCGTCGAGGTCGAGGATCTGTTTTTCAACACGCCCGCGCGCAAGAAGTTCCTGCGGACGACCGCCACGGAGTTCGACCACGTCAACGCCGTCGTGACGCACTACGCGCTCGCGAACCCCGGCGTCGCGATCTCCCTAGAGCACGACGGTCGCGAGGTGTTCGCGACCGAGGGGCGCGGCAACCTCCGCTCGGCGGTGCTGGCCGTCTACGGCCGCGAGGTCGCCGAGTCGATGATAGATGTCGAGTACGAACCCGAGGCGGACGCGATCGGTGACGGCGAATCCGACTCGGGCGATGGCGACGCGTCGGCAGCGATTGAGGGCGTCCGGGGACTGGTCAGCCACCCCGAGACGAACCGGAGCACGCGCGAGTACCTCTCGACGTTCGTCAACGGACGGTACGTCACCGCGAGAGTCCTCCGAGAGGCCGTCCTCGAAGCCTACGGCGGTCAGTTGGCGGCCGACCGATACCCCTTCGCGGTCCTGTTCGTCGACGTCCCCGCCGACGCGGTCGACGTGAACGTCCACCCGCGGAAAATGGAGGTTCGCTTCGACGACGAATCCGGGGTTCGGGCCGCCGTCACCGACGCCGTCCGGAGCGCGCTGCTCGATGCGGGCTTGATCCGATCGACCGCACCGAGAGGACGTTCGGCGGCCGACGAGACCGAAATACGGCCGGAGTCGCCCGAATCGGAGGTTCACGGCGGGCCGGGACACACGCCACAGCCCGGAACAGAGGCTGCCGAAGACGCCGCCGCTGCCGACGAATCGGGATCCAAACCGGAATCCGAGTCCGACGGGACGGGGACGCCGAGCGATCTCGTGCGATCGAGAACCGCGAGGAACGTCGAGCAGGGGCAAACCGGCAGTAACGCCGACAGCGTGGAAAGTTCCGGTACCGACGCGGCTGACGCTCCCGACGACGAGTCCCGACGCGTCCAGACGGAACTCGGCGACGACGACGCGAAAACACCCCCACAAACCGACGATGGGCACGACCGCGCGCGGACGGTCGATCCGATCGACGACGACGCGTGGTCGGTCTCGGGGTCCGAACGGGGCGATCAGCGGGCCGGTTCTCGTTCCTCGACGACCGGACGAACAGACGCCGATTCGCGAATTCCGCCGGGGTACGAGTCGTCGACTGCCGATCGCTCGACAGTCGAGCGCGATGAGTTGGCGACCGAACGCAATGATTCGATCGCCGGGCACGACGAGTCGACTGCCGAACACGACGGTTCGACCGTCGATCGCGACGATGAGGGCGTGTCGTCGCCAGCGTCGCGACCGACGGGAATCGTCGGCCCGACCGTCCAGCGGGATTTAGGCGGCGACGAAGCCACCCTCGAACCGCGGTTCGACTCGCTGCCGTCGATGCGGATCCTCGGACAGCTACACGACACCTACGTCGTCGCCGAGACCGACTCCGGAATGGTGCTCGTCGATCAACACGCGGCCGACGAGCGAGTCCATTACGAGCGCCTGCAACGCGAACTGGACGGCGACGTCGTGACGCAGGCACTCGCCGAATCGGTCGAACTCGAACTCACCGCGCGGGAGGCGGCGCTGTTCGACGAGTACGTCGACGCGCTCTCGAGCCTCGGCTTCCGCGCCGAGCGCGTCGGCGACCGAACCGTCGCGGTTGAGACCGTCCCCGCGGTCTTCGCGGCGGCGCTCGATCCCGAACTCGTTCGCGACGTCCTCTCGGCGTTCGTCGGCGAGGCGGACGGGGAGTACGGCGGCGAGGAGACGGTCGCGGCCGTCGCCGACGAACTCCTCTCGGATCTGGCCTGTTACCCCGCCGTGACCGGCAACACCTCGCTCACCGAGGGGTCGGTCGTGGACCTCTTGGAGGCACTGGACGCCTGCGAAAACCCCTACGCGTGCCCGCACGGGCGGCCGGTCGTCATCGAGATCGACGGCGAGGAGATCGGCGACCGGTTCGAGCGGGACTACCCGGGGCATTGAACCCGATGAGGGCTGTCGGCCGCGTCTCGTCTGTGGCCCACCAGGTAACCGACGGCCGATCGATAACGGCAATTATGTACCCGCTGCCGTAACGAGCGAGTATGACAGACGTTGTGACGTTCGGCGAGACGATGCTCAGGCTCTCACCGCCGCGAGGGGACCGCTTGGAGACGACGCGCGATCTCGACGTACAGACCGGCGGCGCGGAGAGCAACGTCGCCGTCGCCGCCGCGCGCCTCGGCTGCGAGGCGACGTGGCTCTCGAAACTCCCCGATTCGGCGCTCGGCCGCCGGATCGTCTCGGAACTGCGCAGCCACGGCGTCCGGACGGACGTCGCGTGGGACGATTCGGCGGCCGCGCGCTTGGGAACGTACTACCTCGAACAGGGCGGCGAGCCGCGCGGCACTGACGTCATTTACGACCGTGCTGGCGCGTCGGTGACGACTGCGACGCCCGAAGAGCTCCCCGTCGGCGGGCTCGAAGACGCTGAGATCTTCTACACGAGCGGGATCACCCCGGCGCTCTCCGCGACGCTCGCAGAGACGACTGCGGCGCTGCTCGAAGGGGCTCGGGGGACGGGCGTGACCACCGCCTTCGATCTGAACTACCGCTCGAAGCTGTGGACGCCCGAAGAAGCCAAGCGGGGGTACGAGTCGCTGTTCCCGCACGTCGACGTGCTCGTCGCCGCCGAGCGCGACGTCGCAACCTGTCTCGACCGAGACGGCGATCCCGTAGAGGTCGCGAACGGCCTGCGTCGGGATTTCGATTTCGAGACGGTCGTGCTCACCCGCGGTGAGCAGGGGTCGCTGGCCGTTCACGACGGCGAAGTGTTCGAGCAGGACGTCTACGACGCCGAGACGCTCGATCCGATCGGGACGGGCGACGCCTTCGTCGGCGGCTTCCTCGCGAAACGAATCGGTGGCGGCGACGTCGGCGACGCGCTCGCCTACGGCGCTGCGACGGCCTCGCTGAAGCGCACGCTCGGCGGTGACCTCGCGGTGGTCACGCCCGAGGAGGTCGAGTCGGTCATCGACGAGAACGCCGGCGGGATTTCGCGGTGAACGGGACGAGCCGATGACGCCCACGACGAGCGGTCGTTTCCGGGTACTCGGCCGTCCGCGCGATCCGGGGGAGCTGTTGCTCGTCTCGGTTGGCACGATCGAAGGCGGCGCGGCGGAACACGCCACGGAGCCGACGTTCGATCCGGCCTACGTCGGGATGACCGAATACTCGGGCGACCTCGCCGACGACGTGGCGTCGCTCGCGGCGGGCAACCTGATCGACGCGACGCTCGCGTGGGACGACGGCGAGCCGCGATTTTCGGCGGTCGATGTCGTCGCCGACAGCGCGTTCGAGTTCTACGACGACGTCACTGGGATCTTCGAGGCGGCGAAGGAGACGTGGATGGTCGCAGAAGCCGACAACGCGGCGATGCACGGTCGCGTGACGAGGAACACCGACGGCGAACCGAACGGAGCGCTGTACGCGTTCGCGAAGCAGTCCGGCGCTCGCGATCTCTTCGAGGAATTCAGAACCGGCGTAACACCGCTGGATCCGCTCGTCCGACGGGCCGACGAGGGCGAGTCGGTCCCGCCGGAGGCCGAACAGGCCCGTGCGGTGTTCGTACTTCGTCCCATTGACGAGCCGTTCCTCGTCGTTTACGTCGTGTTCCGCTCTGACGGCGTGTTGGCGGAGACGATTCGGTCGACGTACGACCCTTCAGTGGGCTGAGTCCTTGGCAACCGGGGGATTTCTCGCTGATCAGAGTCAGATTTACGAAAGATTAACATATCTTTTCATCCATTTTAATATATGACTGTTGTCAGCGTCTCGATGCCCGAAGGGTTGGTCGAACGGATCGACGCGTTCGCCGAAGAGCACGGCTACACCGGCCGAAGCGAGGTCGTCCGCGAGGCCTCCCGCAACCTCCTCGGGGAGTTCGAGGACAAGCGGCTCGAAGACCGCGAGTTGATGGCGGTGGTGACGGTCGTCTTCGACTACGAGACGACGAGCGTCGAAGAGCGGATGATGAAGCTCCGCCACGAGTACGAGTCGATCGTGGCCTCGAACTTCCACAGCCACGTCGGCGAGCACCGCTGTATGGAACTGTTCGTCCTCGAAGGCGGCTTACAGGATATCTCGACGTTCGTCGGGAAAATCCGCGCGACGAAGGACACGCTCAGCGTCGACTACTCGGTGATGCCGGTCGACGAGTTCAGCGGATTCGACATCGAAGCGTGAGCCACAGCGCGAGCTGACGTCAGTTGTCGGTACGGTCCGCCGAGTCCAGCCGCGTCGTACACCACGGACAGAAGTCTAACTCCGGATCCAATTCCTTCCCGCAGTGCGGACAACTGTCGGCGCTCTCGGACCCGACCGCGGCTTTCACCGACTGCGTCGTCGCCGCGGTACTCGCACCCGGTTCGCCCTCGCGACGCTCCTCGAGCGAACCCGTCGAGCCGTCCGATTCCGACGTGACTGATTCCGCCGCGGTGGTCGATTGGCGCGCGCGCTGCTGGTCACGGCGCGCGACGACGTAGGCGTCGGCGATGCTGGCGACACTGACCGCGATCACGGGGGCGAGCGCCACCGGATCGGCGTTCTCTCCGGCCAACAGCGCCTGCGTGGCCTCCATAGGGACGAAGAGATACGAGACGGCGACGGCGGCCGCGAACCAGCCTAGCCCTCGCCGCCAGCGGCGCAGATAGAGGTGGCCGAGCCCGGTGGCGAACGTCCCGAGCAGCGCCGCCAGCCACGGTCGCTTCCCGCCGGTCCGTTCCATACGCGTTGGTTCGGACGCGTCCGATTAGGTCTTGTGGGTTTCGTCTCCGGTGGTCGTCCGGTTTCACCTCCCGGTCACGACCAATTTATAAGCCCCTCGCAGGCGACGTGTCTCCTATGACCCGCTCTCGCAGCTCTCGAATGGCCGGGATCGTCTTTCGGCCGCGAGCGCGGGGGACCGACGGGGGGGTCTCGAAGTGATCGCCGAGCTGTTCGTCCGGTGGTTCGGAACCAACCCCGTGGTCCACGGGCTCGCCGGGGGGCTCGTCATCGCCGGGATGAACCTCTTCGGCGCGTCGCTTGTGTTCGTCTGGCGGAATCCCTCCGAACGGGCGCTCGACGGCGCGCTCGGGTTCGCGGCGGGCGTGATGCTCGCGGCGAGTTTCACGAGCCTCATCATCCCCGGCATCGAGCAGTACTCGAACGGCAATCCGATCCCGGTCCTCGTTGGCGTCCTCCTCGGCGCACTGTTTTTGGACCGCGCCGACGTCCTCGTCCCGCACGCGCATTTCCTCCTGACGGGTCGCCGCCGCGCCGACGCGGCCGACCCCAGCGAGTCGCTACCGCTGAACGACGAGCGCCTCGCCCCGGTGGTGCTGTTCATCTTCGCGATCACGCTGCACAATATGCCGGAGGGGCTCGCCGTCGGCGTCGGGTTCGGCAGCGGCGACGTCGCGGGCGCGATTCCGCTGATGCTCGCGATCGGAATTCAGAACATCCCCGAGGGATTGGCCGTCTCCGTCGCGGCCGTCAACGCCGGACTGAACCGACGCGCGTACGCCGTCTTCACCGGGATCCGCTCGGGCGTCGTCGAGATCCCGTTGGCCGTGTTCGGCGCGTACGCCGTCCAGTCGGCCGCGGTGCTGCTCCCCTACGCGATGGGATTCGCCGCCGGCGCGATGCTGTTCGTCATCAGCGACGAGATCGTTCCGGAGACGCACACCGGCGGACACGAGCGCGTCGCGACGCTCGGGACGATCCTCGGCATCGTCGTGATGCTGTATCTCGACATCTCGCTGGCGTGACTCTCGAGCGTCGCCAGCGTGACCCTCGAGCGTCGGCGGCGTGCTGATCAGACCCCCTCGAACCCGTCGGCGAAGGAGTTGTAGCCGGAGGGCCCCTCTTCGGCGACGCGCTGCAGCGGGTCCGTGCTTCCGGTTCTGTGCCGCGCGGCCCACAGCAACATCTCCGTTTCGAGCTCGCCGACGACGGCGGGACGTTCGTCGGCAACGTTCCGCTGTTCCCACGGGTCCGCGTCCATCTCGAAGAGCTGGTACGCCGGGAGGACGCCGTCCCACATCCCCGGGTGATACGTCCGGATGAGCTTCCACTCGTCCGTTCGAATCGCCCGCTGGGCGGTGTACAGGCCGTGATCGAACACGACGAACTCCCGGCCCTCGGCGTCGGCAGATTCGAGAATCGGCCGAAGAGAACTCCCCTGCCAGCGTTCCGGCGGCGTCTCACCGAGGTAGTCGGCGATCGTCGGCGCGAAGTCGACGTTGGTGATCAACTGCTCGCGAGCGCCCGGCTCGAATCCGGTCCCCGAGGGCGGTTTGATCACCATCGGGACGCGCTGTGTCCCGTCGTGGGTGCTCCAGTGCTCGCGGTAGAGACCGTGCTCGCCGAACTCCTCGCCGTGGTCGCCAGTGAGGACGATCAGCGTCTCGTCGTACTGCCCCGTCTCTTTGAGATGATTCAAGAGACGGCCGACGTGGCGGTCGGCGTAGCGGATCTCGGCGTCGTACGCCGAGAGGAGTTCGTTGAGATCCTCGCGCGATTCGATTCCCTCTTGGGTGGCTCCGCGCAGCGTGTCCCACTCGCGGTGGCGCTCGATCTGCTCCGCTGTGGGATGCGGCGGCAACTCGACGTCGCGGAACCGCTCGATCTGCTCGTCGGTCCGGTTGTACGGCGCGTGCGGGTCCCAGTACTGCGCGTAGAGGAAGAATTCATCTCCATCGACTGACTCCAAGGCGTCGATGGCTTCGTCGGTGACCGCCTCCGCCCGAGGCGTCTGAAAGGAGACGTGTCCCCACTCGACGGTCATCTCCTCGTCGGGTTCCTGCGGCTGTCTGAACTCGTGCCAGACGTGGTAGAACCACGGAGCCGGGTGTCGCGGGAACGATGAGACGCCGATCGTTCGGATGCCCTGCTGGAAGAACAGCTCCGGAAGCGTCCACCACGGCCGCTCGGGCCCGTTCTCCGTCCACGACCCCGCCCAGTCGGTCCGGTTCTCGGGACGGTCGATCTGCTGGGACTGCTGGCCGTGGGTCTCGACGCCGTTCGCGATGCCGTACCGCCCGGACGTCAGCGCCGCGCGGGAGGGCATACACGGGGAGTTGGCGACGTAGCCCCGCTCGAACGCGACGCCGTCGTCGATCAGCGTATCGATGTTCGGGGTCGTGTGGCCGTGGTAGCCGTAGCCGCTCACGTGATCGGCTCTGAGCGAGTCGATGTCGATGCAGAGGACCTTCATACCGGCCGAAAGAGGCATTGAGGAAACATAAAACCCGCTGCGGCTTCGGCGAAAACACCGTGCTTTCGGC
Organism: Halobellus sp. LT62; assembly: GCF_037031285.1. NCBI lineage: Archaea > Methanobacteriati > Methanobacteriota > Halobacteria > Halobacteriales > Haloferacaceae > Halobellus > Halobellus salinisoli. The sequence goes on from NZ_JAYEZO010000001.1 coordinate 247,235, forward strand.
TCGAAAACGGGGGTTTAGAACATGGGCCCTGTGGGCTTCGAACCCACGACCACCCGGTTATGAGCCGAGCGCTCTGACCAGACTGAGCTAAGGGCCCGACGGTCTACCGTTCCGCGGTCTCCCTCTTAGACGTTGTCGTTAGCGGTCGTCGGAGGGAACATCCCGGGGCGCAGTCGCTCGGACGCCGTCGCTCCGAAGGTCGCGTCGAGAGGAAGTGACGCCGTCGCCAGGGCTCGAACCTGGGACCACCTCGTTAACAGCGAGGTGCTCTACCACCTGAGCTACGACGGCTCTGTCCGCACCCGAATGTAGACCGAGGTAGTATGATAGGGCTTTCGTTTTCGCCGCACGGGTGCGTGATACCCACAGACCGACGGACGCGTCCTCCGGAGGGCTCGCCCGCATCGACACCCTTTCGCCGGGGGCTCTCGAAGCCGTGACAACGATGGCCGCCGACGAACAACGCCGGGTGATCGAACGGGTCCGCGAGCGCGTCACCCCCGACGCCGAGGAACGCGAGGCGATGCGGGCGGCGGTGGCCGAACTCACCGCGCGGATCGAGGCCGAAATCGACGCGCGCGGGATCGACGCGGACGTCGTGCAGGTCGGCTCGACGGCGCGGGGGACGTGGCTCGCGGGCGACCGCGACATCGACCTCTTCGTGCGGTTTCCGGCCGATCTCAACCGAGAGACGCTGGAGCGTTACGGCCTCGACATCGGCAACGCGGTCCTCCCCGACGGTCACGAGGAGTACGCCGAGCATCCCTACGTCACCGGCGCGTTCGATGGGTTCGACGTCGACCTCGTGCCCTGCTACGACGTCGGCGACGGCTCGGCGCTCCAGTCGGCGGTCGACCGGACGCCGCACCACAACGCCTACCTGCTCGAGCGCATCGACGACGACCTCGCGGGCGAGATGCGGGTGTTCAAGCAGTTCCTGAAGGGCATCGGCGTCTACGGCAGCAATTTGCGGACCGAGGGCTTCTCGGGCTATCTCTCGGAACTGCTCGTGCTCGAACACGGCGACGTCGCGACGCTGCTTTCCGCCGCCGCGGACTGGCACCCGCCGGTCGTCTTCGACCCCGAGGACCACGCCGCGCGATCGCACGACGACCCGCTGGTGATGGTCGATCCGACGGACCCGGCGCGGAACGTCGCGGCGGTCTGCTCGGCGGAGAACGTCGCGCGGCTCCAACACTACGCCCGCAAGTTCCTCGCCGAGCCGCGCGAGGATCTCTTCGAGTCGCGGACGCCCGATCCGATCGATCCCGACGCCGTTCGCGCCCACCTCGACCGCCGCGGGACGACGCCCGTCGCGGTCGTCTTCGACGCGCCCGATCTCGTCGACGATCAGCTCTATCCTCAACTCCGAAAGTCGCTGTCGGGCGTCCGCGACGAACTCGACCGGCGCGGGTTCGAGCCGATTCGCGCGATGTACGCAGCCGACGAGCGTGCCGTCCTCCTCGTCGAACTGTCGCATCTGACGCTGCCGTCGATCGAACGCCACGACGGCCCGCCGGTGCACGTCCGCCACCACGCCGAGGGGTTCTACGAGGCGTACGCCCACGAGGGGAGCGATCCCGGAGACGGGAATGACACGCCGCCCGAGAGCTACGGCCCGTTCGTCGACGGCGACCGCTACGTCGTCGAGCGCGACCGAGAGTACACCGACGCCGCGGCGTTGCTCCGCTCTCCGGAACTGTTCTCCGTCGGCCTCGGCGCGCAGATCGAAACGGCGCTTTCCGCCGACTACGACGTGCTCGTCGGCGACGAGGTCGCGACGCTCTGCGAGGATTTCGGCGCGGAACTGGCGTCGTACTTCGACCCGCGACCCTGAAGCGTTCTGGCCGTCGCGTCCGTGGTCAGTCTCCTTCGGGCGTCGAGAACGCTCTTACCGTCGAGAACCCCGCCCTCAGCCGTCGAGACCGTGCACCCGACGGATCTCGTCGACGAGTTCTCGGGTCTCCTCGTCCGCGTCGCCCTCGGGTTCCATCGGCGAGCGGCCGTCGAAGGTTTCGTGGACGGTCGCGACGCCCTCAGAGAGCGTGTCGAGGCCGTATCCGCCTTCGAGAACGAACGCGACGCCCGCGTCGACGGCGTCGGCGATCGAGCGGACGCGATCGGTGAGGAGGGCGTACCCCTCCGTCGAGACGCGCATCCGCGAGATCGGGTCGTGACGGTGGGCGTCGAAGCCCGCGCTGACGACGAACAGGTCCGGATCGAACCGCTCGACGACTGGCGCGAGCACTTCTTCGACGGCGAGGAGGAACTCCTCGTCGCCCGCGCCCGCCGACAGCGGGATGTTCAGCGTCGTTCCCTCGCCGTCACCCGCGCCGGTCTCCTCGATCTCGCCGGTTCCGGGGTAGAGGCCGTCCTCGTGGGTCGACGCGTAGAGGACGTCGCCCTGCTCGTAGAAGATGTCCTGCGTGCCGTTACCGTGGTGGACGTCCCAGTCGAAGATGACCGCGCGTTCGGCGTCGGCCTCGGCGTCGTCGAGGACCGACTGGGCGGCGACGGCGGCGTTGTTGATGAAGCAAAAGCCCATCGCGTCGTCGGCGACGGCGTGATGGCCGGGCGGGCGGCCGATCGAAAAGGGCGTGTCGCGACCGCTCGCGCCCGCGGCGGCCTCCTCGGCGGCCCACTGCGCGAGGCCCGCAGAGGTGGTCGCGGCCTCCCACGTGGCCTCGGAGGCGACGGTGTCGGGGTCCCAGTTCCCGCCGCCGCCCCGACAGAACTCGCGGATCTCCTCGACGTAGTCGGCGTCGTGGACGGTCGCGACCGACGCCTCGTCGGCGGGATCGGCCTCCACGTAGGAGACGCCGTGCCGCTTCGCGAGCGCCCGGCGGATCGCTCGCAGGCGGTCGGCGGTCTCAGGGTGCCGCTCGCCGGTGTCGTGTGCGAGACACGTCTCGCTGTAGCCGAACTGCATCGCTACTCGAAGAGGGCGAAGTACGTCTCGATGTCTTCGGCTTGCACGGTTCGTCTGTCGGCGTGTCGAGCGAGCGTCGCCGCCGCGTTCGCGACGTTGTCGGCGTAGTCTTCGAGGATGTCCGCCAGCGCGATCCGCGCGTTCATCGAGACGCGGTACCGATCGTCGATTTCGAGGCGCGCGATGCGGTCGATCGGCGCGATCGGCAGTTCGAGATCGCGGCGGCTCACGACCTGCTGGACGTCGAAGTCCTCGGCCATCAGGGTCTTGCGGTCGTCTGCGGCCGCTCGCTCGGCGGCGTCGACGGCGAGCGCCGCCCCGTGCGCTTGAACGCGGCGAGCGAGCTCCTCGGCGGCCCCGGAACTCACCCGGAGGTCGCCGGCTCTCCGTCGAATGATCGCATCCACGGGGGCGAACGGCAACTCGACACTCATTACCACTATATCCAGTTCGACCCGCGTATAATCCTTTCCGTAACGCTCCGCCGTTCTCGGGCGCTCTCGACGGCGCAACCGCTCCGAAGGATCGCTCCCTGTCGCGGCTCGGGGTCGAAGTCGGCACCCACACGGCCCCGAATCGGCATCGCCCGGAGGGCCGATGCTATGCTCAGCTCGGCCGCTCGACGTCCTCGGCGGTGATCCGTCCGTCGCTGACGGGACCGGTGACGGTCACCTTCTCGCCGAGCCGCAGCGACTCGTCGGTCTCGACGCTCCGCGTTTCGGTCCCGTCGTCGAGGACGACCGGGCTTCCCGCCTGCACGACGGTCCCGGTGAACGTCTCGGTTTCGCCGGCCGCCCCGGATTCGTTCGGCGACTCCGCCACCGCTGCGGCCGCCGAGCCTCCTCCGCCACCGGATGCGACTTGGTCCGTCGAGCTCTCGCCCGATCCGACCCCGCTACCTCCCGTCTCCGTCGCATCGCCGCTCTCGAACGCACCGAGCCCGGTCGACTGCGCGGCGTCGGTGTCGGTATCGGCGGCGTCCTCGGGCGCGTCGTCCATCACGCTCACCGTCGACTGCCAGCCCGCGGAGGCTTCGAGGTCGTCCTGCCAGCCGTCTTGGATCTCGACGTCGGTGAACACGACGTAATCCGCCAGATCGATGTCGAGGTCGGCCTTGTCGCCCCACATCGCCACGCGGATGTCGCCCGTCTCGTCTTTCACGCGCACGTTCCGGACCTGCCCTTGCGAGCCGTCGTCGCGGTCGAACGTCCGCTTCGGGTCGGTCTCGATGACGCCGCCCGCGATGTCGACGGTCTCGTCGATCTCCAGCGAGTCGATCTCGCGGGTGTCCGGCACGTACTCGATCGCCTCGTCGACGGCGTCGACCGCGCCGCGGTTGCCCACGTGGAGTTCGAGCGTCCCGTCGCGCTCGCGGACGTAGCCGTCGACGACCTCCACCGATTCGCCGGCCGCGAACTCCGTCGCGAGGTCGGCCTTCTCGTCCCAGAGCGTCACCCGGATCCGGCCGGTCGGATCGCCGAGCGTCAGGTTCGAGACGCGGCCCTCCGAGCCGTCGTCGCGGTCGAACGTCCGGACGCTGTCGGTGCTGAGTACGCGACCCTTCAGGTTGACGTCAGAGAGGCCCAGCGCGAGGTCCTCGACGCGGTAGGAATCACGCGCCTGCACGTCGACCTCGGCGTCGGGCGCGGGCTCGACCTTGTCGACGTCGACTTCGATGCCGTTGTAGCCGTCTTTCGGTCGCCCGGCCACGCGGAGCACCTGTCCCGTTTCGAGTCGTTCGACCGCGCCTTCGGCCATCTCGTCCCACATCGTGATCCGGATCCGACCGGACTCGTCGGCGACGTCGACGTTGACGACTTTCCCGTCCTCGTCCTCGCCGTCGCGCTCGAAGGTCCGAACGTCGCCGATACTCATCACCTTCGCGAGGAACTTCACGTCCTCCATTCCGGGAGCGACGTCGGCGATGCCCTCGACCTCCTCGTCGCGCAACTCGTGGGCGATGAGCATCGCCGCGGTCTCCTCGTCGGCGAGACCGCCCATCTGTTCGACTTTGTCCTCGACGGCGGCCTCGAACTCCTCGAAGTCGACGTCGGTGTCGAGGTCATCGTACACGTCCTCGATCGCGCCCATCTACGCGGCACCCCCTCGGTGACGACCCGCAAGGTCGAGCGCGAAACCCGCGGTTCGAGCGGCTGCGGCCACAGACATATCCACAGCCAAGGCAGGACGCCGCTTAAGCGTTGTCTTGTCGGTGGTCGCGATTCGGATTTCGGAGGCACATTCGTCAGTCGATTCGATGGCTCCCCCCGCTCGGAGTCGTTCGGTTTCGGCGTCGATTCTTGGCACGACGGGTGTGGCGTCGGTTTCGTATAAGAAGGTTCGCCGCGGGAATCAGTCACCGCGAGTCGCGGCCGCGACGCGTTTCTTCGTGCGCGCTACTTCGTCACGTCGGCGACCGTCCGACGACCGTCGACATCGTCGTGAACGACCCGAACGCTCGTTACGTTCGTGCCGTCGGTCTCGATCGCGACCTCGTACCCGAGGTTCACGAGCGCCTCGGTGCACGCTTCGCCTTCCTCGCGCTCCTCGACGGCGGCGACGACGACGCTCACTTCCCCGGTGTCGGCGTCGTAGCCGGTGTCCTGCAGCCGCGCGACGTTACAGCCGTTGTTCCCGACGACACAACCGACGACCGAGATCGTCTCGTCGCCGAAGCTGACCGTCGCCTCGCCCGGCCCCGAGCACTCCTCGCGGGGCGTGAGGCTCGCGGAGACGCGTCCGGGCGTCACTGTCTCGTTGTCGCCCGGCGTCTCGGTGTTGCTCGGGGTGTCGGTTTCGTCGGGTGCGTCGGTGTCGGTTGGTTCGTCCGTCGAGTCGGTGCCATCGGGTGCACCAGGGCCAGCGTTTCCAGTGCAGCCGGCGAGCGCGGTCGGGAGGGCGATTGCGAGGCCAGACAGGACGGTTCGTCGGTGCATATCTCCAAGTACGTCCGACGTGCCAAAAGAAACAGCGGAGAATCAAACGCGCCCTTGTCCCTTCGCGGTGTTGACGCCGACTGTCGGTCGCGCGTTGCGAATCCCGACCGCGTCGGTCAGTCGCCGCCGGGGACGACGGGGCCGAGGTGGTCTCTCCCCTTCGCCCAGACGCCCTCCTCGAGGTCGATCGCGTCGTTCCACTTGCCGACGACGGTCGAGATCGCGAGGTCGCCGGTGACGTTGTTCATCGTGGCGATTCGGCCCAGGATCGGGTCGACGCCGGCGACGAAGCCGACGACCTCCAGCGGGAGGCCAACCTGCGTCAGGATGACTGTGAGCATCACGATCCCCGCGCCGGGAACGCCCGCGGTACCGATGCTGATGAGGACGGCCACGAGCAGGACGAACGCCTGCTCGGTCAGCGCGAGCGGCTGGCCGACGACGTTGGCGGCGAACATCACCGTGATCGCCTGGCGGATGGCCGCGCCGTCCATATTGGCCGTCGCGCCGACCGGCAGCGCGAAGGAGTAGACGTGTTCTTTGATCCGGAGGTCCTCGTCGGCATTCTGCATCGTCACCGGTAGCGTCCCGCTGGAGGAACGCGTCGCAAAGGCGGTCAGCATCGCGTCCTTCGCGCCCGCGAGGAACGCGATCGGCGAGACGCCGGCGACGACGCCCATCAGGAGGAACAGGTAGGTGACGACGATGTGGATCGTGACCGCGACCGCGACGGCGAGGACGAGTGCACCGAGCGAGGTGAAGACGCCGATACCCTCGGTGCCGATCCCGGCGGCCATCAGCGCGAAGACACCGATAACGCCGTATTCGAGTACGCCGCGAACGACGACGAACATCGCCTCGGCGGCGACCTCGAACGCCTCGAACAGCGAGTCGACGCTGTCTGCGAGGTCGTCCTGTCGCGCGCGGACGTAGGTGAGCGCAATCCCGAAGACGATCACGAAGAACACGGTCGCCAGCAGGTTCCCTTCGGACATCGCCGCGGCGGGGTTACTCGGGACGATACCGAGGACGACCTCGGTCAGCGACGGCGGTGTCTGCGACTGCGCCTCGCCGCCGGCGAACTCGACGCCGCGACCCGGCTGCAACACGTTCGCGACGACGAGACCGATGATCCCCGCGATGGTCGTCGTCACGGCGTACAGCGCGACGGTGGCTCCGCCGATCCGACCGAGTCGAGCGGGAGAGAGCTGTCTGATCCCGGTGAGCAACGTGAACACGATGATCGGGATCACGAGCATATTGAGCAGTCGGAGGAACAGGTCGCCGAGCGGTTCGACGACTGTCATCCGTTCGCCGAAGGCGATTCCTGCGACCGAGCCGAGGACGAATGCGACGAAGATCCGGTAGATGAGCGGCACGGATCGGTATCGCCCCCAGAGTGAGCTAACGGGATGTGCCATAACCGCCGAAAAGACACCCGTCCCTAAAGAACCGTTCTTCCTGTCAGCATCTGTAGCCGGCTGGAACGGATAGGATTGACACATTGTGTTCTGTTCGCCGACCTAATCTTTCGGTTATGACACATCTCACCACAAATATTGGCAATTGGACGGATCTTACAGTATCCCCCGCCCAATTAGGTGGATCACTCTACTCCGATATAGCAGCGTATATTGCCTGAAAACCTCCGGCCATCTTTTCGATACTGACTCCGAGACCCGTCTATCGTGTGCACTGATGCCGCGGCCCCGTTGCATCGTAACCCTCATAAGTCAACCCGCAGTACGGAGAGATGAGTCCTGGTAGGGTAGTGGACTATCCTCTTGGCTTGCGGAGCCAGGGACCGGAGTTCAAATCTCCGTCAGGACGTTTCTCTGCAGCACAACACGACGAGCGAAGCGAGGGGTCTGTGCTGCAGGAAACGGACGTCGCGGAGATTTGAGCAGCGAGCAAATCTATGATTTGCGAGTACGTTCAAATCTCCGTCAGGTCGCTCACTTCGTCACCGGCGTCGTTTACGCCGGTTTCCAGCGGGACCGACGGTCCCGCGCGGCTCGTGGGGACTCCGTCAGGTCGCTACATTTTACCGGCGCTATGCGACGAGCGTGCCCGAAATTTACTCCGCGTCGTATCGCGACGGCAGGTCGGCGTCGTCGTCGTCGCGGTGCCGAATCGACGGCGTCGTCTCGGGGCGGAGCCGCCGGGGTTCGGGGCGCGACGTTCCGACGTCGTCACTCTCCTGTACCCACGACTCGTGGCAGTCGGGACAGTAGTTGCCCGTATACCCGCTCGGGCGGACGAACTCGGTGCCGCAATCGAGACACGTCACTTGCGCGCGGGTCATCGATCGCTCCGGAGGGATTGGGGTGCGGTCATCGGCTGTTCGCGTGAACGAACGGCCCGCACGCGGATAAGTCCGTCACCGCCTCCCTCGACGAACGCCGAGTATTTACTCGCTCGTCGTCGAGAGGCGACCGTGCAGGACGCGCTCCGAATCGGCGTCGCCGTGTTCAACGCGGGCGATCGCCACGCCGCCCACGACGCGTGGGAAGCGCAGTGGCTGGCGCTCGACGACGGGACCCCCGACGAGCGCCTACTTCACGGACTCATCCAGTACGCCGCGGCGGTACATCACGCCCGAAACCGCAACTGGAGCGGCGCGCGCGGGCTCGCCGAGAGCGCCGAGCGGTACTTGGTCGGCGTCGACGACAGGGGCGTGAACGTCGGCGAGGTACGCGCGTACCTCCGCCGACTCGCCGACGATCCCGAGATCGCAGAACGCCGTTCGCCGGTCGCGCTCCGGTACGAGGGCGACGCGCTCGAACCAACGGACTTGACTTTCGAGGAGGTCGCGACCGCGGCCGAAATCCTCGCCAACGAGTACGACGCCTTCGACGAGGCCGTCGTCGCCGACGCCGTCAGGTACGCACGCGACGAACGAGGCGAAGCGCAGGATGAAACGCGAGACGAAGAACCCCCGACGGACGTCGCGTCGCCCCGCTCCCGGGGCTTCGTCGGAATGCTGTTCGAGTTCGCGGCCGACAGAGAACGGCGGGCGCTGGTCTACGAACGGCTGCGGGGACACGTCGAACGCCGCCGGGGGAGAGAGCGCGACGTCTCGGACTCGGGGCTGTTCGAGTGAGTTTCTGCGACCTTTTCGCTCGCCGTCGACCTACTCGGCGGAGCTGTCCCGCGGGTCGTTGACCTACTCGTCGCCGACCCGCTCGTCGCCGTTCCATTCGGCGGAGTTGTCCCGCGGCTCGTAGCCTAGCACGTCGCGTGCGCGGTCGATCGAGTAGTATTTCCGGTCGTTGTCGGAGATGCCGTAGACGATCTCGTACTCGTAGTCGGCCAGCGCACAGCGCTCGAACAGATGCGCGCAGTCGCGGTAGGAGAGCCACATCGCCTGCCCGCGCTCGTAGTCGATCGGCGGGTGTCCCTCGGTGAGGTTGCCGATGCGGACGTTCACGACCGAGAGGTCGTGATGATCGTGGTAGTACCGGCCCAGCACTTCGCCGGTCGCCTTGCTCACGCCGTAGAGATTGCTCGGGCGGGGCAGTTCGGTCCCGTCGAGCCGGAAGTCGCCGTGGGGGCGGTACATCTCGGGGGTCCGCGAATCGGTCTCGTACGCGCCCACGGCGTGGTTCGAGGAGGCGAAGACGAACTTTCCGACGTCGACCTCGACGGCCGCCTCGTACATCGTCTGCGTGCCGTCGATGTTGTTCTGCAGGACGCTGTCCCACGGGGCTTCGGGCCGGGGGTCGCCCGCTAAGTGGATCACCGCGGCGCAGCCGTCCAACGCCTCGCGGACCGCGTCGTCGTCGGTGACGTCGGCGACGAACACGTCTCCCTCGTCGACGCCCGCCGGAAGCTTCGTCGCCGACAGCGGTTCCCTGTCGAGCAGCCGCCACTCGAAGCGTTCGCCGAGGTGGCGCAGGATCGCCTGTCCGACGCGTCCGCCCGCCCCTGTCAGGAGAACCGGCTCGTCCATTCGATAATCCGTCCGTGAGGCGACGCCAAGAAACGTCCGATTTGTGCCGGTGATAGGCGTGTGACACGTCGCTCCCAGAGCATACGTGTAGACACGTCGATCCCAGTGCACCGTTCCTCGCATCACTCCCGCACGGACGAACGCGTCCGCGACGACACGCCCTTTGCCCGGGGGGACGTGGACCGAGTATGCCCACCGATGCCGAATCGGCCTGTTTCGAGGCCGGGATCAAGTTCGGATCGCTGTACCACCAGTTCGCGGGGACGCCAGTCAGCCCGAAAAGCGCCGAGAGCCTCGGTCGCGCGATGGAGGAATCGATCGAGAACCAGCCCTACTGCGTCGACGTCGACGTCGACGTCAGGACCGATCGCATCGCCGAGGTGCTGGCCTCTCAGTCCGCCGAGTACACCGAACTCACAGGGCGCTTTATCGACGTCGAAATGCGGGTCGAATACGAGGGCGTGACGGTTCGGACGCGGATGGAGATGGACGGCGACTACCCGCGTATGAAACTCGTCGCCGTCGAGGCGTGAGGCGGGGGAGGAAAGCCGAACCGACGGATTTCACTTTCACTTTCGGGCGTGTTTTTAACCTCTCCGGCCTCGAATCCGATGATATGAGTAGCCAGAGCACACTCGCTGACGACGACCTGTTCGGAGAGGCTGCTGCGGAGATGCGCGAGGAGGTCGAAAGCCACCTCGCCGACGCGCGGGCGGAGCTGCCCGACCCCGACGACGTGTGGGAAACGGAGGCCGACAACGTCCTCGGCGTCTTGAACGCGCTCAAGTCGGCGCTGGACGTCAACGACGCAGAGGAGCACCTCCGACAGGCGAAAAAGACGTTCATCGTCGGCCAGCGCGCCGACGCGTTCGACGACCCCGACTCTCTGGAAGCGGAGGTCGAGGCCGTCGAGGAACTGCTCGCCTCGATCGAAGACGCCGAGACGCTCGTCGGCGACCTCACCGGAGCGATGCCGCAACTCCGGAGCCAACTGCAGGACGCCGCTGAGGCTGGCTCGGATTCGGATGAGGATACCGCCGCCGACGATGTCGACGACGAAGAGTCAGCTGACGAGGGCGACGCAGACGACGCGTAACGGCGCACTCCGACACAGACGACGCGCAACGGCGCACTCCGACACAGACGACGCGCAACGACGGACTCCTGACACATACGGCGCTCGACGGAACGGCTTTTAAATAGTCGACGGACATACCATCGACGCGATGAGCATCTTCGATACGATCCTGTCGTCGCTCCGCTCGCTCCTCGGCGGCGGACGCACTGACGAGTCGACGTCGACGAATCCGACGACGTCGGACACAGACGAATCGTCGTCCGGATCCGAGGGCACCGTCTCAGTCGAGCGGGAAACGCGCGAGGACCGCGACGCCGCCGATGCGTCGACCGAAGCGTCGGTCAAGGGAACAAACGCCGAGTCCGAGTCCGCTGACTCGTCCGAGGACGCAGCGGCCGGAGCCGGGGCAGCCGCGGCGAACACTGACGCGGCGGCGTCGACGGAGACCCTCGTCGACGAGGCTGAAGGCAAGGAGCCGGCCGAAGTCGTCGAGACGTCCGGCGAGGGCGACGAATCGGTTTCTCCGGACCCCGACGACGCCGAAACGCCGGAGGACGCGGCTGCCGCCGAGACCGACGCGTCGGCGTCGACTGAGACGCTCGTCGACGAGGAGACCGGAAAGGAGCCCGCGGAAGCGGTCACGTCGACGGAAACTCCCGACGCTGACGCGGTCGATGAGGCGGAAGACGGCGAAGCGGAGGCGGAAGACGCCGAAGCAGAGGCGGAAGACAGCGAAGCCGGTGACGAAACTGACGAGGGGTCAGCGGACGAGAGCTCCGAACCGGTCGAGACGCTGAAGGGGATCGGCCCGGCCTACGCGGAACGTCTCGGTGACGCCGGTATCGAGACCGTCTCCGACCTCGCGGCGGCCGACGCCGGCGACCTCGCCGCCGAGGTCGACGTCTCCGAGAAGCGGGTCGCGACGTGGATCGAACGTGCGCGCGAGGAATGATCCGCGGGCTGCGGTGATTGCAGGCCGGGACCGGCAGATCGTACCCACCGGAGCGAAATGACGGACTTGCAGTACCACGTCGACGGCGAACTCGTCCCCGCCGACGCGGCGACAGTCAGCGTCCGCGACCGCGGGTTTATGTACGGCGACGCGGTGTTCGAGACCCTCCGCGCGTACGGCGGTGACGTGTTCCGCTGGGAGGCCCACGCCGAGCGCTTGGCCGGATCTGCCGAAGCCATCTCGCTCGATCACGGCCTGTCCGACGCGGACCTGAAGCACCGTGTCGACGAGACGCTGGCGGCGAACGATCTCGACGACGCCTACGTGAAGCTCTCGGTCACGCGCGGCGTCCAGCCCGGGAAGCTGACGCCGAGTCCCGACGTCGACCCGACGGTCGTCGTGCAGGTCAACCCCCTCCCGCGCGGCGGCGTCGACGGCGAGCCGCTCTGGGACGGCCCGGCGACGCTCCAGACGGTGAAGACACGACGCGTCCCCGACGCGGCGCTCCCCTCGCGCGCGAAGACCCACAACTACCTGAACGGGATCCTCGCGCGGCTCGAACTCCGCGTCGCCGACGCCGACGAGGCGGTGATGCTCGACGGCGACGGTCACCTGACGGAGGGCGCGACGAGCAACCTCTTTTTCGTCGACGACGGGGCGCTCTGTACGTCGAGCCTCGACGGTCCGGTCCTGCCGGGGATCACCCGCGCGGAGGTACTCGACATCGCACGAACAGAGGGGATTCCGATCCGCGAGGGCGCGTTCACCCCGGACGACATCCGCGGGGCCGCGGAGGCGTTCGTGACGAACACGACGTGGGAGATTCGGCCGGTAGAGACGGTCGACGGCATCGACGTCGGCGGCGGTCCGCTGACGACGTTGCTCCGGCGGCTCTACGACGAACGCGTGGAAGCGGCGCACTACGGCGATATGGACGCCGAGCCCGCCGGTACGGACGCCGACTCCGCGGGCGACGCGTAGCGTGTCGAAACCGGGAATCGGCGTCTGTGCGAACGACCGCGAATCGTCACGCTTGAATCGACCGACCGCAAACGCGCGCTATGGACGAGGAACGCCGCATCGTCGGCGCGGACGACGTCACCGCCGAGGAGACGGTCGTGTTCACCGCGAAATCCGGGTTCGAGAAGACGGAGGGCGTGCTCACGCGCCTCGACGACGGCAGCGTAGTCGCCTTTACGAACTACTGTCCGCACTGGCGGGACGTCAGACTCGACAAGGGATCAAGCGCGCTCGTCAGAAACGGCGACATCGTCTGTCAGAAACACGGCGCGACCTTCGAGAAGGAAAGCGGCGTCTGCGACTTCGGCCCCTGTGAGGGTGCCGTCCTCGACACCTTCGAGGTGACCATCGACGACGGCGTGGTGTACCTTACCGACGACGAGTGGGACGCCGCGGAAACGGGCCTCTCCGAGGAGCGCGACCTCTCTTCGGGCGGTCGGATCGATTACTGATCTGCGAGAACTGCGTGGATCTCGGCACCAAAATGCATCGCGGCGAACGCGACCCGCACCGTTTTCTGTCGGTGATAACTGAACGACTCAGATGAGTAGTGTCAGGAGAGTAGCGGGAGGTAGATTTGAACCTCAGTCGTTTCGCTCGCGTCTGCTCGCTCCACTCCTTGGTTCAAATCTACTCGTCGCTATGTCGCCGAACGCACGGTTCGCTCGGCGACGAGAGCGCCTCGCGACGTGAGTTCGGCAAAAACATAGCGGGAGGTAGATTTGAACTACCGATCTCCGGGTTATGAGCCCGGCGGAATCTCCTGGCTATCCCATCCCGCTATCGAAACGAAGTCTGGGGTTACGGTTAAGGATTGTGTTTCGCCCGCAGTGTGGCAATTTCACACTCGGTTCAGGATCGCATCACGCGCCACGTGAGCAGGCTTTCGGCGACGTAGTTCAGGAACATCGACGCGCCGATCGCGATGGGGATCGGGATCAGCTGCCAGAGGTCGAACCCGAACAGGGGAACGGTAACGTCGAGCTGGCGAAGTCCGCGGACGATCAGGAACTGCACCGCGAGCCCGCCGCTGCGGACGAGATTCGAGCGGAGAAAGCGCTTCAGCGTCGGAACCCGCCCCGGCGCGCCGAGTTCTGAAAAGGTCCAGCGCTCGTTGATCGCGAACATCACGACGATGGCGACCTCCGCGCCGACGAGCTTCGCGTACTCGCCGAGCACGCCGAACCCGACAATGAGCGCCGTCGTCGTCGTCATATCGAAGACCGCGCCGATCGCGCCGACGGAGACGAACTTCCCGAACCGGACGCTCGAAGCGAGTTCGTCGATCGCGTTACGAATCATTCAGTCGGCCTCGACGGCATCGGCCGCCTCCACCGCGGCGAGTCGATCGACGAGGGACGGTTCGTTTCGCGTTCGCGCGTCGAGCAGTTCGTGGACGCGATCCTCCCGGAGCAGGCGCGCTCGATGTCGCGAGGTCACCAGCGCGCGGGCGAGCTGCAGCGTCGTTTCGACCGTCGAGACGGTCGAATCCGGTCGGTCCTCCCACCGAACGGGGATCTCCGCGATCCGACAGTCGAGCGCGCCCGCGACGGCGACGAGTTCGATGTCCCACGCGAACCCCGGCTCGTAGAGGTGGGTGCGGACGGCTCGCCACGCGTCGACGGTGAGCGCCTTCGCGCCGCACTGGTAATCGTAGAGCTGCTCGTCGAGGAAGCGCCGCGCGAGCCACGCGAAGCCGTCTCCGAGGCGACGGCGCGCGAAGGTCTGATGCGACGCCACGTCCGCGTCGGGGTGCCGCCGCGAGCCGACCGCGAGGTCGGCGTCCCCCCCGGTGACGGCGTCGACGACGGCCGCGAACGAGTCGGCAGGCGTGCTCCCGTCGGCGTCGGCGAACGCGAGAACCTCGACGTTTCGCGCGGTCGCATCGGATCCGGCGGACGCACCGCCCTTGAGGAGTGCCTCGAATCCCGCGGTTATCGCCGCCCCCTTCCCGCGTCGCGCGTCGACAGTCGCGAGCTCGACGCAGTCGGGGAGTCGGCCGAGCCGCTCGCGGAGGTCCGAGCGCGGGGCGTCGGCCTCGACCCGGATCACTGCCGGGTCGAGCCGCTCCGTGAGGGCGTGGAGGTAACCGCCGAGTCGCTCGGGATCGGGCCGGTAGGCGGGGACGACGATCCCGACGGCACGAGTCATCACCTCCGAGTACCGGCTTCTGTGTGAAAAGCGAACCGCTAGCGAGCGGACGGGCGGTGTCACCGGGGGAGCACTGCCAGCGCCCCGTCGAGACTCGGCGCATCACAAGAGGTATGTCCCGGGCTCTCGCTCCGTCAACACGGAGAATGGAGTACGCTCTCGTCGCTCGCTGGCTGGTCCTCTACGCCGCGCTCTTCGCGCTCGGACTGCCGCTCGTCGCCCGACTACTCCCCCACAGCGTCGGCCGCGGCGCTGGCCTCGCAGTCCCCGCGTCGCTCGTCGTCCTCAGCCTCCCCGCCTACTGGATCGGACAGCTGACGTGGGGGCCGATCGCGCTCGCGCTCGGCCTCCTGACGCTGTTGCTCGCGAGTGCGCTCGCCGCGCTTGACCTCGCCGCGCTGCGTGAAGGGGAGGTCCGCCTCGCGGTCGACATCGACGTCGACGCCGCCACCGACGCCGCGGCGGTGTTCCTCCTCGCTTTCGCCTTCCTCGTCGCGGTTCGGGCGTTCGACCCGGCCGTCCACCCGGGCGGCGGCGAGAAGTTTCTCGACTTCGGGCTCCTGCAGACGCTCGCGCGCTCGCCGGTCCTGCCCCCGGAGGACTTCTGGTTCGCGAACGAGTCGGTGAAGTACTACTACGGCGGGCACCTGACGGCGACGCTGCTCTCGTGGCTGACGGCGACGCCGCCGCGGTTCGCCTACAACCTCGCGCTCGCTGGCTTCTACGCCTCTTTGGTCACCGCAGCGTTCGAGTTGGCGGGGGCGATCGGCGCTGACCGCGCGCGTTCGACCGCAGGAGGGAGACTCTCGACGCCGCGTGTCCGCCGTCGACTCGCGGGCGTCGTCGCGGTCTTCTTCGTCGGCCTCGCGAGCAACCTCGTCACGGCCGGTCAGCTCCTTGTGGGCGCGTTGCCGACGTCCGTCGGGCGACCTGCGGCCGAGTTCGTCGCCGCGCGGAGCGGGTACACCGTCGACGCGCTGCTCGGCGGCGTCGGATCGTTCAGCTACTGGGACGCCTCGCGGGTCATTCCGGGGACCATCAACGAATTTCCGCTGTTCGCGTGGCTCAACGGCGACCTCCACGCGCATATGATGGGCACGCCGACGCTGCTGCTCGCCGCCGCGGTCGGATACGCGTACTACCGGACGCCCGAACCGGCGCATCGGCGTCGGCGCGTCCTGCTTTTCGCCGTCGTCCCACTCCTCGGGGCGTGGCAGGCGGTTCAGAGCACGTGGAGCTTTCCGAGCGTGCTCGCGCTGGGTTGGCTGGCGGCGCTCTTTTCGCCCGCCGACGCGTGGTCGCTGCTTCCGCGGACTCCGGGGATTCGACAGCGACTCCCGGATCTCGGTGTCCCGCGGGAGGTAGACCGCCTCGCGGCCTCGTTCGTCGTCGCCGGCGTCGCGGCTGTCGCGGCCACCGTCCTCGCGTCGCCGTTCCTCCTCGGGGCGGCCACCGGCGGCGGCGAGCGAGCGATCGAACTGCTGGGTCCGGAGATGCGCAGCGGCCTCGGTGGGTTGCTCCTCGTTCACGGCGCGTTCGTCGTCGGCCTCGGCGGCTACCTCCTCTCGGAGATCCGGATCGACCGACCGTGGCTCCTCCTCGCGGGCGTCGTCGCGGTCGGCGTCGTCGGCACGCAGATCGGACTCGCCGCGCTCGCGGTGTCGGTGCCGCTTCTCGTCCTCGCGTGGGTCGGGCTCCGAACGTCGGCGTCGATCGGCTACGAGGCCGTCCTCGTCGCCGCCGGAGCCGGACTGGCCACCATCGTCGAACTGGTGTACGTGAGCGAGCAGGCCGGACCCGGGCGGATGAACACCGTGTTCAAGACGTACTCGCAGGTGTGGGTGTTCTGGGGGACTGCGATGGGCGTGGCGCTGTCCGGGTTGATACTGAACGCGGCGTCTCGCGTCGGGTCCGGGGCGCGAGCGGGGGCGAGCGAACGAGCGGAGACGAACGGACGAGCAAAGGCGAGCGAACGATCGGCGAAGTCGGGCGAACGGTCGGCGACCCCGGATGCAGCGTCGGGCGATGAGGGTGAACGGTCGCACTCGCCTCGGGACGTCCTGCGCGTCGTCGCCGGCGTCGCCCTCGTTGTCGGGCTCGTCGCGTCGACGAGCGTGTACGGCGTCCTCGCGCTCGGTGCGCACTTCGAGAGCGGCCCGGCCGGTGGGCCGACGCTGGACGCGACGCAGTTCGTCGAGACCGATCACCCCGAGCAGGCGGACGCGATCGAGTGGGTCGACGGGAGGTCGGGGCAGCCGACGATGCTCGAAGCGCCGGGGACGCTGACCTATCCGGGCGGGACCGACGAGCGACCCAGAGCGATGTACAGCTGGCACGCCAACCCCGCGTCGAGTCTGACGGGCGTTCCCACGGTCGCCGGCTGGCAACACGAGATCGGGTATCGAGGCGAGGACGCGTATATGGATCGCGTCCGCGACGTCGACGCGATGTACACGGGATCCGCGTCCGAGCGGGCGGCGTTGCTCGCGGAGTACGAGGTGCGCTACATTTGGGTCGGACCGAGCGAGCGCGCTCGCTACGGCTCGGTGGCGTTCGGCTCCGAGGCGATCGAGGTCGCGCACCGCTCCGGCGACGTGACGATCTACGAGGTCGACCTCGACGCGCTCGACGACAGGTGAAATTCGCTGATTTGCTGATAGTCGGACGAACGCCCGCGCCGCGGTCTGACTGAGTTACGCGCCGCGCTTTTCGATGACGGTCACGGCCTCTGCGTCGACGGCGACGACGTCGAGGAAGTGAGGGACGAACTCCCGCTTCTCGAACGCTTCGCGTTCGTCCTCGCTGCCGACGGTGCACCACAGTTGCGGGCGGTCGGCACCGTGGTAGTCGCTCTGGCGGTCGATGCCGAAGCAGATGACCTCCTCGCCGTCGACTTCGATGGTCGCGCCGCGTCCGATGCCGGGGTCCCCGCGGATGATGACCTTCTTCATACGAGCCCGTTTGCTCAGTCGGGGCTTAATCGCTTCGGAGACGGTTCGGTGGGGACTCAGCGCGATGCCGAGACCGACGCGTGGCCAGCCCGTGTGTGACACGAACCCGCACCACAGGCGCGAGACCGTCGAAACGCGGCCGTCGGCGTCGATCCGAACCAAACGGGTTTTAACTGGCGATGTCGAAACAGGCACAAGGTCGATATCTATGGAAATGCCACGCCGATTCAACACGTACTGCCCGAACTGTGACGGGCATCACGAGCACGAAGTCGAGAAGGTCCGCTCGGGTCGCTCGACGGGAATGAAGTGGAACGCCCGACAGACCCGCCGCAACAAGGCGGTCATCGGAAACGCCGGTAAGTTCTCGAAGGTGCCCGGTGGCGACAAGCCCACCAAGAAGACGCACCTGAAGTACATCTGCTCGGACTGCGGCAAGGCCCACATGCGAGAGGGATGGCGCGCGGGCCGCCTCACGTTCCAGGAGTAACGATGGCAGGGAACTTCTACCGCGTCAAGTGTCCGGATTGCGACAACGAACAGGTCGTCTTCGGCAAGGCGTCGACGACCGTCAACTGCGCCGTGTGCGGCACCACGCTCGCGACGCCGACCGGCGGCGACGCCGAGATTCACGGCGAGGTCGTCGAGACGGTCGAGCGACGCTCGGCCGAGGCGTAAGTCTCCGTTCGGAGGATCTAATATATGAAGTACAGCGGTTGGCCCGAGACGGGTGAGCTCGTCGTCGGCGAAGTCGACGAGATAACCGATTTCGGGGTCTTCGTCGACCTCGACGAGTACCAAGACAAGCGCGGCCTCTGTCACATCAGCGAGGTCGCGAGCGGCTGGATCAAGAACGTCCGCGATCACGTCCGCGTGGGTCAGACGGTCGTCGCGAAGGTGATCGACGTCAACGAGGGCTCCCAGCAGATCGATCTCTCGATCAAAGACGTCAACGAACACCAGCGCAAGGACAAGATCCAAGAGTGGAAAAACGAGCAGAAGGCCGACAACTGGATGGAAGTCGCCTTCGGCGAGGACCTCGAAGACGAGCGCTACAGCGACATCGCCAACGCGCTTCTCGCGGAGTTCGAGTCGCTCTACGACGGCTTCGAGGCGGCGGCCATCCACGGCACGAGCGCGCTCGAAGACGTCGACCTCGACGACGAGGAGATCGAGGCCATCGTCCAGACGGCCAGAGAGAACGTCTCCGTCCCGTACGTGAACGTCACGGGCTACGTCGACCTCCGGTGTCCCGCCGGCGACGGCGTCGACCGGATCAAGGAGGCGCTGCAGGCCGCCGAGGGCGACGACGGCGACGTCCCCGAGGAGGTCGAACTCGAAGTCACCTACGTCGGTGCGCCGGAGTATCGTATTCAGGTGCGCGCGCCCGACTACAAGACCGCCGAGGACGCCCTCGAAGCCGCGGCCGACCGGGCCAGCGAGTCGATCTCGGCGGTCGGCGGCAGCGGCGAGTACCACCGCGAGCGGCACGAGGACGACGAGTAACCCTCGATCCTTTCGCGTAGGAACACTCATCGACCGTGAAATCCGATATTCGAGTCTGTGCGAACTGGCGCGGCGTCCACGACCGACCGGTGTACACGCTGTCTGACACGTGCCCGGCGTGCGGCGGCGCGACCGAGAACTCCGCGCCCGCGCCGTTCGACCCCGAGGACGCCTACGGCGAGTACCGACGCGCTCTTAAACGCCGCGGCCGCGAGTGAGGGTATGGACGATATCGAGATCGAGACGCTCGCAGAGCCGACGCTCCGCGATCCGGTGCTCGTCGAGGGACTCCCCGGCGTCGGTCACGTCGGAAAGCTGGCCGCCGAGCACTTACTGGAGGAGTTCGACTCCGACCTCGTCGCACGCGTGTACGCCGACGAGTTCCCGCCGCAGGTGGGCATCGACGACGACGGCGTCGCCTCGCTGGCGTGCGCTGAGTTCCACGCGGTCGACGCCGGCGAACGCGACCTCCTCGTGTTGACCGGAGATCACCAAGCGCAGTCGCACTCGGGGCACTACCACATCACCGACGCCTTCCTCGACGTCGCCGAGTCGTTCGACGCGAGCGAGGTGTACGCGCTCGGCGGCGTGCCGACGGGCGAACTCGTCGAAGAGCCGGACGTGTTGGGTGCGGTCGCGAACGCCGACGGCATCGAGGCGCTCGAAGACGCCGGCGTCGAGTTCCGCGAGGGCGAACCCGCCGGCGGCATCGTCGGCGTCAGCGGCCTCCTCTTGGGCCTCGGTGGTCGACGCGGCCTCTCGGCGGCCTGTCTGATGGGCGAGACGAGCGGCTACCTCGTCGACCCCACGAGCGCGCAGGCCGTGCTGGAAGTCCTCGAAACCGCCATCGGCTTCGAGGTCGGCTACGACTCCCTCGAAGAGCGCGCCGAGGAGATGAAAGAGGTCGCCGAGAAGATCCAAGAGATGCAGAACCAACAGCAGGGAATGCCGACCGACGACGACCTCCGCTACATCGGCTGAGCGCTCGTTTCGACTGTTCCCCTTCGCTTCTCGCTTCGTCTCCGTTCTTCGCTTTCCCCTCGCTCAGGCTTCGACGATTTCGTCTGCGTTGACGTCTGGGACGACGATATCGCCGTCCAGCGCCGTCACCGCGCGGCCGCCGACGCGAACCTCGCCGGCGACGCGGACGCGGACCTCGCCGGGGCGATCGAGGAAGTGCCCCTGCTCGAAGCGCATCTCATCGGGGAACTCCTCGAACGCGCCGATCTCCCGTAAGTACGCGCCGCAGGCCCCGCTCGCGGTTCCGGTCACGGGATCCTCGTCGATGCCGACGCCCGGCGCGAACGCGCGGGCGTGCAGCGTCGACTCCGCGCCGAGCGCGTCGAACGTGAACGCGTAGATGCCGGCAGCGTCGTGCTCGTCTGCGAGCGCCGCGACGGCTCCGAAATCCGGGTCCGCTGACCCGAGGTTCTGCAGGAAGTTCACCGGCACGATCAGGAACGGGAGCCCGGTCGACGCCACGGCGACGGGCGCGTCGGCACCGACGTCCCGCAACGCGGCCGGGTCGATCCCGAGCGCGCTCCCGAGCCGCTCGTAGTCGATCTCGACGCGCTCGACGCGGGGTCGATCCTGCGTCATCCAGACTGTCCCGTCCAATTCGATTTCGATGTCGAGTTCGCCGACGTTCGTTTCGAGGGTGTGGATTCCGTCGTCGACGACTCCGTCCTCGCGGAGGTGCGCGTGCGCGGCGATCGTCGCGTGTCCGCAGAGGTCGACCTCCTGTCGGGGGGTGAAGTATCGGAGCCGTCGATCGGACGTTTCAGTGGAGAGCACGAACGCCGTCTCGCTCACGGCGAGTTCCCGGGCGATCGACTGCATCTGTCCCTTCGAGAGGCCGCTTGCGTCGGGTACGACACCGGCGGCGTTGCCGGAGAGCGGTTCGGCGGCGAAGGCGTCGACGAGGAGCGCGCGGCGGGTGTTCATACGCAGGTGCACACGGTCGTCGGTGAAAAGTCTCCCTTCCCCGCCGGGGTCGGCCCGTCACGCCGGCCCGAGACGGACAGATTAAGGACCTCGCCGCACCGTTCAACGAACGGTGACCGAAATCTATGGGCGACCTGCCCGATCAGTTCAATTGCACGATCACTAATTGGGAGTACATCTACGGGCTCTGCCGCGACGTCTCAGACCAGGTGAAGGCCGCCGAGTTCGAACCGGACGTCGTCGTCGCCTTGGCCCGCGGCGGCTGGTTCGCCGGGCGGTGCATCTGCGACTTCCTCGGGCTCGACGACCTGACGAGCCTGAAGATGGAACACTACGTCGGGACGGCGCAAAAGGCCGGCGAGCCGGAGGTCCGCTATCCGATGCCGCAGGGCAGCGTCGAGGGCAAGGACGTCCTCATCATCGACGACATCGCCGACACCGGCGGGTCGATCGAGCGCGCTTACGAGTACGTGACCGACCGCGACGCGGGCGAGGTCCAAACGGCGACGCTGCAGCTGCTGCAAACGAGCGAGTTCGAGCCCGACTTCGTCGGTGAGCGGCTCGAAGAGTGGACGTGGATCGTCTACCCGTGGAACTTCATCGAGGACATGATCGACCTCGTCTCCGGCGTGATGGAGAAGGCCGACGAGGAGACCTTCGAGGTCGGGGACGTCCGCCACTACCTCTCGGAGTTCCACTCGGTCGATCGGATCGAGATGGAGATTGCCCAGCCGGACCGGATGGCCGAGGTGATGAGCGAGATGGAGCGCCGCGGCTACGTCGAGTCCGCCGACGGCGAGGCGTGGCGGCTCGTCGCGAACGACGGTATCGGCGCGTAGCCGGGTCGATATGAGTGCGGCGTCAACATGCGGGCGGCATCGACACGCGAGCGGCGTCGCCGCGTCGGTCGCGAACGCCAGCGGTTCGCAATCCGGCGATCGAAGCGTTTGAGTAGCGACTCCGATTTCCCTCCGCTGTGGTCTCTCTCGTCTCCGTCTTCGCGACCGCGATTCTCCCGATCATCGCCGTCGGCGGTGTCGGTTACCTGCTCGGTCGATTCCGCGAGATCGACACCGATCCGCTCAACACCGTCGTCGTCTACGTGCTCGCGCCCGCGCTGGTATTTCACAGCCTCACGACGACGACGCTCGCGCGGGAAACGCTCGTTCGGATTACCGTGGCCATCCTCATCTTCCACGTCCTCACGGTCGTCGTGGCCGAGGCCGCCGGGCGGTTGTTCGGCGTCTCGAAGACGGCGCTCGCGGCCATCGTGCTCGTCGCCGCGTTTCCCAACACCGGAAACTACGGCGTTCCCGTCTCGAACTTCGCGTTCGGAGACACCGGCCGGGCGACCGCCGTCGTGTACCTCTCGGTGCAGGCCGTGCTCATCTGGACAGTCGGCGTGTACATCGCCTCCCGCGGGAACACCGCGAACCGACTCGACGGCGTCCGCCGGGTGTTCAGCGTCCCGCTGGTCTACGCCGTCATCGTCGCGCTCGGCGTCCGCGCGCTCGATCTCGTTCCGCCGGTCGACTCGACCGCGATGTCGACGATCGGACTCGTCGGCGACTCGGCGATCCCGGTGATGCTCCTGCTCCTCGGGATCCAACTGGCCCGGACGAACGTCGGATCGACGCTCTCGGCGGTCGCGGGCGTCGTCGGCCTGAAGATGGTCGTCGTGCCGTTCATCGGCGTCGGCGTCGCGCTCGCGGTCGGCTTTTCCGACCCCGTAGTCGCGCGGACCTTCGTCCTCGAAGGCGCGATGCCCTCGGCGGTGACGCCGCTCATCCTCGTCGGCGAGTTCGCCGAGGGGGAGGTCGCGGGCGTCCCTGTCACCGAATTCGTCTCCACCGCGATATTCGCGACGACGATGGTCTCGGTCGTCACACTCACGGTGCTGATCGCGATCCTCCAGAGCGGTATCGTGGTGTGATACTGTCGGCCGCAAGCCGGTGAACGCCCGCTGCTCCGCTCACTGGCCTCGCGACCTCCGTGATGATGGCGAACAGCCGGCACCCGCTCGAATCGACCGCCAGTCCCGCGCCAGACTGGCGGCCGACCGCCCCCCGCGTCGACGTGCCAGACAACCGCTGCCCGACGCGGGGCTCGATTCAGATCACGGCGCGTCTGGTCCCGGCTTCGTATATAAACCCTCGCTGGGTCCTCTCGCACGCCCGAGACCCACGGATTTTAGCGCCCGCACCCGAACTGTCGCCTATGACGATCGGATTCATCGGCGGGAGCGGGATCTACGACGCGCTCCCCCTCGAAGACACCCGCGAGATCGACGTCGACACGCCGTTCGGAAAGCCCTCCGCGCCGCTGACCGTCGGCGAGTTCGGCGACACCGGGCGGGAGGTCGTCTTCGTGCCGCGACACGGCCCCGACCACCAGCGCTCGCCGACGACGCTGCCGTACCGCGCGAACGTCTTCGCGCTGAAGCAACTGGGCGTCACGCACGTTCTCGCCTCGAACGCCGTCGGCAGCCTCCGCGAGGAGTTACCCCCCCAAACGCTCGTGATCCCGGATCAGATCTACGACCGGACGAAACACCGCGATCTCACCTTCTTCGACGAGGACGTCGTCGTCCACCAGCCGTTCGCAGACCCCTACTGCGCCGACCTCAACGAGATCCTCGCCGACGCCGCGGAGTCGGTCACCGACGCCGACGTCGTCCGCGACGGCACCTACGTCTGCATCGAGGGCCCGCAGTACTCCACGCGCGCCGAGAGCGAGTTTTACCGCGCGCAGGGCTGGGACGTCATCGGGATGACGACGATCCCCGAAGCCAAACTCGCCCGCGAGGCCGAGATGGCCTACGCGACCGTCACCGGCGTCACAGACTACGACGTCTGGAAGGAAGACAGCGAGGTGACGCTTTCGGAGGTGCTCGAAAACGCCGCGAAGAACGAGACCGCAATCAAGGAAACCGTCGAGGCGGCGATCCGGGAGATCCCCGGAGATCACGAATGCGACTGCCACTCGGCGCTCGCGGGGACGATCAACACACCAGACGAGGCGATTTCCGGGGCGACGAAGGCGGATCTGGAGCCGTTGATCGGCGAGTACGTGGAGTAGTCTGCGCTCTGGGACGCGACCGACCATCAGGATGACCGGGTTCTAAGTGAACCGGTCGTGTCGTCTCGGTAACTCGTCGATATGTCTCTCCGCCACGGCAGTCAGCACGGGGCCTTCGGCCTCGTTTCGGTCGGGCTCACGATCAAGCTCCTCCTGAAGAAGGGGCTGTTCTTCGCACACGACATCGTCACCCACCAGCTCCTGAAAGCGCCGCTGGAACTGGTCTTGGTCGAACTCCCCGTTTCGCTGTTCGGCACCGTCGGCTCGTTCGTCGTCGCGACCACCGGAATCGCCGTCCCGAACGCGGCGGCAGGGCTCGTGGTGTGCTACCCGCTCTTGGTCGCGCTCGTCGTGGCGGCCGCCGAACACCCCTCACCCCGCATCGTCGCGAGCTACTGGCTCGGCGCATCGATCGTCACCGCGACGGCGGTCGTCGCGAGCCTCGGGATGGTCCCCGACCCTGCCGGGGTCGGTTCGGGGGTGACCTATCACCTGATCCACCACACGGTCGCCGAACTGCTCCGCACCGCGATGCTTTTCCTCGGCGACGGCATCGTCGCTGCGGGGGCGTTGGCCGGCGTCGAAATCGAGGAGACTGTGGGATTCCTCGTGTCTGTCACCGCCTTTGCGGTCGCCTACGGCGTCCTCTGGGAACGACACGTCGGCCACGAATGAGCCGCGGTCCCGGAGCGGCGCGCGCCGACCTCAGTCGCCGTCCGCGGCCGGAACGACCGCTTCCTCGACGTCCGCTTCAGTCTCTGAGTCACTCTCCTCGAACGTCGCGTCCGGGTGACGAATCCAGAGGTCGCCGAACAGGTCGTCCTGTTCGAGCCGGATCTCGCTGCGGTGTGAGAGAAACAGGAGCGCGAGGTACGTCGTCACCGGCGTCTCGGCGGCCGTCTCGATCTCCGCGAACAGCACCTCGTCGCGGCCGTTGTCGTACTGAACCCAGATTTCCTCGCGAACGGCCGCGATCGACGTCTCGATGTCCTCGCTGTGGGCCGTGTCGGTGACGTCGGCGGCAGTCGGCTCGTCCTCGGCGCGGAACTCGTCGGCCGAGCGGTAATCGAGCGTCTGCGTCCCGCGGCGGTGCCCGCGCGGCGAGTCCGAGGTGTCGTACTCGCGGCGGCGCTTCCACCACGACTGCCGCTCGGCCTCCCGGAGTTCGCGGACGAGTTCGTCCAGCGTCTCGGGCGACCCTCGGGCGTCTTTTCGTTCGAGCCGGCGGTCCATCTCGGCTTCGAGCGTGTCGATCGGATCGAAGCCGGACGCGCCGTCGCCTTCGGCTCCGCCCTCGATCGGGCCGCCGCGTTCGAGCGCGACCTCCCACGGTTCCAACTCCTCCTCGTCGTCCTCGTCGTCGGGTTCCAGCAGCGCGTCGCTCTTCATCCGCAGGAGGACGGCGGCGTAAAAGAGCGCCCGGCCCGACGTCCGGAGGTCGGTCTCATCGAGCGCGTCGAGGAAAGCGTCCGTCGCCGCGACGAGGTCGACGTCCCACGGGTCGATCTCGCCGTCCTCGGCCAACTGCACGAGGAGCTCGACCGGTTCGACCTCGTCTTCGTCGGTTTTTGGGCCGTTCATCGGCGGCCCGCCGCCGGATCCGCCGAGATCGTTGGTTCCGCCGCCCGCAGTGCCGTCGAGGAGCGGCTCGCCGCCCGTCGGCGACGACCCGGCGGAGTCAGTCATCCGCGGGCACCTCCGCCCCCTTTCCGTCGGGTCCGCCGCCCTCATCATCGTCGCCCTCGCCGTCACCCAACTGGATTCCGGTGACGGCGCTGACGTTGTCGCCCTGCATCGTCACGCCGATGGCGCGCTCGGAGCGTTCCAAGAGCGCCGAGCGGTGCGAGACGACGACGAACTGAGCGTCTCCCGAGAGGTCGTCGACCATCTCGCCGACGCGCTCGGCGTTGGCGGCGTCGAGGAACGCGTCGATCTCATCGAGCGCGTAGAACGGCGCGGGGTTGTGTCGCTGGATCGCGAAGATGAACGCCAGCGCCGTCAGCGACTTCTCTCCACCCGACATCGCGTTCAGCCGCTGGATCGGCTTGTCGCCGGGCTGGGCCTTCATCGTCAGCCCGTCCTCGAAGGGATCCTCGGGGTTCTCGAGGTGGAGTTCGCCGGTCCCGTCGGAGAGCCGCTCGAAGATCTCGGTGAAGTTCTCGTTGATCGCGTCGAACGCGTTCATGAACGTCTCTTTCTTCTGGGCCTCGAAGCGGTCGATCCGCTCTGCGATGGCGTCGCGCTCGTCGACGAGGACGTCGCGGCGCTCTTGGAGGTCTTCGAGGTCCGCGCTCACCTCGTCGTACTCGTCGATCGCGAGCATATTGACGGGCTCGAGCGCCTCCATTTCGGACGAAAGGCGTTCGATCTCGGCTTCGACCTCGTCGTGGTCGGGGACGTTCTCGGGGTCGTACTCGCCGACTTCGGCTTCCAGTTCGTCGATCTCCCACGAGAGCCGCTCGACGCTGTCGCGCAGCGAGTCGAGCTTCGACTCGATTCGATCCACCGTCTCGCGCTTCTCGTCGCGCTCGCTCTTGGCCTCCCGCAGCGTCGCCTGCAGATCCGAGCGCTCGGCTTTCAGCTCTTTGAGTTCCTCTTCGAGGTCTGCGACCGCCTCGTGTTTGGCTTCGAGCGCCGTTTCCTTCTCCTCGATCTCGGCCTCCTTCTCGCGGATGTCGTCGCGCGCGTCGGCCTTCTTCTCCTGTGCGGTCTCGATCGTCTCTTCGAGATCCTCGACGGACTCCTCGGCGTACTGCCGCTGGAGTTGCAGCTCGTTGAGCCGCCCGTCGAGGTCGTCCATCCGATCCTCTTTCTCCTCGATCTCGGCGCGGATATCGTCGGCCTTCGCCGTCAGCTCGGGGATTTCCGAGTCCGCGAGGTCGCCTTCGAGGTCGTCGATCTCCGCCTGCACCTCCGCGATCTCGTCGTCGACGCGGTCGATCTCCGTATCGATCTGCCGCATCTCCTCGTCGACGTCGGCGCGCTCCTCGCGGAGCCGCTCGATATCGCCTTCGAGGTCGTCGATCTCCGCTTCGGCGTCCTCGACGTCGGCTTCGGCGTCCTCGACGTCGGCTTCGAGCGAACGGACCCGATCGCGGGCGTCGGAGGCGCGGCTTCTGGCGTCCTCGATGTCCTCTTCTTTCTCGCGGATCTCCGCTTGCAGACTTCGCCGCCGGTCTTCGAGCTCTTCGATCTCCTCGGCGAGCCGTTCGAGTCGGCCGCCGCCGGACTTCGAGAAGGAGTAGCGCGAGCCGCCGCCGGAGCCGCCGGTCATCGCGCCGGAGCGCTCGACGAGGTCGCCGTCGAGCGTCACCATCCGGTAGTCGCCCATCAGGTCCCGCGCGGTGTCCATATCCTCCACGACGAGCGTCGAGCCCAGCACGTAGGAGAAGACGGACTCGTACTGCGCGTCGTAATCCACGAGGTTGCGCGCGAAGTCGACGACGCCGGCGCGATCCGGGAGCTTCGGCAGCCCGCGGTCGTCCATCTTCGTGATCGGGAGGAACGTCGCCCGGCCGGCGTTTCTGGATTTCAGGTAGTCGATACAGTCGGAGCCGACGCGGTCGTCGTCGACGATGACGTGCGCGAGCCGCCCGCCGGCGGCCGTCTCGCAGGCGCTGGCGTACTCGCCGCCGACCGATCCAAGCTCGCCGACGGTGCCGTGGACGCCAGAGATACCCGCGTTCTTGATCGTCGTGACCGCCCGCGGCCACGAGGTGTCGCCGTCGTCGCCCGCGCGGGCTTCGAGTGTGGCATACTCGGACTGCTTCGATTGAATCTCCTCGACGACCTCGTCGAGTTCCGATTTCGACTCGTCGCGCTCCTCGCGGAGCTCCTCGACGACGCCCTCGATCTTCGATTCGTTCTTCTCCGCTTTGTCGAGCTCCGAGTGGAGGTCCGACACTTCGGCTTTCAGATCCGGGATCTTCTCCCGCAACTCCTCGATCTCGTCTTCGGCCTCCGAGATCTCTGTCGCCCGTCGCCGCGTCTCGTCGAGCAGGCGGTCCTTCTCGCGCTGGTGCTCGTTCTTCTCGCTTTTCAGCCCTTCGAGCCGGTCTTTCTTCTCGGCGAGATCGGCTTTCAGCTCGTCGTACTCGGTGTCGACGTCGTCGATCTCGGCTTGCACCTGCGCGAGATCCGTCTCCAAGGAGCCGATGTCGGATTTCACCGACGCCTTCTCGACTTTGACCGAACGGATCTCCTCGTCGAGCTCGTCGATCTCCTCCTGTTTCCGGTCGAGCTGGACGAACGCGTTCCGCCGCTCGCTTTCGGCGTCCTCGATGCGCTCTTCGGCGGCCTCGATCGCGTTCTCCAACCGATCGATCTCGCCTTTCACCTCCTCGATCTCGGATTTGATCCGGAGCTGCTCGTCCTCGCCCTTGCGCTCGATTTCCTTCGTCAACTCGTCGAGTTCGTCTTCGAGCCGGGTGACGCGACCCGCGCGGCGATCGAGTTCCTCTCTGTGCCCTGTGAGTTTCGATTCCGTCTTCTCGACGCGCTTCTCGGTCGATTCGAGGTCCGCGCGCTTGTCTTCGAGCTCCGCCGCCTTCTGGTAGCTCTCGTACTCCTCGCGCTCCTCGCGGAGCGACTGGTATTCGAGGGCGGTCTCGCGCTCGTCTTCGAGCTGTTCGAGTCGGTCTTCCTTCTCCTCGATCCGGAGGTCGGCCTCCTCGATTCGCGCCTCGACGGCGTCCAGCTCCTCGAAGGCGTCCTCCTTCTTCGCGTCGAACTCGGCGACGCCCGCGATCTCGTCGATGATTCCCCGCCGCTGGTAGGCGGTCATGTTGATGATCTCGGTGACGTCGCCCTGCATCACGACGTTGTAGCCCTCGGGCGTGATTCCCGCCTGCGAGAGGAGGTCCTGAATGTCGGATAAATTGCAGGCGCGGCCGTTGAGGTAGTAATACGAGTAGTAGTTGTCCTCGGTCTCCTTGACGCGCCGCTTGACGCTGATCTCCGAGACGTCGCCGATGTCGTCGCTCCCGGCGGCGTTGACGACCTGTGTCCGGTCGAGCGTGCCGTCGCTGTTGTCGAGGACGACCGTGACGGTCGCCTCCTTCGGGCCGGTCGTTCCGCCGTCGCCGTCGTCGCTCCCGTCGGCGTGACCCGGATTGTAGATCAGATCCGTCAGCTTCTCCGCGCGAATCCCGCGCGTTCGTGCCAGGCCGAGCGCGAACAACACGCCGTCGATGATGTTCGACTTACCGGAGCCGTTCGGGCCGGTGACGACCGTGAAGTCCTCGTAGAACGGAATCTTCGTCGTCCGCCCGAAGCTTTTGAAGCCGTCAAGGACGAGCTCTTTGATGTGCATGGGTTGCTCGTGGCGGGCGGAACGCCCGGTTACGCGACGATGATATCGTCGTCTTCGGCCGCCGCCTCGTCGTCTCCCTCACTCTCGTCCGCCTTAGTCTCGTCGCCCTGGGCGTCCGGTGCGTCGTCGGCGCTCGTGAGCCCCTCGTCGGCATCGGCGTCGATGAAGTCCGCGTCGTCGGCGGTCTGTGCGGACGTTTCTCGGCGCGATTCCGCCTGTGCGCGCGGTTCATCGACGCTACTGGCGTCGGTGTCGCCTTGGGTCTCGGCCGCAGAATCGCCCGACTCGGTGTCAGCCTGCTCCGCAGTCTCCGCGGACGACTGCGTGTCGTAGCCGACGGGCCGGCTCCCGGCCGAGAGATCGACTTCGACCTCCTCTTCGAGGAGGCGCACGCGCTCTTTCGTCTCGACGAGCTCTTCTGTCAGACCGTTGACGGCGGCCTGTAGCTCTGCCACCTTCGCTTCCAGCTCCTCCACACGGTTGCTCATAGCGTAGATAGCCCGCCTCCGGCCACATAAACGTACGTCAGACACCTACCCGGGAAGTGATAGATGAGCGACGCGTCGTCGGTGCCGGCGGCGGCCACCGCGCCGTCACCGCGAGGAACCGAACGACACGCAAGCATCGCGACGACACCGGACGTCGGCGACCGTCACCGCAGGTGCCGATCGAAGAACCCCGCGGCCCACTCGAGCGTGAACGCCCGCTGCGTCTCGTGGACGTCGTGACCGGCCCCGGCGGCGACGACGCAGTCGCCCGGCAGGTCGCGCTCCTCCAGCAGATCGTGAAACAGTTCGGAGGCCATCGACGGGGCGACGGCGTCGTCCTCGCCGTGGAGCAGCAGCATCGGAGCCGTGGTGGTGAGCGAGCGGTCGTCCCCGTCTGTACCGAGATAGGTCGACGGCGACGCTCGCGCCCACGCCTCCGGAGCCGACTCTCGATCCCCGCCGAGGAACACGCAGAGCGCCGGCGTCTCCGGCTCGTGTTCGAGCGCGTACGTTCCGCCGACGCCGACGACCGCCGACAGCGCGTCGCTCGCGGCGGCGACGTCGTCGTCGACGACTCTTGGTTCGGGCGCGAACGCGGCGTCGTCGGCTGTCAGCGCCGCCAACACCGCGAGGTGCGCCCCGGCGTCGTAGCCGAACGCGCCGATCCGGTCGGGATCGACGCCGACGGCCTCACTCGACGCGCGGACCCACTGGATCGCGGCCTTCAGATCGCGGAGCTGTGCCGGGAACGCGGCCGCGTCGCTGCCGCGGTACTCCGGCACGACGCAGACGTAACCCCGCTCGGCGAGGTCGAGCGCGTAGCGGGCCAGTTCACCCCGGTCGATCGATCGCCATCGATCGCCGGCGACGAGCACGGTTGCCGCGCGTCGCGCCGCGGTGCTGACCTCGCTCGGTCCGTCGCCAGCGGGTCGGTAGAGATCGAGCCGGAGGGACTCGTCCGCGGGCGTCGCGAACGAGATGCCGCGGCGGACGTCGATCCCGTCGGCGTCGGCGAAGGCAGCGCGCATCGGCTGAGCGGTCGCTCGGTGGTACGGAATAGGTTTCGCTTCCCGTCGAACCGGACGGCGATGTTCCACCGTCGGCGAGGCAGCCAGCCAGTTGCGGCGACTCTCTCGTCCCGTTAGCCTTTAGCCGCACTGCGTCGAACCACGCGGTAATGACCGCGCAAGCGCTCTCCCAGCGCGATCTCGCCACCGTCATCGGGCTGGAGGTCCACGTCCAGCTCGAGACGGATACGAAGATCTTCTGTGGCTGCTCGACCGAAGCGACCGAAGACGAGGAACCGAACAGCCGGACGTGTCCGGTCTGTCTCGGCCTGCCGGGCGCGCTGCCCGTCCTGAACGAGGGGGCCGTCGAGGCGGCCGTGAAGGTCGGCAAGGCGCTCGACGCCGACGTCGCCGAGCACACCCGTTTCCACCGGAAAAACTACTACTACCCCGACCTGCCGAAGAACTTTCAAATCACGCAGTACGACGCGCCGATCTGCGCGGACGGGACGCTCGAAGTCTCCGTCGAGGGGCAGCGCCGCGAGATCTCGATCGAGCGCGCCCACCTCGAAGAGGATCCCGGGAGTCTCCAGCACAAAGGCGGCGGCATCGACACCGCCGACTACACGCTCGTCAACTACAACCGCGCGGGCACGCCGCTTTTGGAGATCGTCACCGAGCCCGACTTCCGCAGCCCGCAGGAGACGCGGGCGTTCCTCGCGAAGTTAGAAGAGGTCCTCGAATACCTCGGCGTCTTCGACGCCGCCCGCGACGGCTCCCTGCGCGTCGACGCCAACATCTCGCTCGTCCCGGCCGACGAGGTCGACGACGACGGCTCGATCGGAACCGAGGCGCTCGAAGCGGCCAATCGGACCGAGGTCAAGAACATCTCCAGTCACAAGGGCGCAGAGCAGGCGCTGGCCTACGAGGTCACGCGGCAGAAGAACGCCGTCCAGCGCGGCCGCGCGGTCGAACAGGAGACGCGTCACTGGGACGAGTCCCGCGGGATCACCGTCTCGATGCGCTCGAAAGAAGAGGAGAAAGACTACCGCTACTTCCGCGAGGCCGACCTGCCGCCGCTTCAGGTCGCCGACTGGAAGGACCGGATCCCGATCCCCGAACTCCCCGACGCCCGTCGCGAGCGCTTCCGCGAGGAGTACGACCTTGACGCCGAGTCGGCGTCGAAGCTCACGTCGACGAAGGAGGTCGCGGACTTCTTCGAGGACGTCGCCGAGGCGTTCGACCCCGACTTGGCGGCGACGTGGGTCGCCGACAACCTCCTCGGCGAACTCAACTACCGCGATATGGAGATCACCGACGTCGACGACCGCCTCGACGAGTTCACCCGCCTCGTCGAACTCGTCGCCGAGGGCGAAATCACCACCAAGAACGCCGAGGAGGTCGTCCTCCGCCGGATGCTTGACGAGGGTGACGATCCCGACGCGATCATCGACGCGGAGGGGCTCGGCACGGCCGACGACGACGAGGTCGCCGTCGCCGTCAGGGAGGCCATCGAGGAGAACCCCGACGCGGTCGAGGATTACCACGCCGGCGAGGGCGGCGCGATCAACTTCCTCGTCGGGCAGGTGATGCAGAAGACCGGCGGGAGCGCGGATCCGGGCGACGTGAACGGGATGCTCCGCGAGCGGCTGGACGAATAGCGCTCCGAGCGACGGAGCGGGGTGCTGTGAGAGCGCTTTCGCAGCGACGGCCTCGTTTAGCCCCAAATTTCGGAAATCGCGGCCTGTAAACCCACTGTCGGATTACTAGCGGGTCCGGAGGTTTTCTGAGTACTTATCGGTCCTCGTCGGGATCGGCATAGTACGTGAAACTGTACTCCGAGACGAGATCTAATAGCCGACTCATATCACCGGTCTCGGTGTCAAACACGTCCTCCCTGTACAGGTCGACGAAATTCGACCAGTCGATTCCTTCGGCGGCTTCGCGGTCCATCGAGATCTGTTGAGATTGCTTCCACTGCGGATTCCCGCCGGTGTCGTAACCGGAGTTGAGAAAGGCGTTGACGGTAACCCGAGAGATCTGGTAGTCGCTCGTGTAGAAGCCCCGAAAAAGGTAGACGGCGAAGACGCTCTGCACCTGCTCAGCTTCTTCGGCCCAGGTTAGCTGATCGCTCTTATAATCCGGGTGTTTTGAGTTCCAGTTGACGTCAACGACCCACCCGTTGTGCGCTTGTGTGAGCGGGAAATCGCGCCAGGAGTCGAAGAACGACCACGGTCGATTGGTGGGGACCTTGTCACCCAGGCCGAACGATGAATCGGCGATTCTCTCAGCTTCGTCCGCGGTCAACTCCGGACCCGGAGCTCGGATCTGATAGGGAACGCTCGTCGAGTCAAGAACTTGGTCATCGGGCGAGACCACGCGTACCTCGACCGATGTGCTCTCTGTAATCGGTGTCTCGAGAGGGACTTCCCCGGAGAATGTCTCGCCGGCAGATATCACCTCGGAACGGACCGTTGTGCTGCCATACTCGATTACCAACCGGTAGTCGACGTTCGCTTGGGCCGACTCGATTAGTATCACTGTTCCCTGACCAGACTGCTGCTGGACGCTAATCGAGCCAGACGGTGTCGGGGACTCGTTTTCGGAATCGAAATCCGGATCATTACCACCTCCCCCACCGTCACTGGTGTCGTCGCTGCCGGAACAGCCCGCTGTGACCGTCGCCGTCAATGCTACGAATGCGCGTCGATTCAGTCGGTGTGTCACGGTCCACCTCCGAGGTCGGGAAGAGCCACCCAAGGGATGCAATCATCGATTGTCAACCGAATTCCAGCGTCACTTTTTGAATGCATAGGCGATACCTCCGGGCGTCATTGAAGCAAGCAGGATGCTTTGTTATGTGTTACCAACACTCATTTGAGGGCGGAAGCGGGGATATGATATAGAACTAATGACACTACTATCGAAACGAGTAACCAAACGACTCAAAAGTTTAGTCGAACATTTCTGATTGTTACCTTTTCCTTATAAGACATCTTGTCAGATAGATTGTCCCATTGGAACGTTATGAGCTCCCGACTTTCATCCGAAGCCGAAGACGCTTGAAGAGGCTACGAACATCCACGATTTGAGGAAAGGGGAGTAGCACCTCGATTCAGCGTAACACGGCCCGCGGCAACTATTACGGCTGTTCCACGCGCACGGGCGCGCTGTCCGCTGATTTGGGGAATTCGAGCGCGAAAGGTTTAGGCCGACCCCTCACCTATCGCCGCCTAATGAGCCAGGGCCCCGAACTCATCATCACCGAGAAGGACAACGCCGCTCGGCGCATCGCGGACATCCTGAGCGGCGGGTCCGCCGAGGCCGATCGGCGCAACGGCGTGAACGTCTACAAGTGGGGCGGCAAGCGCTGCATCGGCCTCTCGGGTCACGTCGTCGGCGTCGACTTCCCGCCGGAGTACAACGACTGGCGCGACGTCGAGCCCGTCGAGCTGATCGACGCGCCGATCGACAAGCACCCGACCCAAGAGAACATCGTCTCGGCGCTCCGACTGCTGGCACGGCGCGCCGGCCGCGTCGTCATCGCGACAGACTACGACCGCGAGGGCGAACTCATCGGCAAGGAGGCGTACGAACTCGTCCGCGAGGTCAACGAGGACGCTCCGATCGACCGCGTGCGCTTCTCTTCGATCACCGACAACGAGGTGATCGACGCGTTCGAGAACCCCGACGAACTCGATTTCAACCTCGCCGCCGCGGGCGAAGCCCGCCAGATCATCGACCTCGTCTGGGGTGCGGCGCTGACGCGCTATCTCTCGCTGTCGGCCCGGCAGCTCGGCGACGATTTCATTTCCGTCGGCCGCGTGCAGGGACCGACGCTGAAGCTCATCGTCGACCGCGAGCGCGAGATCGAGGCGTTCGACCCCGAGGACTACTGGGAGCTGTTCGCCGATCTGGAAACGGCCGACGAGGCGGAGAACGGCTCCTTCGAGGCGCAGTACTTCTACCTCGACGAGGACGACAACGAGGCCGAGCGCGTCTGGGACGAGGACGAGGCCGAGCGCGCCTACGAGACCTTGGAAGTGGCGTCGACCTCGGTCGTCGACTCCGTCCGGCGGCGCACGCGGACGGACGACCCGCCCGCGCCGTTCAACACGACCCAGTTCATCCGCGCCGCCAGCTCGATCGGCTACTCCGCTCAGCGGGCGATGAGCATCGCCGAGGACCTCTACACCGCTGGCTACGTCACCTACCCGCGGACCGACAACACCGTCTACCCCGAGGACCTCGATCCCCGGGAGCTCTTGGACGCCTTCACCGGCACGCGGGACTTCGGCGACGACGCGACCTCGCTGCTCGATCAGGAGGAGATCGAGCCGACCGCGGGCGACGAGGAGACGACCGACCACCCGCCGATCCACCCGACCGCGGAGCTTCCGAGCCACTCGGACCTCACCGAGGACGAGTGGGAGGTGTACGAACTCGTGGTTCGAAGATTCTTCGCGACCGTCGCCGAGTCGGCCACGTGGGAGCACCTCCGCGTCGTCGCGACCGTCGGCGACGACGAGAAACTCTCGCTGAAGGCCAACGGCAAGCGCCTCGTCGAACCGGGCTACCACGCGGTCTATCCGTACTCGAACGCCAGCGAGTCCTTCGTCCCCGACGTCACCGAGGGCGAGGAGTTGGCCGTCACCGAGACGCGGCTCGACGCGAAGCAGACCCAGCCCCCCCGCCGCTACGGCCAATCGCGGCTCATCGAGACGATGGAGTCGATGGGGATCGGAACGAAGGCGACCCGCCACGACATCATCCAGAAGCTCTACGACCGCGGGTACATCGAGAGCGACCCGCCGCGGCCGACCCGGCTGGCCCGCGCCGTCGTCGAGGCGTCCGAGGAGTTCGCCCACCGGATCGTGAGCGAGGAGATGACAGCCCAACTGGAGCGGGATATGCAGGCGATCACCAGCGGCGACGCCACCTTAGAAGAGGTGACAGACGAGTCCAGAGAGATCCTCGAAGCGGTCTTCGAGGGACTGATGGAGTCGGGTGAAGACGTCGGCGAGCACCTCCAGAAGTCACTGAAAGCCGACAAGACCGTCGGGGAGTGTCCCGAGTGCGGCGGCGATCTCGTGATCAGAAAGAGCCGCCGCGGCTCGTACTTCATCGGCTGCGATTCGTACCCCGACTGTACCCACACGCTGCCGCTGCCGTCGACCGGCAAGCCGCTCCTGCTGGAGGAGACCTGCGAGGAGCACGGCCTCGCGCACGTGAAGATGCTCGCCGGGCGGAAGACGTTCGTCCACGGTTGCCCGCTGTGCAAGGCTGAGGAGGCCGACGAACAGGAGGACCTCGTGATCGGCCCGTGTCCCGAATGCGGGGGCGAACACGACGAGGGCGCGACGCCGGAGGCGTCGAGAAGCGAAGGCGGCAACGCCGCCGACGCGGGCGGCGAACTCGCGATCAAGCGCCTCCGCTCGGGCTCGCGGCTCGTCGGCTGCACGCGCTATCCCGACTGCGACTACTCGCTGCCGCTGCCCCGCCGGGGCGACATCGAGGTGACGGAGGAACGATGCGAGGAGCACGACCTCCCGAAGCTGCGGATCGTCTACGACGACGAGGACCGCGAGCCGTGGGAGCTCGGCTGTCCGATCTGCAACTACCGGGAGTACCAGGCCGAACAGAGCGCGAGCGGCTCCGATCTCGAAAGCGTGAGCGGAATCGGCGAAAAGACCGCGGAGAAGCTGAAGAACGCGGGCGTCGAGGACGTCGCGTCGCTGAAGGAAGCCGAGCCCGACGCCGTCGCCGACCGAGTCGACGGCGTCGGTCCCGACACGGTTCGGGAGTGGCAGGCGAAAGCCGACTGATCGGCCGTCGCAGTCGAGCGCGCGTTGGAGTCGACCTCACACCCGAGTCGACCTCGCACCCGAATCGACTCGCTCCCGACGTCGCCTTCGCCGCGCAGCTCAGACTGCGATTTCGGTTTCGTGCGCCGCGGCGGCGAGTGCGTCTCTGACCCGTTCCGCGCCCGGAAGCTCGGCGGACTCCGCGACGTTCTCCATCAGCACGGTCTCGGAGGGGAAGAGGTGTTCTCCGAGGATGAGCCCGTGCTCTCTCGCGGTCGACCCCGTCATCGTCAGGTAGACGCCGAGCCCGGCGTCGGCGACCGCGGCCTCCTCCTCGCGGTCGTCGTCGGGGTACGTGAAGGAGACGCCCTCTAGCGGTCGCAGTCCGAGTACGGCTTCGACGAGCCGTTCGTACCGCGGCGAGATGCACAACTCGCCCTCGTAGTCCGCGACGAACTCCCGGTCGAGATCGGCACCGGGTGGCAGAATCTCCGGGCGGGCCATCAGCGTGTGATACACCGTGTCGCCGAGCCCGGAGACGACGCGGACGTCCGTGTTCTTCGGGTCGATTCGAGCGTTGACGTCGGCCAGCGACTCGACGCCCTCCGATTCGAGTTCGACGACCTCCTCTAAGACGAGGTCGGCGCTGTCGAACCCGAGACCGAACTCGTGGGTGCGGAGCGCGCGGAACGGCTCCTCGCGGCCGACGAACTGGACGGGAACGCCGTCGATGTCGACGGTGAGGCTGTCGAAGACGATTCGACGGGGCATCCCCTGGCGGTCGTCGCGCAGCAGGGTGTACTCCGGGGCGTAGTCGTCGTCGAGATCGGAGTAGGTGGCAAGTCGATGGTAGATATCGGCTTCGGGTTGGGTATGGCCCTTCGTGATCGCTTTCTCGTGTCGCAGCGTCGAGATGATCTCGTCGGCGACGTCTTCAGCGTCGTCGGCCCCACCGGCCGTCGAGCGGAGCGCTGCGACGTCGGCGACGCGTTCGAGAACGGCTTCGAGGGGTCGGCCCTTGCGCGGGACGGCGACGCGAATCGCCTCCGTCTCAGTCATTGTCGAACGCACGGGACCGCGGGGTAAACCGGTTGCGCTTCGCCGATTAGCGGACGCTCTTCTTCCCTCGTCGGACAGTCACTCCTCGCCGGGCGGCCCGAACGCGTTGTTGAGGCGGTCGCGGAACGTCTGCAGCTCCTCGATCTCGGCCTCGATCGAATCGATCCGGTCGAGGTCGGCAGACAGCGCGGACACCTCCGCGCGTAGCTCGTCGAGTTCTGCTTCGAGCGACTCCTGTACGTCGACGACGTCCCCGTCGATCGCGGCGATGTCCTCGCGAACGTCACCCATCTCCTCGTCGAGCCGCGTCACGTGCGCGCCCAGCTCGTCGATGTCCTCGCTCACGTCGTCGACCGACGCGGCCACGTCCTCGACGTCCGCCGCGACGTCTCCGACGTCGTCGACAACGGCTTCGACCTCCGTCTCGACGCTTCCGACTCGGTCCGTCGTCGCCTCGACCTGCGATTCGATCCCCTCAGCGCGCTCGTGGAGTTCGCCGACGCCCGCGACGGCGGTCTCGGCGTCCGCCGCGACGTCGTCGAGCCGCGTTTCGAGCGCTCCGACCCGCTCGTCGACGGCGTCGACCGTCTCGTCGACCCCGCTGACGTCGTCGCGGAGTTCCTCGCGGTCGGCCGCGGCGTCCTCGATGTCGTCTCGCAGGCCGTCGAGTTCCTCGTCGATCTCGGTCAGCTCGGTGTCGAGCCGTTCGACCAGCTCCGCGCCGGTTCCCTCCTCGTCGATGAACTCGGCGATCGCGTCGGCGTAGGCGTTGAGATCCTCCATCTGCGCCTGCACCCGACGGAGCCGGACGTCGGCGCTCCGTGGCAGCCCGGCGTCGAGTTCCTCGCGGAGCACGTCGAGGTCGTCCTCGTCGACGCCGCCCGATCGGATCTCCGCGGCGAGTGTCGCCGCCAGTCCGTCCGCGGCGTCGCCGGCTCCGGCTCCCGTCGGTTCGACTTCGCTCTCCGCCGATTCGGCTTCTTCCTCGACTGATTCGGCGGCGGCCGTCTCGCCCGTCGAGTCGTCGACGTGGGCCTCGACGTCGACGTACTCGTCCGCCGTGGATTCCTCCGATCCCCCCTCGACTTCTTCGGAGTCGGCCAGTCCGACTGCTGCGTCGTCGTCTTCTGTCTCGGTCGCTGGTGCACCCACGCTCTCAGCATCGAGTGTCTCCTCGTCCTCGGCGTCGGGTGTCTCCTCGCTCTCGCCACCGCGTTCCTCCCGGACGGCGGGCGTCAGGTCGGCTTCGAGCGCTCGCGGCGTCGCGGTCGGTTCGGCACTCGCGTCGGTATTGTCGCTCGCTGTAACTCCTTCCGCTGCTGCCCCGTCCGCTGTCACGCCCTCTCTCTCACCGTCAACTTCGGTGTCGTCTTCGTCCGACGTCCGCTCGTCGGCTTCTGGGTCGACAGTCGATTCGGAGACGAGACGGCCGTTCCCCTGCAGCGCATCGCGAACGAGTTGGCTCCGATCGGCCCCGAGGATGTCCTCGACGTCGCGGGCGGCGTCTTCGCTCCCAGTCTCGCCCGGCGCGGGCGGGCGTTCGAGGATCGGCTCGCCGAGGAATCCCGAGACGTCGGTGGACTGGTCCAAGCGGATACCGTACACCGTGACCGTCTCCTCGCCGGGATCGAGCGTGCGCTCGTACTCGACGCGGTGGTCTTTGTACGCGGTCCAGTTGTCGCTCTCGTAGTCGGGGTGGAACCCGACGCTCTCCATCGGGAAGTCTTCCGGGATCTGGTCGACCAGCCGGATGTGCGCCGGTGCGTCGCTCTCGGACGTCACGCGGAACTTGACCGCGGGGACCGGGAACTCGTCGCCCTCGAACGACTTCTCGACGCGCACCTCTTCGTCTGCGACGGAGACCGTTCGATCGGCGTCGGACTCGTGACTCATAGGCCACCTTACCCAAACGGCTCACATAAAACAACCGGGCAAAATACCGCTCGTGATAGCGGACCCGACCTCACACTCCGTAACGGATCCGACTTCGAACTCCGTAGCGGACCCGATCTCCACCTCGGGTCGCGGCCGTCCGTTCTCTCATCGCGGTTGTCAGTTTTCACTCACTCGATCGGACGCCATCGTGCGATCGGATGAACACTCAGCTACAACCGCTACTATCTTCCGGTCGAACGTTCACGCGCACAGACATTTATTTCACGGCATCTCCGAGATTAATTCAGTGATAATTGGGGAGAAGTCTTTTTCCGTGCGGCCACCGACGCCAGAACGATGGCAAGCGACGACGACGCGTCGTCATCCGATCCCGAACGGGACGGCGACGACGCGTTGGAGGGCGACGGGGACGAGCGCCCGTCGACTCGCGAGGGGGACGCCGTCGATCCGGATGCCGGAACGTCGGGCGCGGATGGGGCTGGGGGGCTTCAGCCGACCGACGACGCGGAGCCACCGGCGGACGGATCGACCACACCGCCGACGGCGGAGTCCGACCGACCGTCGGATCAGCCCTCGGATACCGGCGAGGCCGACGGCTCCGCGACGGCGGACGCCGCGCCCGACGACACCGAACTCGGCGGGCCGCGCGTCGCCGTCGACGAGTACACGTGGGCCGACTTTCTGGACGAGTACGGCGTCGACGGCGACGTCGAGACGCTGTACGACGGATTCGACCCGCGGGCGTACTCCGGCGAGGACGCCGAGAACGCGCGCTGGGACGACGGCGTCGAGATCCCCGAGCCCACCCGCGAAGACTGGGACGAGGTCAGCGTCGACGCCGAGTCTCAGCTCGGGTTCCACCCCGTCGACACCGAAGACGAGTTCGTCTCGGCGATCGGCGAGGCACAGCGAATTCAGGGGGAGTTCGAGGCGTTCTGCGACCCCGAGACGACGCCCGTCGTCAAGGACGTCTGGCTCTGGGAGCACTACAAGCGCGAGTACTACTACGAGGCCGACGGGTCGCGACCGCGGGACGGCGACGGCGAGATCGAGCGGTTCGACGAGACCGAGGCGCTGGGGTTCGATCCCGACGCGATCGAGGACGTGCTCGCCCACGGCGCGAAGCGCGCCGAGGAACTCGACGAGGTCGTCGAGGAGCGCACCGTCGACGTGAACCCCGACCTCGACGAGGACGCCTTCTTCAGCGACGCGCGGGGGGCGACGACGGTTGTCAACCGCTACGACCTCGAAAAGGCCGTTCCGATGGAGAAGAAGACCCACTTCAGAGAGGTCGAGCGTTACTGGGTCAACGAACCGCACTCGTTCGTGATCATCTTCCACTCGACGAAGGAGAACGAGAAGAAGTACTACGCGATCGAGCCGCATCAAAACCGGCTCGAGGCCGACTTGGCGGAGTACCTGACCGGGAAGCTCCGGACGGCGATCAAATACGACGACGAGAGCGTCGTCGGAGGGGGCCCCGACACTCGCCGAGGGGTCATCGAACAGCAGTCGCTGGAACTGCTCGAACGGTACAACCTCTATCAGGTCCCGGAGAACCCCCGGGAGACGGGACTGTCCGTTCTGACGGCGCGAAACGACGCCACCGCGGGCGAGGCGGGCGAGGCGGGTGAAGCAGACGGAACGGGATTCCTCTCGAAGTTCGAGTTCGACCTTCCGTTCGGGAGTGGCGACGGCGGGGAGGACGCGGCCGGCGACACCGAGGCCGACGCGTCGGAAGCGTCGACGACCGCCTCTACAGCGACCGACGGGGGCGCGGCTCGGTCAGCGTCACCGGGGTCGTTGGCGTCAATCGCCCGCTCGTTGGGACTGCGCGAAGGCTCTCTCGGCGGCCACCTCGATGGGCTCCTCGCGGCAGGCGAATCCGAGCCCGACGACCCGTCGCTCGACGGCATCGCCGCACGGCCGGAACCGGCCGTGCTGGCGGAGGATTCGACCGACCTGACCGACTACCAAGTCGAGAAGCTGCTGTACGTCCTCCGACGGGACTTCATCGGCTACGAGCGCATCGATCCGATCAAACACGACGTCAACGTCG
The DNA here is from genome assembly GCF_037031285.1 of Halobellus sp. LT62. Classification (NCBI taxonomy): domain Archaea; kingdom Methanobacteriati; phylum Methanobacteriota; class Halobacteria; order Halobacteriales; family Haloferacaceae; genus Halobellus; species Halobellus salinisoli. The sequence continues at coordinate 289,356 of NZ_JAYEZO010000001.1, forward strand.
AGGACATCTCCTGCGACGGGTACAACTCGCCGGTGTTCGTCTACCACTCCGACTACGAGCAGATCATCTCGAACATCTACCACGGCGAGGACGAGCTGGACGACTTCGTCGTCAAACTCGCCCAGCGGTCCGGAAAGGGGATCTCCAAGCGGCGGCCGCAGGTCGACGCGACGCTTCCGGACGGCTCTCGCGCGCAGCTCACGCTCGGCCGCGAGGTGTCTGATCACGGGACGAACTACACCATCCGGCAGTTCAAGGACGTCCCGTTCACGCCGATCGACCTCATCAACTGGAAGACGTTCTCTCTCGAGGAAATGGCGTTCCTCTGGCTCTGCATCGAGAACGACAAGAGCCTCATCTTCGCCGGCGGGACGGCCTCCGGGAAGACGACCTCGCTGAACGCGGTGTCGCTCTTCATCCCCTCGAACTCGAAGATCGTCTCGATCGAGGACACCCGCGAGGTCGAGTTGCCGCAGCGGAACTGGGTCGCCTCCGTCACGCGCCCGTCGTTCAGCGACGACGACCGCGGCGACGTCGACGAGTTCGACCTGCTGGAGGCGGCGCTCCGACAGCGCCCCGACTACATCGTGATGGGCGAGATCCGCGGCGAGGAGGGGCGGACGCTCTTTCAGGTGATGAGTACCGGGCACACGACGTACACGACCTTCCACGCCGACAGCGTCGGCGAGGTCCTCAAGCGGTTCACGACCGATCCGATTAATGTCTCAAAGACGATGTTCACCGCGCTGGATCTCGTCTCGATCCAGACGTCGACCCGCGTGCAGGGCAACAAGGTGCGGCGGAACAAGTCCTTAACCGAAATCAACCACTACGACGCCGAGAACGACGAGATCAACGTCCAAGACGTCTACCAGTGGCAGGCCGAGGGCGACGAGTTCCTCAAGATGGGCTCGTCGAACACCCTCGAAGATGTCCGCTTCGACCGCGGCTGGACCAGAGCCGAACTCGACGACGAGCTGTTCAAGCGGCACGTCGTGCTCGCGTACCTGATCGACCGCGGGCTCAACACGTACTCGCAGGTCGCGGCGACGCTGCAGGCGTTCATCAACGATCAGGAGACGATCCTCGCGCTGATGGCCCGCGACGACCTCGAACGCAGCCTCGAAGACCTGCGAGAGATGGAATCGGTCGAGATCAACGTCGATCCCGAGAAGGAGGAGATGGTCCCCCGGCCTAGTCCCGGCGAAGAGATCCGAGATGTCTGTGCGGAGATCCTCGACCGCGCCGATGAGGAGTTGTGGCCCGAGTACCGCGACCTCGAAGACGTCGATGTCGCCGACGCGCTGCTCGATGTCGAATCCGCGCCGGACGTCACCGCCGACGCAGGCGATCATCCCGAACTCGACGCGCTCGACGAACGGGCGGAGGCCCCGGCGCTCGACGACGGCTCGGGAACGCCGACGCTCGACGACGGTGCCGACACACCCGCGTTGGAGGATGAAGTAGGCGACGAATCGGAGACGCCGGCGCTCGATCCGAGTCCGGACGAGTCGTCGGCGTCTGCGGAGGGCGGAGACGACGTCGCTCAGGCGGACGACGGAGACGTCCTCGCCCGTACCGACGATGCCAGCGACGCGGACGAGCGCACCGACGCGGCGGGATTCGACGGAGAGGCGTCCGACGGGGAGTTCGGCATCGAGGATCTGCTGGAAGGGCCGTCCGACAGCGAGGCTGACGGAACGGAGACGTCCGAATCCGGTCCCGAGAGCGGCCTCGACGCGCCGGCCGCCGACGCCGCGGACCCGTCCGCGAGCGATCCCGCGGAGGCGAACGGGTTCGATCTGGACTCGGACGCGGACGTTGACGAGGACTCGGACGTGGCTGTTGATAAAGAGGTAAACGCGGACGTTGGGGATGAGGCGAATACCGAAGCAAACGAGGAACAGGACGCCGACGAGGCGTGGGACTTCGGCGACGTCAGACAGGTCGACGGCGACGAGGGAGCGGAGCACGATGGCGACGAGGGGGGAGACGAACGCGCCCCCGACGAGTCGACGGAGACCGACAGATGAGTCTGGACGTCGGCGACGCCGACGGTGAGGGGCTCGACCGGAGCACGGACACGCTCGGTGACGCGTTCTACCCCGTGTTTCAGTTCCTCTTCGACGAGGACGGCGACTTCGTCGCCGACCTCGGGCGGAAGCTCGAACAGGCCCGAATGCCGTCGACGGTGGAACTGTACCTCTCACACGCCATCGCGATCGGCGTCATCGCCGGCGGCGCGCTGTGGCTCGTGGGGTCGGTCGTCGCGTGGGGAATCTTCGCGCTCGGCCTCGTTTCACCGGCGGCGGTCAGTATCGGCCTCCCCGCGCCGGACGCGTCGACGGCCGCGGCGCTGAAGGCGCTCACCGTCCCCGCGGTGACGCTCGTTTCGGGCGTCGTCTTCGGGGCGATCGGGTTCGGACTGGGATTCGGTAGTCTCGTCGCCGTACCGTACTCGAAGGCCTCTGGGAGAAAGCGCGAGATCAATATGTTGCTCCCGGACGCGATCTCGTTTATGTACGCCCTCTCGGTGGGCGGGCTGAACCAGCTCGAAATTTTAGAGGCGATGGGCCGCGCCGACGACACCTACGGCGAGGTCGCCCAAGAGTTCCAGAGCATCGTCCGCGAGACGGAGTACTTCGGGACCGACTACCGGAACGCGATCCGCGATCAGGCGGTGACGACGCCTTCCGAGGAGCTCTCGCAGTTCCTGACGGATATGCTCTCGATCGTCAACTCCGGTGGCAATATGGAGCAGTTCTTAGACGACAAAAAGGAGAAGCACCTCCGGACGGCCAAGCAGGAGCAGGAGACCGTCCTCGAAACGCTGGAGCTGTTCGGCGAGATGTATATGACGCTGTCGCTGTTTCCGCTCCTTCTCATCATCATCCTCGTCATCATGAGTATGCTCGGGCAGGCTCAGCAGCAACTCCTGTACGGGACCGTCTACGGGCTCATTCCGTTGACCGGCGTGGCCTTCCTCGTGCTCGTCTCGACGGTCAAACAGGACGAACCCGGCGACGGGTACCTCCAGCCGTCGAACAGTTCCGAGCGACTCGAACAGATCAACCGCGAAGGATTGATCCATATGGGGCTGATCGAGAGCTTCGTCGGGGAGTTCCGGCTCTTCGATCGGATCCGCTCGCGCGAGGGGACCTACAAGACGGGGCAGCTACTCAGAAACCCACACCTGTTCTTCCGAGACAACCCGCTGTACTCGCTGCTTCTGACCGTCCCCGCCGCGATCGCACTCCTCGCAGTCACCGTCGCCAACGGGGCCGCGCCGCTGTCGTGGGGCGGGATGGTCGAGAACCCCGTCTGGGGGACGTTCGTCTGGTGGTACGTGCCGGTGTACGTCGTCGGGATCCCGCTGGCGGCGTTTCACACGTGGAACGTCCGCTCGCGGAACGCTATCGTCGGCAAGCTCTCGGACAACCTCCGGAAGCTCTCCAGCGCGAACGACACCGGCCAGACCCTGCTCGAATCCGTCGAGACGGTGGCGTCGACCTCCTCGGGCAAGCTGGCCGAGGAATTCGAGGTGATGCACGCGAAGGTGAACTACGGGATGAGCCTGCGCAGCGCGCTCGTCGAGTTCAACAACAAGTACCACATCCCGCGGCTCGCGCGGACGGTCAAGCTCATCTCGAAGGCCCAAGAGGCGTCGAGTCAGATCACCGAAGTTCTGACGACCGCGGCGCAGGCCTCGGAGAACCAAGACGACATCGAGCGCGAGCGCAAGTCCCGAACCCGAATGCAGGTCGCGATCATCCTGATGACGTACCTGACGCTGCTCGGCGTGATGGCCATCCTGAAGACGCAGTTCCTCGACGTGATGTCCGGGTTGTCCTCGCAGGCCGGTTCCTCCGGCGGCGAACTCTCCGGGCAGGGGCTGAGTTTCGGCGGGGGCGTCGACACCAACCTGCTGTCGGTGCTGTTCTTCCACGCCGTCACGCTGCAAGCGGCGCTCTCGGGGTTCATCAGCGGCTACATCCGCGACGCCGACATCGTCTCCGGGGTGAAGTTCGTCGTCATCCTACAGACGATTGCGCTCGCCGTCTGGATGGTGGTGGGGTAACCGATGACGCTGCCCGCCCGCGACTCCACGGCCCGCGCGCAGACGACGATCGACTTCGCGATCGGGATCGGCCTGTTCCTGCTCGTCGTCGCCTTCGTCGTCGCCTTCGTACCGACGATCTTCGCGCCGTTCGAGAGCGCGGAGGGCCCGCAGACGGCGGATCGCATCGCGACGTCGCTGTCGACGGACAGACTCGGTGAACCGTCGGACCCGTACCTGCTGAACGAGCCCTGCACGACCGGTCTGTTCGACCAACTGAACGGCGGAGACGACGCGCCCCTCAGCTGTCAGTTCAACACCTCGGCGGACACGACCGCCGAACTGTTCGCGTTCGACGGCGCGAGCGACGCCAACGTCTCGATACATGAACTCGACGGCGGCGTCGCGACGGTAAACGGAACGACGCTCTCGGCGGGGCCGACGCTCCCGGAGACGCGATCGGTGACGTCCGCACAGCGCGTCGTCTCCATCGACGGAGGGACGTACCGACTGCTCGTGAGGGTGTGGTGATGGACCGCGGACAGGCGCACACGCTGGAGGCGATCACCGCCGCGATGATACTCGTCTCCGCGCTGGTCTTCGCGCTGCAGGTGACCGCCGTGACGCCGCTGACCGGCAGCACCTCCAGCCAGCACATCGAGAACCAACAGGCGGCCGTCGCCGAGGGCGTCCTCGCGACCGCCGATGAGAACGGCACACTCGTCTCGACGCTCCTGTACTGGAACGAGTCGGCGGGCAACTGGCACGGTGCGACCGACGACGGCTACGTCCGGGGACCGCCGCCGACGGCGTTCGGGGACGTACTCGAAGCGACGTTCCTCGAACGGGGGATCGCCTTCGACCTCACGCTGTACTTCGTCGACGACGACGGCGATCGAACGCCGGTGCCGATCGTCGACCTCGGCGAGCCGAGCGATCACGCCTCGACCGAGCGTCGCCTCGTCACGCTCTCGGATGGCGATCGGTTGCGGAACCCGGACGAATCGGTCTCGGGGACGACGCTGGAGGACGCCTCCTACGTCGTCTCGGACGCCGACGAGGAGCAAGCGCTGTATTCGGTCGTGGAGGTGGAGATCGTCGTATGGCGGATGTGAGTCGCGTTCGCGGCGGGTCGACAGGCGGTCCGGGGGACGACCGCAGGGGCGGCGGCAACGGCGGCGACCGCGGACAGTTACTCCTCGTCGGTGCGCTCGCCTTAGCCGTCCTGTTCGTCGCGCTGGCGCTGCTCTTGAACACCGCCATCTACACCGGGAATCTGGCGACGCGCGACGCCGGCGTCGACGCGACGCCGGTAATCGAGTACGTCTCCGAATCCCGCGAGGCCGGCGTCGACGCCATCCGATCGGTGAACGATCGGAACAACAGCGACCCGACAGACTTGAACGAGGCCCTCCACTCGACGATGGGACGCTGGGACGAGCAGGCGTCTCATCACAGGGCCGTCGCGGGCGACGTCGCCGCCGTCGAGGTCGCGAGCGCGACGAACGGGACGCGGATCCAGCAGGATGACGCCTCGCGGAACTTCACGAACGAGACGGGCGTGGAAGACTGGACGGTCGCCGCGGGCTCGGACCTCTCGGGAATCCGCTCGCTCTGGTTCGAGATCGAGGAGTCACAACTTGCGGACGATCCGGCTATCGGGACTGACGAGGTCTTCGCGGTCGAGATCGATTCGGACGCGGGAACGACGACGCTCTACGTGTACGACACCGGTGGTAACCCGGAAATCCGCGTCGACGACGGCGGCGACACCGAGATCTGTCAGTCCGATACCGGCGGGACGTTCGCGATCGACGTCCCGAACGAGTCAGTCGGAGGAGAGCCGTGTCCGGCGCTCGCGGACCTCACCGACGTCGGCGACGACGTCGCCGTCGACTTCCGGGACTCGCATTTGACCGAGGGGACGTATTCGATGGTACTCGACGAACGCCGTTCGTCGCTGTCGATGGAGGGCGTTTCGAGCGATTCGAACGACTCGCCCCACTGGACGCACGCGATCTACGAGGCGCAGTTCGACGTGACGTACCGAACCGAAGACGTCGACTATGCGGCACAGATCGAGGTGCGACCGGAATGACGCCGCGATCGCGTCGGTCTCGGTCGGAAGATCGCACGCGACGCGACCGTGCCCGATCCGATCGGGCGGTTTCGATCACCGTCAACTACGTCATCGCGCTGAGTATCACCGCGGTACTCATCTCGGGGCTGCTCATCTCGGGCAGCGGCTACGTGGAGAACGAGCGCGACCGCGTCGTCCGCGAGGAACTGGAAGTCATCGCCGAACAGCTCGCAGCCGGGATCGACGACGCGGACCGGCTCTCTCGGTCGACGGAGTCGCCGCCGGAACTCCGCGTCGGCGTCGACCTCCCCGATCGGGTCGCGAGCGAGTCCTACCGGATCGAGATCACCGAACTGTCGACAGCGGGCACGGACCCGGAGCGATACGAGTTGACGCTTCGTTCCGCACAGTCCGATGTGAGCGTCACACTTACCGTCTCGACGCTCCTCGAGGTGAACGAAACGTCCGTATCCGGCGGCTGGGTCGCCATCGAACTCGACACGGGGGGCGGGGGAGAGACGCTCGTCGTCTCGGAGGGCGGCGGCGCGAACGCGCTGTCGCTGTCGCGGCCCGACGGGATCCATCTCGGACGAACTGGGGGGCTATAGTATGGACCATCGCGCACAGGCGTCAAACATCGGCCTCGTCTTGCTCCTCGCGCTGACGATCACCGGTGCGGGCGTCGTCGTCGCGTTGGGCGGCTCGGCGCTGTCGGACGTACAGGACAGCACGTCGATCGACCGCGCGGAGCACGCGATGACGCTGCTCGACGCCCGCGCGGCGGTCGTCGGCCTCGGAGAGGGTTCCGTCCAGACCGTCCGACTCGGTGGTTCCAGCGGGGGCGACTACGCCGCGGAATCCGAGAGCGGCTGGCTCCGGGTCAGACACGAGAACTACACCGCCGGCGAGACAGAGGAGATCTACAACGCCTCGCTCGGCTCGGTCACCTACCGGAATGGCGAGACGACGGTCGCCTACCAGGGCGGCGGCGTCTGGCGGCAGGAGGAGGGCGGCGGGACGTCGATGGTGTCGCCGCCGGAGTTCCACTACCGCGGGACGACGCTAACGTTGCCGGTCCTCCGCGTCCGCTCGACCGACGCCGCGAGCGGCGATATCCGAGCGACGATCCGACGGGACGGCGATCTGACGCGGATCTACCCCAACGAGACCGGGACCGCCACCGACGGCCCCGGCGCACCGTACGACGAACCGGTCGACGGCGAGACCCGACCGTACGTGAATCCCGTCACGAACGGGACCGTCGACGTGACCGTCCACAGCGCGTATTACGAGGCGTGGGCTGATTACTTCCGGACCCGGACGACCGGGAACGTCTCCGTCGATCACGACGACCGAACGGCGACGGTCGTGCTCGAAACGTCGGGTGAGGTCGGCGCGTTCCCGTATCCCGAGAAGGGCGAGGACATTCCCGTTCGCGGTATCGCCGGCGGCCACTCCGTCAGCGACTTCGAGACGTCGATCAAGAAGGATCAGGGGTCGTTCAACAACCTCTATGCCTCCTTCTACGTCGAGGACGGCGACAAGGCGTACGAGGCGGCCGTGGAGGTCCCGAGCGGGACCGGAAACTACTGCGGCGGCGGTGGTGGTTCGGTGATGCTGACGATGGACGTCTACTATCACGACGAATCGACCGCCGAGGGGGTCCACCGCTGGACGAACGACTCGATTCCCTCCGATTCCGGCGATGTCCAACTCGCCTGCGAGGGCGGCGATACGGTCATCGAGATCGATTTCACCGGCACCGAACAGAACCTGACCTACGGATCGAGCAGCCTCGATGAAACCGCTATCGACTGGGACGAGCGCAACGAGTCCGCGACCGAGAGCGCCGACCCCACGACGTTCGCACACACCGGCGACGACGGTGAAGACACGACCTACGACTACGGAGACCGACAGCACCTGCGGATCCTCACCAGACACTACTTCGCGATGTTCGACTCGGAGTTCGACCTCACCGTCGACCACGGCCCGGGCGACCGCGGGACCTCGCAGATCTCAACCAGCGGGTCCGGCGGGACGCTGCGCTATGAGACGGTCGGCGGCGAGTCCTACATCACGTACCTGCACGTCACCGAAAACAACGTGACCGTCGAACTGGACTGATCGCGCGGCGTGCGGAGATCACCGGACGCTGAGCCCCTCAGTCAGACTGAGGATGCCGTTACCGACTTCGACGACGGCCGTCCCCTCGGGCGTCCGGTCGATCCGACAGCGGCGAACGGCCTCGCGGTCACCGTCTAACACCGCGCGGACGTCGTATTCGCCGGGTTCGATCGCCCCGAGCTCGCTTGCGGCCCGGCCGGGTCGCAGGTAGTACTGTTTCTCGAATACGACGGTTCCGTCGGGCGTCGAAATCTCGACTTCGAGGTCGTAGCTCCACTCGTGGGCGTAGCTTCGCACGTGTAGTTCCTCGGCGTGGATCGGAACGCTCCGGGGAGTCGACTCGCGTCTGGCGTCGCTGCGACTGGAGGGGTCTCGGGCCGTTGGTTCGAGGACCATATCCCTCACTTGTGATTCATCGAACATATACCTCCGCTACACTCAAAGAGGCGTTTGAGCGTCTCCGACCCGCGGTTTCGGTCTCTGGGACAGCGGATGCGCCGCGCTCACTCGGACGACGCCGGGCGCGTCGATGACGCTCTGCTCACTCGAACGACGTCGTCACGCGGACCCACACGACTGTCACCCGATCGACGTCGGAGACCGTACAGGAGATCGTCCCGGACGTGTCGGCGGTCGGCTCGGTGACCTCGGTACAATCGAACCCGGACGACTCGTACTGCCGCTCCCACGCGTCGGTGTAGGGCGTCGTGACGTTCACCCTGATGTCGTGTCCCCCGTCAGCGTCGTAGAACAGGCGCGGTCTCCCGGCGGCCGTGCGGATTCGGACCGTCTGTGAGCCGCCGATCGCGGCGCTCCCGACGTGCTCCTGTTTGACGAGCGTGAGTCGCACCCTCGCGTCGCCGTCGCCAGTCCCGTCGGCGACGCCGTCGGCGATCAGTGGCGGATCCCGAACCACCGCCGCCCCGCCGCGCTCGCTGTCGCGGAGCACCGCGCCGTTGCTGAGTCGGACCTCACCGCCCGCCGCGGACTCGTAGACGAGCGGCCGCAGCGAGAACTCCCACCAGACCGACTCGCCGCCGTCGGGATCGACGGTCACGTTCATCGAGGCGTTCTCCGCCGAGCGAACCGTGGCGTCAGCGAGCTTCACCTCCGTCCCCCGACTGGGTGCCCCTTCGAGGACGTCGCGCAGGTTGTCCGCGAGAACGTCGAAGGCACGCTCGGCGTTCTCGACGCGCTCGGCGTCGCGGGTCCCCTCCAACTCGGAGACGCCGACGGCGTAGACGGTGCCGACGGAACCGACGACGAGTGCGAAAACGAGGACGAAGCTCACGGTCTCGCTGACCGCGCGGTCGTCGCCACGCCACGCCGTCGACGGCGGACGGATGGCATCCGCCGAATCGGCGGCGTCACTCCCCCGGGCCCCTCGCATACGTGTCGGTTCCGCGGTCACGGAGTTAAGTGTGCTGTCGATAGAAACGGAGAAACAATCGACGTGCGGTTTCAGACGACTCCCAGCCGATCAGTTGTCGCTCGTCTGTGCGATCAGTCGTCGCTCGTCTGTGCGATCCGGTCGCCGTCGTCTGCGGCCGCGGCCGACGCGGCGGGCGGCAGCTCCGTGCGGACGTCGTCGCGGGCGCGCTCTTCGATGACCTCGGCGTAGGCGTCGGGCATCACCTTCACGAAGTCGGAGACGACCTCGCTCCAGTCGTCGAGCATCCACGCCGCGCGGTCGCTGTCGGTGTAGGCCGCGTGGTTCTCGACGAGGCGGCGGAGCATTCGTCGATCGGAGTCGTCGAGCTCCGCTTCGAGCGACACCATTCCGGTGTTCGTCCGGTCGGCGAACTCCCCGTCGGGGTCGTAGACGTACGCGACGCCGCCGGACATCCCCGCGGCGAAGTTGCGGCCGGTGTCGCCGAGCACGGCGACGACGCCGCCGGTCATGTACTCGCAGCCGTGATCGCCGACGCCCTCGACGACGGCCTTCACGCCTGAGTTGCGGACGGCGAAGCGCTCGCCCGCGACGCCGTTGACGTACAGCTCGCCCTGCGTCGCGCCGTAGAGCGCCACGTTGCCGATGAGGACGTTCTCGTCGGGCTCGTACGCGGCGTTCTCGGGGGTCTCGACGATCAACTTGCCGCCGGAGAGGCCCTTGCCGACGTAGTCGTTCGCCGCGCCGGTGAGGTCCATCGTCACGCCGTGAGCGAGGAACGCGCCGAAGGACTGCCCGGCGACGCCGTCGAAATCCACGCGGATCGTGTCGTCGGCGAGCCCCGCGCCGCCGTGGGCCTTCGAGATGCGGTTCGACAGCATCGCGCCGACCGCGCGGTCGACGTTCGAGATCGGCGAGTCGATGGCGACGGGTTCGCCCCCTTCGAGCGCCGGTTCGGCGCGCTCGATGAGCTGGTGATCCAGCTGGGCCTCGACGCCCGCGTGAACCTGTTCTTCGGTCTTCTGTCGCGCGTCGCCGGCGGGCTCGGCGATGACGTCCGAGAGGTCGAGATGCTTGGCCTTCTCGTGGTCGGTCTCGCGCTGGGTGAGAAGCGACGGCCGCCCGATCATCTCATCGAGCGAGGTGAAGCCGAGCTCGGCCATAATCTCGCGGAGTTCCTGGGCGATGAACGTCATGTAGTTGATGACGTGCTCGGGCTGACCGGGGAAGCGGTTCCGGAGGTTCTCGCGCTGGGTAGCGACGCCGACGGGACAGGTGTTCTCGTGGCACTGCCGGGCCATCACGCAGCCGGAGGTGACGAGCGACGACGTGCCGAAGATGTACTCCTCCGCCCCGAGGAGCGCGGCGACGGCGACGTCGCGGCCGGTCTTCATCCCGCCGTCGGTGGAGACGCGGATCCGCGAGCGCAGCCCCGTCGCCCGGAGCATCTGGTTCGCCTCGGCGAGGCCGAGCTCCCACGGGAGACCCGCGTTCTTGATCGACGTCTTCGGCGACGCGCCGGTCCCGCCGTCGTGCCCGGAGATGTGGACCACGTCGGCGTTGGCCTTCGCGACGCCGGCGGCGATCGTGCCGATGCCGGCCTCCGAGACGAGCTTCACGTTGATGTCGGCTTCTGGGTTCGCGGTCTTGAGGTCGTGGATGAGCTGTTTGAGGTCCTCGATCGAGTAAATGTCGTGCAGCGGCGGCGGGGAGATGAGGCCGACGCCGGGCGTCGCGAAGCGGACGTGCGCGATCATCTCGTTGACCTTCTTGCCCGGCAGATGCCCGCCTTCGCCGGGCTTCGAACCCTGCGCCATCTTGATCTGCAGCTCGTCGGCGCTGGTGAGGTACTCGGAGGTGACGCCGAAGCGGCCGGAGGCGACCTGCTTGACGTTGCACTCCTTCTCGGTGCCGAAGCGCTCCGGCGGTTCGCCGCCCTCCCCGGAGTTGGACTTGCCGCCGAGGCGGTTCATCGCGATCGAGTTGTTCTCGTGGGCCTCCGGCGAGAGGCTGCCGAGCGACATCGCCGCCGTCGAGAACCGCTCGACGATATCCTCGATCGGTTCGACGTCCTCGATCGGCACCGACTCGCGGTCGGAGTCGAATTCGAGCAGGCCGCGGAGCGTCTGGAGCTCCTCGGACTGGTCGTTGATGAGTTCGGCGAACTCTTGGTACTTCTCGTAGTCGCCCGCGCGAACCGCCTGCTGGAGCGTGCCGACCGTCTGGGGGTTCCACTGGTGGTGGATCCCGTCGGAGCGGTGCTCGTACTCGCCCTGCCGGTCGAGTTCGGGGTCCTCGCCGAACGCAACGGTGTGTCGCGTCCGAACGTCCGCTTCGATCACGTCGATGCCGATACCCTCGGTTCGGATCTCCGTTCCCTCGAAGTACTCGGCGACGAAGCCGGAGTCGAGGCCGACCGCCTCGAAGATCTGCGCGCCTTGGTAGGACTCGACCGTCGAGATACCCATTTTGGCCATCGTCTTCAGGAGGCCGTCCTCCAGCGCCTTCTTGTACGCCGCGATCGACTCGTTCTCGTCGGCTCCGTCGGGTCCGGCGACGACGTCGGCGATCGTCTGGTAGGCGAGGTAGGGGTTGACCGCGTCCGCGCCGTAGCCGACGAGCGTCGCGAGGTGGTGTACCTCCCGCGGATCGCCGGACTCAACGACGAGGCCCGCGTGGTTCCGGAGACCGCTGCGGACGAGGCTGTGGTGCACCGCGCCGGTCACCAGTAGGCTCGGGATGGCGACTCGATCGGAGTTCAGGTTCCGATCCGAGAGGACGACGACGTCCGAGCCCGACTCGATGGCCGCCGCGGCGTCCTCGCGGACGCGTTCGACTGCGTCTTCGAGCGCCCGCTCTCGTTCGTACGTGATATCGACGATCGTCGAATCCATCGCGTCGCCGGCGTCGCCGAGCGATTTGATCTCGGCCGTCTGCGCGTCGGTGAGTACGGGGGAGTCGAGGACGAGCTGTCGCGCGTGCTCCGGCGTCTCGTCGAGCAGGTTTCGCTGCGCGCCGAGCCGCGATTCCATCGAGGTGACGAGCTCCTCGCGGATGTAGTCCAGCGGCGGGTTCGTGACCTGCGCGAACAGCTGTTTGAAGTAGGTGAAAAGCGGCCGGTTGAAGTCCGAGAGTACCGACAGCGGCGTGTCGTCGCCCATCGATCCGACGGGGTCTTTGCCGTCTCTGGCCATCGGCTCGATCAGGTGATCCAGCTGATCGTGCGTGTAGCCGAACGCGGCCTGCGCGGCTCGGAGGGAGTCGACTTCGTCGCGCGGCGCGTAGTCGTCGGTATCGACGAGCGAGGCGAGCTGTTTCTGCTCCTCGCCGACCCACTCGCCGTACCGCTCCTCGGTCAGCGAGTCGAAGACCTCCTCGTCGGGGATGACGCGCCCCTCCTCGGGGTCGGCGACGAACAGCTGACCGGGTTGGAGTCGGCCGCGCTCTTTGATCTCGCTGGGGTCGGTGTCGAGCGCGCCGACCTCGCTCGCCATCACGAGCGTATTGTCGGTCGTGACGTCGTAGCGACACGGACGGAGGCCGTTGCGGTCGAGGACGGCGGCGACGCGGTCGCCGTCGGTGGCGGCGACGAGCGCGGGGCCGTCCCACGGCTCGATCAGCGAGGCGTGGTAGTCGTACCACTCGCGTCGCTCCTCGGCCATCTGATCGTCGTTGCGGTACGCCTCCGGAATCAGCATCCGGAGGACGTGCGGGAGGTCGCGACCGCCCTGTAGAAGGAGTTCGACGGCGTTGTCGACGGAGGCCGTGTCCGACTGATCGGGGTCGTTGATGACGGGTTTGACCGTCTCCAGCTCGTCGCCGAAGTCGGGATGTTCGAGGTCGGTCTCCCGACTCCGCATCCAGTTGATGTTGCCCTGGATCGTGTTGATCTCGCCGTTGTGGACGATGTGACGGTACGGGTGCGCGAGGTGCCACGCGCCGAGCGTGTTCGTCGAGAAGCGCGCGTGAACCAGCGTCAGCGTCGTCTGCAGGCGCTCGTCGGCGAGGTCGAGGTAGTAGTCGGCGAGCTGTTCGCCCTTCAGGAGGCCCTTGTAGACGAGCGTCGTTCGCGAGAGCGAGCAGATGTAAAAGCGCGTTGCGCCCGCGGAGTCCAGCTCGTCGATCGCCTTCTCGACCGCGCGTCGAGCGACGTACAGCGCGCGGTCGAACTCGTCGTCGTCGAGGTCCGATTCGGGGACGACGAACGCCTGCCAGACGTCCGGTTCCGATTCGACCGCGGTCGCCCCGAGGTCTGCGTTATCCGTCGGAACGTCGCGCCAGTGGACGACGTCGAGGTCGTGTTCCGCGAGCACGCGTTCGAAGGTCGCGACGAGTCCGACGCGGGCGGCCTCGTCTCGCGGCATAAAGATCGAACCGACCGCGTACTCCTCGGGGAGGTCGGCATCGACGACCGCATCGAAGAACTCGTCGGGCCGCTGAATCATGATTCCCGCCCCGTCGCCGGTGTCTTCCTCGGCACCGGTGGTGCCACGGTGTTCGAGGTTCTCCAGCAGTTCGATCCCGTCGGCGACGGTCTCGTGTGATCGACCGCCATCGAGGTCGATGACGGCACCGACACCGCAGTTCGACCGCTCATCCGTCGGGTCCGCGAGTCCGACGGACTCGCCAGTCGTGTTTCTCTGTGGCTTGGTCATATGTCACACCAATTCCTGCCCCCTAAAGGAGTTTCCCCTCTAAGGATAAGGGTTCACTAACCACATATAAGGCAATATGTATTATACAAAGTCGAGTGAATTTTGATTCGACGGTCGACGAATAGAAAAAACGACAATGAAGGATTCGGACAGCGGATTACGGGGTATATTCGTTCGTCGCGTGATCGCCGATCGTTGGACTCGCTTCGAGGAACCCCATCTCCGCGAGTTCGTCGGAAACGAACTGAAGCGCATCGATATCGAGGCTGACGTCGCGCGGTCGGTAGTAGTCGCGCTCGGTCAGGTAGTACGACGAGAGCAGAGCACCGGGGAGCTCAAAGTACTCCGCAGCCAGTTGTGCGGTCTCTTCTCGGTTGTCGTAGACGTACTCGACCATTGATACGTAGTCGCTCGCCCACGCTCTGATGGCGTCTTCCTTCTCGTTCAGAGAGTTGTTAGAGGCGGTGACGAAGCCGAACGGGTAGGCTTGCCCCCACGAGTCTCGGCTGTCGAAGACGGTCCGCATATCGCCTTCAGCCTCGACAGCGGCGGCAAACAACGCGACGAAAATCCCCGCGTCGACGCGGCCTTCGCGGATCGCCGCGGCGATCGACGGAAAGGGGAGTTCGACGAACTCGACGCCGTTTTCGGGGTCGATACCGACGTTTTCGAGCATTCGGTAAATTATCGCGTGAACGCCAGTCCCGAGGGCGTTGACCGCGATTGTTCTCCCTTCCAGATCCTCCGCACTGCGGATGTCGGAATCCGCCATCGACATCACCGGAAACCGGAAGTAGTCTTCGTGGGCATCGTAGAAGTCCATCGCGATTGCGGTCAACCCGCCGGGAACCGCATCTTGTGATACTGCCGCCGGGAAGCTCGCGTA
Organism: Halobellus sp. LT62; assembly: GCF_037031285.1. Lineage (NCBI taxonomy): Archaea > Methanobacteriati > Methanobacteriota > Halobacteria > Halobacteriales > Haloferacaceae > Halobellus > Halobellus salinisoli. The sequence goes on from NZ_JAYEZO010000001.1 coordinate 304,551, forward strand.
GGCCAAGAGCGCCATATCAGCGTCACCGCTAGCCATCGCGTTCAGCGAGTCCGGCGTACTCTGGTTCTGGTTCGTCTCTAACTCGTACGCCGACCCCAGATTCTCAAACCGATCTTGAATCTCGGGAATCGCCATCAATGAAATGAGATTCTCCGCTGGGACGGTGTAGTTCATCCGGAGCGTCGGCGTCTCACCGTCCGTTATTGACCCGAGACATCCCGCAGCTGAAGCCGCACCGACGGCTGCGCCACTCTTGAGGAGATCTCGCTTCGTGAGATACATACTAATTCAAAGTTCATATAGAATATATAATACTTATTTAAGTTATCTTATATTATTTGTGGGAGAATGCTCTATACTCGACCTGTCCGGAAAATACGGACTAATTCGTACTATCTATTAGTGTGATACATTCTCGGTCTCATTCGGTCGCCACTTTTGCCAGCATCAGATCGCTTCGCGTTCTGGTTTGTTTATGAGACGCGATCGCGTCTCGCGAACCTCAAACAATCGCCGGCCGGGATTTGAACCACGGTCGCTCGCTACGCTCGCTCCCTGATTCAAATCCCTTTCGGCGATTTCTCTCACTTCGTTCGAGAAATGCGCCGGCCGGGATTTGAACCCGGGCCATGAGCTTGGAAGGCTCAGGTCCTACCACTAGACCACCGGCGCTCGTACACTGCGGCCGTCACCACGCGTCGGCGACAACCGTCACTTCCCTGTTCCCGGTCCCCGAATAAGGGTGTTACCCTTTCGGCTCGCAACGGGATCGCATTGTTGAGTCGTACACCGAAGAGAGTGTCCCAATCGACCGGCAGTGTTCGGTAATTTCGGACGTCAATCGTCGTCGGAGACGTCGGCGACGTCCGCGTCGAGCGGGGGCGCGCGGGCCTCCTCGAACTCGGCGGCGGCTGCGTGAACGCGCTCGCCCAGTCCCGGCAGTTCGTCGGGCGAGACCGGGCCGTCCTCCCGGATCGATTCGAGGTCCCGCGGGAACTCCCGGAGGCCGTAGTGGATGTCGATCCCGGCCTGCGCCCCCTTGCCCATCGCGACCGGGACCTGATTGTGCCCGGGCGTGATGTCGCCGACGGCGTAGACGCCGTCGACGGTCGTCTCCATACTCTCGTCGACGGCGACCGTCCCGTCGTCGTTCACCTCGCACCCGAGCTGCTCGGGGAGTTCGGTGTTGTAGTTCGAGCCGTACATCGGGAAGCCGCCGCGGTAGGGGCGGACCGTCCCGTCACTGAATTCGAACGCTTCGAGCCAGCCGTCCTCGCCCTTCCGCATCCCCGTGATCTCCGGTTCGACGATGTCGATCGGGTGCCCGCGGAGCTGTTCGTCGGTCTCGTCGCTCCACTCAGGCTCCTCGCCGCGGAGCAGAATGTCCACCTCGTCGGTGAAGTTGAGCATAATCATCGCGACGTGGGCCGCGGCTTCGCCGGTGCCCATCACGTACACCGGCCGGTCGACGAACATGTACGCGTCGCAGTGCAGGCAGTAGTGCAGTCCGCGTCCGGTTCGGGGGACCGGCGGCTTCGGACGCTCGTCGTTGAACCCGACGCCGAGAACGACCCGGTCGGCGAGGAACTCCGCGTCGTTGCCGACGAGTCGGAAACGGCCGTCGTCGGTCCGCTCCGCGTCGACGATGAAATCGCGGACGACGTCGCCGCCGTAGTCTTCGACCTGTTTTTGAGCCGTCTGGAGGAACTCGTTTCCGGACGTTTCTTCCGGGACGCCGATGACGTTGTGCGTCTCCAACATCATCGCCGCGCGCCCGCCGCCACGGTCGACGACGGCCGTGTCGTGCCCCAGTCGCGTCGTGTACAGCGCGGTCTGCAGTCCCGCCGGACCGCCGCCCACGACGACCACCTCGTAGTCGCGTACGTCCGCTGTGTCGCTCATTCGTCTCTCCCTAGCCGTCGCCTCGACTTAAACGCAGAGTTCGTGTGCGTCGGTGGTGACCACCCGCCCGGAACTCGACACGGGTGCCTCGTCGGTCCGTCAGGCCGCGATCCGTGTTAGACGGTCGTCGCCGCCGACTCCGCCTCGACGACGGCGTAACAGTTCCCGCTGGAGACGACGCTCGCGACCACATCGAGGTCGCTCGCGGTCAGGTCCGCCTCGAACTCTGCGGGATCGTAGATGTGGTAGAACCGGTCGACGCGCTCGCCGCCGGGCAGCGTCCACGGGACGGTCGTGTCGAACCCCGCCGTCTCATCGAAGCGGTCGTGCGCGGTCGACCACGCGCTGACGAGTGCGCGCCCGCCGGGTGCGAGCACCCGAGCCAACTCCGAGAGGCTCGCGACCCGACGCGCCCGCGGGCGGAGGTGATGCAGCGTCGCGACGTAGACGGCGACGCCGACGACGTCGGCGCGAAGCGGCAGCGTCGCCGCGTCGGCTTGCACCAACCCGAGCGCGTCGTCGAAGCCGCGGTTCCGGGCCCGCTCGCGCGCGGTGTCCAATAGTCCCCTGCTCGCGTCGACGCCGACGACGCGCTCGACGACGCCCGCGAGCGACTCGCAGTGTCGACCGTTTCCGCAACCGACATCGAGTCCGAGCCGACCCGACCCACCCTCCGTGGCTTCTTGGACCGCCCCGTCTACGACGCTCGCACCGTCGCCGAGCGCCGCCGCCGTTTCCGGATCGAGGTTTCCAGCGGGCTCCCCGCCGAGGAACGCGGTCACCTCCGGCCACGGGTACTCACGCGTCGACGCGAAGTGTTCGGAGATCCGGTCGTAGGTGTCTCTGACCGACGTGTCGCCGGGATCCCCGGCCGGCGTTCCCGACGACCGTTCCTCGTCCATACCCGCGAAAGGCGAGCGCGGTACAAAATCGCGGTGATCCGGTGAGACGACGCCGGTCGGCCAGTGCACAGTGAAGATGACGCCGAACGGTCAGAGCACGGCGAAGACGACGTACGCGAGCGTCAGCAGGACGGTCGCGTGCTTCAGTCCGTCCGCGACGCTGCCTTCGCCCAACTGTCCCGCGACGAGGCCCGAACAGACGCCTTGGATCGCCGCGACGTGGAAGAACAGCAGCTCGTATCCGGCCGTGTTTACGGTCCTGAGTCCGCCGATGACGCCGGTGTCGACTCCGGCGACCTGTCCCCCCGTTCCACCGACGGACTGTCCCGCGGCCTCGATCGCCGGGATGAACGAGACCGTCAGGGCGACGACGATCCCGAGAAAGACGACGAACGAGAGGTAGATGACGACGAGGTAGGTGAGCATCTCCTGTCGTCGCTCCCGGCGGAGTCGTCTGGTTTCCTGTGCTTCGTCGGCGGCGATGTGGAGGACCGGGCTGATTTCGCCGCTGGCGACCATCGCGTTCCGGATGAGCGTCACCGCTCTGGAGACGGCCGGCGCGTGCGTCCGCCGTTCCATCCGGCTCAGGGCGTCGCCGACGTTTGATCCCCACTGAACGTCTCGCCACACGCGTTCGATCTCGTCGCCGAGCCGACCGAGTTCAGCGGTCGAGAGGCGTTCGATGCATCCGACGACGGTGACGCCGGCCTCGTTGATGCTCGCCATCCGGTCGAGGAAGTCGGGCATATCTGCCTCAATAGCGCGCACTCGACGCTTCTGGACCTCGTGCGCCACGGAGATGCCGGCGAGGACGAGGATCGTCGAGAGGGCGATCGGGCCGTCAGCGATCCCGACGAGATCGATCGCGGCGCGAGCCGGGTCGGTCGCTCCGCTCCCGACGGCGGTGGCCGCGTCGCGAACCGCATCGCCGATCGATAACCAGACCGCGAGCAAGCCGAACGGCCCGGTCAGGAGCGCCGTGTAGCTCGGCCGCCGAAGGACGGTTTCGACGGGGTCAGACAGCGTCGAACGAAGCGATCCCAACCGGTCGTAGACGGCCAGCCGGTGCCAGTTCTCGGCCGTCGTTTCGTCCGGTTGACCCGCTTGGGTTCGATCCGCCCGGGTTCGTTTCGTCTGGACTCGATCCGTCCGCTCCCGAACTGCTCCGCCGTCTGCAACCCCCCGTTCACCGCCGATTTCGGAGGGTTGCGTGTCGCCGTTGATGTCCTCTGCGGCTCGGTGGCTCGGGCCGTTCAGCCCCTCCGTTATACTGTCGACGTAGACGACGAATCCGAAGGTGGCGAGCGGGATTGCGACGTAGCTCACGAGCCGAATCAGAGTGAGGGTGTCTTGGATGACGAGCCCAACCACGACGAGAACGGTGATGAAGAACAGCGGCCCCGCGACGAGGACGGTGACGTACACCTCCGCGAACGTCGAGAGGAGTTCGAGATACTGCCGCTGCTGTGCCTGCGCTTCCTCTTGGAACCGCTCGTACTGGTCGCGAAGGAACGTCGAGACGTTCTGCCCCGAGGAGAGCACGCTCGCGAGGTTCTCGGTGAACTCTTCGAGATTCGAGCTCGGCGTCCGACTCGCCGTCGTCTGTAACGCCGTCAGGATGTCGGTGCCGAAGGCGTCCATCTCGCGCACGGCGACGCCGAACTCGCGCGCGGCTTCGCCGTAGACGTCCTGGTTCTGCGAGAGCGTTCGGAGCACCTCCTGAAACGGGACGCCCGACCGCGAGAGCGCATAGACGAACGCGACCGTCCGCGGGAGCGTCGCATCGATTTCGATGCCCCGCGTCCGAGCGCGCTGCTCGATGACCGTCCACCGCGCCCAGTACGCCCCGAACGCGAACAGCGATCCGACCGTCGCGCTGGCGACCGCGAGCAGCGCGACCAGCTCTCCCCCCGAGAGGCTCGACAGGTCGGAAACTCCTGCGAGCACGTGCAACGGCGTCGGAAGCGCCTCGCGGACGACCGCCGGGTCGACGGAGAGCGACCGGAGAATCAACGCGGTGAGGTACACGCCGTAGACGCTGCCTGCGACGCCAGCGACGGCCGCGATGAAATACGTCTGGGAGGCGAAGACTCGGTAGCTCTCGCCGATGAACGCCGCTCGCATCCGTTTCGTCTGGCGTCGACGCATCGCTCCCGATTCGTCGACGTACCGGCCGAAAAGCGGCAGCGACAGCCGCGAGACGAGCGTTCGTGCGCGGGAACTGACCGGAACGAGCACGACGAGAAGCGCGAGCAGCGTGACGAGGACCAGCGGCGCGTAGCCGAGGAGCAGACGGACGACCATCGGAACTACCTCCCATCGTCGGTGTCGCGGACGCGGTCGGTCCCGGCCGCGCCGACGCCGCCCGCGACGGCTTCGTCACCGACGTCGCTATCCACAGCGGCTCCGTTCTCATCGGAGTCGACGGCGGCTTCGAGGCGGTCCATTACCCGCCCGGGCGCGGCGTAGTACTCGTTGACGAGCGCAGTGAACGTTCGGTAGTCGGTCGTCCCCAGTTCGACGAGGAGCGCTAAGAACCGCTTTCGGCGGTTCATTTCCCGCTTGCGCTCCGCGCGGCTCCAGCCCCGATCGCGCTGGATCTCTTCGACGAGGGTCGAGTCGCCGTGCTCGAAGGTGTCGGTTTCCGGTTGCCACGTGAACGCGCGCGAGTAATCGAGCTCCCCGGTCCGCTGGTCAACCTCGCCGATCTCGCCGATCGCCTTCGAGCGCCGGACGCGCTCGCCGCCGACCCGCGTCAGCGTCTGCACGCACAGCAGATCCAGCGACTGGACCATCGCCCGGGGAACGTTGATCGGCTCGTTCTCCAGGCGGTTGATCACCGTCTCGATGCTGTCGGCGTGCATCGTCGAGAACGTCGTGTGGCCCGTGTTCATCGCCTGAAACAGCGTCACCGCCTCGTTGCCGCGGACCTCGCCGACGATGATGTACTCGGGTCGGTGTCGGAGCGCAGAGCGCAGCAGATCGTACATATCGATGTCTGAGCCCTCGTGAAGTCGCTCCCGCGTCACCGACGACAGCCAGTTGTCGTGATACAGCGACAGCTCTCTGGTGTCTTCGATGCTCAACACCTTCGCGCGCGGCGGGATGAACATCGAGACGGCGTTCATCGATGTCGTCTTTCCTGATGCCGTTCCGCCGGCGAAGATGAGGCTCTTGTTGTTCTCGATACAGAGCCACAGGTACGCCATCTCCTCGATCGAGAACGTCCCGTACTCGATGAGGTCGACCGGTGTGAACGGCTCGTCGGCGTACTTCCGGATCGTGAAGGCCGATCCGCGCGGCGTCACCTCCTCGCCGAGCGCGAGTTCGACTCGCGAACCGTCGGGCAGCGTGGTCCCCACGATCGGATCGCCGACGCTGACGTGTCGCCCCGACTCCTGAGCCAGCCGGATCACGAAGTCGTCGAGGTCGTCGGCGGCGTAGGCGACGTTCGTCTCGACGTCGGTGTACTCGTCGTGGTAGACGAAGATCGGGAGGCCGTACCCGTCACAGGAGATGTCCTCGATGTGGGGATCGTGCATCAGCGGATCGATGCGGTCGAAGCCGCGGAAGTCGCGCGCGAGGTAGTACAACAGCGCGTGGAACGTCCGCATCGACACGTCGACGCCGTACTGTTCCAACAGCGCCTGCAACTCCGAGCGGAGCGTCTCCTCGGCGGTCGGTTCCGCGTCGGTCCGATACAGGAGCGGATCGCGGATGTCGACGCTGATTCGAGAGCGCAACTCGCGTCCGAACGCGTCGAGTTCGGGTTCCACCGCGTAGTAGTAATGCTCGCTCTCGCCGTCGTCGTACGTGACTGCGACGTACGCGTACGGGGCGTTCACCCAGTACTGGTCGACGATCTCCTCGTCCTCCGGCGGCTCGAAGTCGGCGAACACCCCGTCTTCGGGGCGGTACGGGCGGACGTCGAGCGGCGATCCCTTGAGGACGTCGACGACGCGTCCGATCCGTTCGCTGAGACGACTGAACACGTCGGAACCGTCGCTCGCGGCGTGTTCAGTCGCCGACTCCTCCGTTTCGTCCGCGGCCGCCTCGTCTGCGGGAGCCGCGGCTGTCTGACCCGCCGACCCGTCGTCAGTCCGTCGGTTCGAGTTGTGTTCGTCGATAGCGACGCCCCCACGTGCTACCGGGCGTTTCGCGTGGAGCGACTTATACTGTGGCCCGTTTCAGCCCTCGACCACTCCAGCGTCTCGTCCCACGAATCCCGTGTCGATCGTCGACCGGCAGATTCGGCGTTGTCTTGCGAACAGTCGGCACCCGCCGTCTCGCGCCCGCTCCCGGAGACGCGAGCGATCCGATCTCGCATCGGTGTGCCGAGCAACCGCGGACCGATGCGAGGGCGCTCTCAACTCACGGGGACGCTGGCCTCGGCTTCGGATAAAAAGGTACGCCACGGGCGGACCGAAAACGAATGATCGTCCCGCGGACGCCTGAAAACAGTTCGCGACTGCCTGAAAACAGTTAACCGGAAGCGTCGCCACCTTCCGTCGATGACCACCGATGCGGTGCCCTCGGACCTACCGGGCGTCGTGCTGGCGGGGACGGCCTCCGGTGTCGGCAAGACCGTCGCGACGCTGGCGGTCTGTCGGGCGCTCGAACGCGAAGGAAAGACCCCCGTCGCCGCGAAGGCCGGCCCCGACTTCATCGATCCGAGCCACCACGCCGCGGTGCTCGGTCGCCCCTCGCGGACCCTCGACCCGTGGCTCGCGGGCGATTCCGGGATCAGGCGAGCGTACGCGCTCGGTGCCGACGAGGGCGACGTCTGCGTCGTCGAGGGGATGATGGGCCTCTACGACGGCGACGTGAGCACCGCCGCGGTCGCCGAGGCGCTCGACCTCCCGGTGATCCTCGTCGCCGACGCCGCCGGCGGGATGGAGAGCGTCGCCGCAACCGCGCTCGGCTTCCAGCAGTACGCCGACCGCGCGGGCTACGACATCGACGTCGTCGGCCTCCTCGCCGCGCGCGCTCACGGCGGCCGTCACGAACAGGGGATCCGCGACGCCGTCGAGGGGCTCCGGTACGTCGGTCGCACCCCCTCGCTCGACGGCTTGGAGATCCCCGATCGACACCTCGGCCTCCACTTCGGCGACGAGTCGCCCGTCGACGACGAGGCGTTGGACTCGGCGGCACGCGGGATCGACGCTGACGCGCTCGTCGACCTCGCGCGTCGACCGGAACTCGACACGCCGCCGTCGCTCCGCGCGGCAGACGAGACCGGCGCGCGGGTCGGCCTCGCGACCGACGACGCCTTCCGTTTCGTCTACCCGAGTACGCGGCAGCGACTCGCCGCCCGCGGAACTGTCGAGCCGTTTTCGCCCGTCGCGGGCGACCCCGTTCCCGACTGCGACGTCGTCTACCTCCCCGGCGGTTACCCGGAGCGACATGCGGCCGCGCTCGCGGCGTCGGACACGCTGGACGAACTGGCCGACCTCGCCGCCGACGGGCTGCCGGTGTTCGGCGAGTGCGGCGGCCTGATGGCGCTCGGCGAGTCGCTGACGACCGCTGACGGCGTCGCACACGATATGGCGGGCGTGCTCCCGGTGGAGACGCGGATGACGGACGGTCCCGTCGCCTTGGATCACGTGGGCGTCCGCGCCCGCGAGGACTGTCTCATCGCACCCGCCGGCGAGACGCGTCGCGGGCACGAGTTCCACTACTCGTCGGCGACGGCCGCTCCGGACGCCCGGTTCGCCTTCGAGATGGTGCGCGGCGCGGGCGTCGACGGCGCGAACGACGGACTCCGAGAGTACAACACGCTCGCGACGTACGGGCATTTCCACGTCGGCTCGGGCGCGTTCGACTATCTCTTGGAGACGGTCTGAGCTATTTCTTGGAGACCGTCTGAGCTGTCGCTGCAGTCGAGCACACCGGGGACGTCGCCGGCGCTCCGCTTCGAGCCCATCTCGCAGGGTTTATGGCTCCGCCGGGGGTATCACGCGATACTATGGCCGAACAGAAGGCACGAACGACCGGGAGCGCCGGTCGATTCGGTGCGCGATACGGACGCGTCGCCCGTCGACGCGTGAAGGAAATCGAAGAGGAGATGCGGAACGCGACGGTCGACGAGGACAGCGTCACCCGTCTCGAGCCCGGCATCTGGCAGAACGACGAGACCGGCGAGATCTTCACCGGCGGCACCTACCGGCCGCAGACGCCCGGTGGCAAGCAGGTCAGCCGCTCGATCCGCGCGGCGCTCTCCGGCGACAACGAGGAGTGATCGCCGTCCGCGTCGTCGACGCGGTCGCGCCCACACGAAAGAACCAACATCCCCACACCCCACCTACGTACCAATGAGCTACAAGTGTTCGCGGTGCAAGCGAGACGTCGAACTGGACGAGTACGGCGGCGTCCGCTGCCCGTACTGCGGTCACCGAATCCTGTTGAAAGAGCGCGCGCCGGACGTCAAGGAAGTCCCGGTCGAATAACCCGTTCTCGAAGCCGATGGCGAGCCGAGAGACGCCGGCCGTCGAAGCCGCACACGCGGCCGAATTCGACTTTTCCTACCCCGAAGAGCGGACCGCTCGCACGATTTTCGAGAGCGTTCGCGTCGAGATCGACGAGATCGCCGACGAGCGATCGCGAGCCGACGTCACCCGCGAGGGGCGCGTCGTGACGGTGACCGTGGAGGCCGCCGACCTCGTCGCGCTCCGCGCGGCGCAGAACACGTGGATCCGACTCGTCGAAATCGCCGAAGACGTCGCAGCGGGCGGGCAGCACCTCGTGGACGCCTGACAGGCGCTGATCGGAGAATACGGGCCTTTTTCAGTCCGGATCCCGTCGCCACGGGTATGCAGGGCAATCTGCCGCCGGAAGCACAGGAGAAACTCGAGGAACTACAGGATCTGCAGGAGACGGCTCAGAAGGTGGCCGCCCAGAAGGAGCAGGCCGAGTCGACGCTGAACGAGTCGAAGACGGCGCTCGATGCCCTCGACGACATCGACGAGGACACGACGATGTACCGCGAGGTCGGCGAACTGCTCGTTGAGGCCGAGTACGACGAGGCCCACGACGAGCTCTCCGAGAAGGTCGACACCCTCGAAATCCGCGTCGAGCAGCTGCAAAAGCAGGAACAGCGCGTCCAAGAGCAGTTCGAGAGCCTGCAGGAAGAGCTCCAGCAGATGCTGCAGGGCGGCGCGGGCGGCGGTCCGATGGGCCCCGGCGGCGCTGGCGCATAACCCGATGCCGACCGACGAAGAAGTCGTCCAGACGGCCGCGGAGGCCGCAGAGGGCGTGATATTCGCCCACTACAGACAATCGGAACTGACGGACGTCGACGTGACCGTCACGTTCGAGGACGGCGTCCTCGACGTCGACGTGTACGTCAACGCGCCCGACGACACGGACGGGGACGCCGACGAGGTCGCCGACGAGGTCGCCGACGAAGCCGCGCGGGCGGCGGGCGACGCCGTCGACGAACTGTTCGCCGCCGAGGACGCGTAGGGCGTTCGCGGGGGCTCCCGTTTTATCCGTCACCTCTCGAAGGATAACCACGGCGAGCCGCGGGAGTCGAGCGCGCGACGGCTGCCGGTTTCACCCGTGGGGCAGTTCTACGGCGGCCAGCGTCGTCTAGACACGCCTCGACAGACACGCTCTACCTTCAAGTGAACGAGGCCAATACGTCTCACATAATGACAGATGAACTGCCGACTATGGGGCGTCGGTTCCGGGGTGAACGGGCGGCGAGGACTGGTGACGATGGCGTTTGACGGCGGCCAGACGGAGCTGATGCGGACGAACGGTGCACTGATCGGATCAGTCAGCGGCTTCGCCGACGCGTGGGAGGATATCGCCGCGATTTCCGACGGGGAGTCCTCACTCGGGACGGCGGAGTTCAGTATCGTCGACGAGCGCGGGGGCTTCTTCCGAGACTTTCTCGGCGACTCGGAGAACTCGTATCCCGACGAACCGCTGCGTGCCGAAATCGCGGCTATCAAAGACCGCATCGTCGTCCGCGGTGTCGAGAACCCCTTCGAGGCTGACGTGATCGACGGGGAGTCGAAACTGAAGGTGAGGGGGACGTGGATCAAACCGATCTTTCGGCTGACGGCCATCGAGATCGACGGTTCGCGGTACGAATACGTCGACGGCGAGCTCCGAGAGCAGTCCCAGAATCCCGGACGGAGAGCGCCCGAAACGACCGCCGGCGACCGTGGACCCAGTCGCTCGTCCGATCGCTCGTCCCGTGTGTCCGACCGCTCGTCTCAGCCCGGGACGTGCCCACAATGCGACGGACGCGGCCATCCCGCCGACGCCGACGTCACCACCTGCCCGGAGTGTGACGGCGAGGGACAGACGACGGAGATCCACGACACCCCGCTCGGTCGGGTCAAGCAGACGCAGACCTGTCAGCGCTGCGGGGGGGACGGTAAAATCTACAGTGAGACGTGTTCGATCTGTGGCGGCGACGGAGTCTCCCGCGAGGCAGCCAGCACACGGCGACAAGCGGGAGACCGGACAGCGGCCGCCGACCCGGAGGAAACGGCGGACCGGACGCGAATCGCCGACCGGCTCGAAGCCAACGTCCCCGACGGAATTCCCCCCGCACCGGACGTCGCAGTCGAGTACGACGCGCTGACTGACAAGCAACATATCGGCGGCGGCGGCAACGCCGACGTGACGCGCGAGACGCTTTCGACTCCCGACGGCGACGTGGCGTTGGCGATCAAGCGCCCTCGGCTGGGCGGCACGCTCGATATCGACACCATCGAGCGGATGCTCGCGGAGGCCGAGACGTGGGACAAACTGGACGACCACGACCACGTCGTCGGCGTCGTCGATTACGGCAGCATGCCGCTCCCGTGGATCGCGATGGAGTATATGGACGGCGGACACCTCGGCGAGCGCTGTGGCGAAATGGATCTCCCGCAGGCGCTCTGGACCGCGCGATCGATCACGGAGGGGATCTACCACGCCCACCGCCGCGGCGTCGCCCACCTCGATATCAAACCGCAGAACGTCCTGTTCCGGGCGGTGAAGAGCGCTTGGGACGTCCCGAAAGTCGCCGACTGGGGGCTCTCGAAACACCTGCTGGAGCATTCGAAAAGCGTCGAGGGGATGTCCGTGGAGTACGCCGCCCCCGAGCAGTTCGACGACGATTACGGACGCGCGGACGACATCACCGACGTCTACCAACTCGGCGCGGTCTTCTACGAACTGTTCACGGGCCGACCGCCGTTCGAGGGGCAACCGTTTCGAGTTATCGATATGATCAGATCCGAGCGGCCGACGCCCCCCAGCGAGGTCGCGGACGTGCCGGCGGAGTTGGACGACGTGTTGCTGACGGCGCTCGCGACGGAGAAGGACGACCGCTACGACGATATCGTGTACTTTCGTGACGCCCTCGACGACGTGATCGAGGGGCGATAAGACGGGAATCGAGAGGTGGGGCGTCGGGACGCGGTCTTCTGTGGCACGTCGGAGAGCTGCCGGCCTACGCGAACAGGAATATCAGCACGCTCACGGCGACGGCTGCGAGGATGATCGAGGCGGCGAAGACGCCGCCCATCGCGACGACCGCGTTCGCGTGGCTGGCCAGCGTCTCCGTCCGATCGTTGCCGAAGACAGTGACCTCCGCGCGCTCGACCGCGACGCCCGCCTCGACGGGCTCCAGATCCGCGCGGGCCTCGTCGGTCAGGTCGCAAACGAGCGTTCGGAGCTCGTCCCAGTCGATGGCCGCGCCGACCTGATTGTCGGCGTCGACGGTGTTGACGATGTGCGTGTCGGTCGTCATCACCTCGGCCTCGTCGACGAGGCCGCCGGTTGCTCGGGACTCTTTCGGCGTCCCGCCGTCGCCGGATTCCATCCGGCTGCTCGCGGGACTTCGTCCCGCCCCGTCGACGAGCGCGTCGACGAGTTCGCCGCGCAGACCGGGTTCCATGTTATTGCCATCGATCAGCACGTACGCCGTCTCTTGGCCGTCGACCGCCGTGACGGCGACGCGGATGCCGAGCGGACCGATACCGTCGGCCGGGTCCCACGGCGTTTCGTCCCACGCGACGCCGAGTTCGAGTTCGTCGCTGCCGGCGGTTGCGAGCCGGCGTCCCGAGTTGCCGGCCGCGCCGATCATATCGAACGCGCGCTTCGAACCGGGCGTGACGTGGCCCAGATCCGGGCCGCTCAGCCCGTCGTTGGAGTTGTGCGCGTCGACGAGGAGCACGTCGTCGAGGCCGCTGGTTCGGGCCTCCGCTGCGGCTGAGAGCCCGACGCCGTACTCGACGTCGTCGGCGAAGCCGGGCGCGAACGTCGAGACAAGGAGCGCGTCGTCGCCGAAGCGCTGTCCGAGCATCGAGGCCTCGCCGGAGTCCACGCGGACGCTCCGGGTCGCCTCCGCGTCGTAGATGATTCGATCGGCAGCGCTGCGAGCGGCGTCGAGAATCGTGTCGACCTCGCGCTCGGTCACGAGGTTGAAGTCGTGGCCGGCGGTGGCGTGCGGCGGGAAGACGAGCCCCGAACAGTCCGTGGCGACGCGCTCGGGGAAGTTGCCGCCGCCGATTTCCCCCATCGGCCCGGGGTGGATCATCGGCAGGACGAAGCGGGCCTTCTCTTCGCCCTCCATCCTCCGGAACGAGAGCACCGAGACGGGGGCGATGGCCTCCTCGCCGAGCTGCTGGAAGAACTCCTCCAACTCGCGGGAGCCCTCGGCGACGTGCCCGATGAACCCCCGGAGAAAATCGAGCATCGAGACCCCGAGACTCCGCCGCCACGGTCTGTCGACGGCGACGATGAAGACGTACACCGCGAGCGCGTAGATGCCGCAGGTGACCGCGAGCAGCGCGAAGTGCTCGGCGGTGATCGCCGAGAGCTCTGCGGGGGCGTCGGCGGAGCGGGCGAGATAGGGAGTCAAATATGCGTCGACCACGGTCCCGCCGACTTCCAGAAATCGGAGGGTGCCGCTGTAGACGAACAGGAGAACCGCCGCGGCGAGCGTCTGGAGGCTCGCGGGGATCGACGCGACGAGCACCGACGAGCGCGAGACGGCCATAATCACGAGCAATCGGAAGGCGAAGATCGAGGCGAGGCCGACGACGAGCGCGTCGTAGACGAACTGCTGTTCGAGCGACGTGAACACCGAGACGATCGCCGCGAGAGTGACGATCGTCACGAGGATGATCTCCGAGAGCAAGGCGAGAAGCGACGATCGGTTCGGGGTGAGCCTCCCTCCGACGAACCGGTCGACGCCGGTCGTCCCGAAGGCGGCGACGACGGTCGGAATCCCGATGAAGAAGATGCCCTCCCACGCGTCCCGGCCGAAGAAGAACAGCCCGCGCCACGTCCGGGCGTACGCGCCGGAATCGAACGCTGCGACGCCTGCAACGGCCGCGATCAGGAGGGCGAACGCGAGGCTGGAGTACCAACTCGGCGCGCGGAAGATGAATCGAGAGAGGCTCGCGAGGTCGCTTTGTGTGGATGTCATCGGTGAAGAGATTCGAACCGCGGGCCGGACGGGGATCGGGAACGTTACCGGCAGATCGAGACGAAGTTCTCGAACACTTCCTCGCCCCGCTCGGTGTGGGCGACTTCGGGGTGCCACTGGACGCCGTAGAGACCGCGGTCGGGATCGCTCATCGCTTCGACGTCGCAGACGTCGGAGGTCGCGGTGCGCGTGAACCCGTCGGGGACTTCCTTCACCTCGTCGGCGTGGCTGGCCCACACGCGCGTCTCCGGGGCGAGCGAGCCGACGAGCGGGTCCTCGGAATCGAGGATCTCGACGTCGACGTCGGCGTAGCCGCCGTAGTCGCCGGAGCCGACCGAGCCGTCGAGTTCCGCCGCGAGGATCTGCATTCCGAGGCAGATCCCGAAGATGGGAACGTCGAGGTCGAGGTAGTCCGCGCAGTTGCCGATGCGGTCCATGTCCGGGCCGCCCGAGAGGACGATCCCGTCGGCGTCGATGTCGGACGCTGGCGTCTCGTTGTCCAGCAGCTCGACATCGACGTCGAGGTCGCGGAGCGCGCGGCGTTCGAGGTGGGTGAACTGGCCGTGGTTGTCGATGACGACGATGCGAGTCATCAGTTGCAGTCTCTTAGGCGGAAGGAGGGCAAAAAGCGCCCGGTCTGGAAGCGTCACCGTAGCGACCCGACAGCTCCGCTCACCCGCCGTCGGAATCGCGGCGCTCCCGCGCGGTCGAAAACCCGAACTCCGATTGCTCCTTCGAGCGGCGCTCCTCCCGGGCGGCGAACGCCTCGGGATCCGGTTCGACGTCGTCGTCGATGCGCGCGAACGACTGGTGGATCTTCGCGTGGCACCACCGACAGAGCGCGACCGTGATCTCGTGGGAGGGGTCTCCGCAGCCGCTGGCGCTCGCACCGTCCGAGCCTCTCGTCGACCCGCTCTCGCCGTACGACAGGTGATGTTCTTCGAGCAGCGACCGTGAACCGTCGTGAGCGATCCGGACGGATTCGAGGCCGCAGCGGACGCACTCGCGGCCGTCGGTGGTCGAGCGGTAGTGGGGACAGTCGCGGAACTCCCGGTCCTCGTCGCCGGCGACGCACGCGTAGTCGGCAGCGCGCCGCTCGGCCGAAAAATCGGGGTCGTCGCCCGCGCGGGTCAGCGCGAACCGACAGCGACCGTCGCCGGTGAGGTGATCGCAGACGCCCGCGTGTTCGTACGGGTCGTCGACGCCGACCGGCGTTCCCGTTGGCGTCTCCTCCATACGCGGCCGTCGGCCCGCGCGGAATTGAATCCGACGGTACGGTGGCCGGACGCACCCATCGGTCGCCGTCCGCGGAACGCACTCCCCCCGGCCGCCGTTCGCGGAACACCCCGTCGATCGTTTTATACGGCGCGCCACAGAGCGAAGCCTGTGCGAGTCGTACACGACACCAACGGGGAAGAGACGCGAACGCTCGCCGGCGACGTCGACGTCGCCGACACGTTTCTCACGCAGGCGCGGGGGCTGATGTTCCGTCGATCGATTCCCGAGGACTACGCGATGGCGTTCACCTTCGAGGAGGCCAAAGAGCGGAACCTCCATATGGTGTTCGTGCCGTTCGACCTCGACGCGCTGTGGATCGTCGAGGGCGAGGTGCGGGCGAAGAAACGACTCCGCGCGTGGCGTGGGTTCGGCGCTGCGGTCGCGGACGCGATCGTCGAACTGCCCGCTGGTGTCGCCGACGGCGTCGAGGTCGGCGACGCGGTCCGCATCGTCGAGTGAGCGGTCGTCCGTTCGCCGGACTGTCCCGACCCCGCAGACACTGCCAGATCGCCCCACGGCAACGCGCCGCAAGAAGCGTCAATTTATATAGCTGCACGTCCACAATCCGTGTGAGCACATGACTCGTGGTCGATTTATTCGGGGGTAACCCCGACAACCCCCTAGCATCCACCGTGGATTCTGACAACTCTGTACAGCTACTAGATACGACGCTGCGCGACGGTGAGCAAGCGCCGGGTGTCTCGCTGACGCCCGACCAGAAGGCAGACATCGCGAGATCGCTCGACGCCGCGAACATCGAGTTCATCGAGGCCGGGAGTGCCTGCACCGGCGAGGGCGAGCGCGAGACTATCCGACAGGTCACCGCGCTCGACCTCGACGCGACGGTGACGAGCTTCGCTCGCGGCGTCCAGAAGGATGTCGACCTCGCGCTCGATTGCGACGTCGACGGCGTGACGATCGTCGTCCCCGCCAGCGACAAGCACATCGAGCGGAAGGTCGGGACGACGCACGACGAGGTCGTCGAGAACACTGGCGAACTCGTCGCCTACGCGAAGGACCACGGCCTCTGGGTCGAGGTCATCGGCGAGGACGGCTCGCGGGCCGACCTCGACTTCCTCGAACGCCTGATGCGCGAGGCGCTCGACGCCGGCGCGGACCGGTCGTGCTTCGCCGACACCGTCGGGCACGCGACGCCGGAGACGGCCTACGAGTACGTCTCGCGGCTCGCGGAGCTCGGACCGGTGTCGACGCACACCCACGACGACCTCGGACTGGGGATGACGAACGTCTGGGCCAGCCTCGCGGCCGGTGCGGACCTCGTCCACGGCACGATCAACGGCATCGGCGAGCGCGCGGGCAACGTCGCGCTCGAAGAGGTCGCCATCGCGCTCTCGCACGGCTACGGCGTCGAGACGGCCAAGCTCGAGGACCTCTACGACCTCGCACAGCAGGTCTCCCACGCCACGGGGGTCCCGCTGCCGCCGAACAAGGCGGTCGTCGGCGAGAACGCTTTCACGCACGAGAGCGGCATCCACACCGACGGGACGCTCAAGGACGACACGATGTACGAGCCGTATCCGCCCGAAATGGTGGGCCGAGAGCGACGGCTCGTCCTCGGCAAGCACGCCGGGCGCGCGGGCGTCCGCGCCGCGCTCGACGAGCACGACGTCGACGTCACTGAGGAGGAACTCGCCGCCGTCGTCGATCGCGTGAAGCGACTCGGCGACCGCGACAAACGCGTCACTGACGCCGATTTGCTCGCGATCGCCGAAGACGTACAGGGTCGCGAGCGCGACCGACACGTCGAACTGCTGGATCTCACCGCCGCCTCGGGCGGCGGGACCCCGACGGCCTCGGTCCGGCTCCGCATCGGCGACCGCGAACGCGTGGCCTCCGGCACCGGTAGCGGCCCGGTCGACGCCGCCATCAAGGCCGTCAAAGCCGCGCTCGGCTCCGACGCCGACGCGCAGTTAGAATCCTACCACGTCGACGCGATCACCGGCGGTACCGACGCCGTCGTCACCGTCGAAGTGGAGATGTCGAAGGGCGACCGGACGGTCACCGTGGCCACGTCGGACTCGGACATCACCCGCTGTAGCGTCGACGCGATGGTCGAAGCGCTCGACCGACTGCTCGGAGCCGAGGCCGTCGAACGCGACGCCCAACCCGAGGACGCGACGCTCGCGGACGACTGAGGCTCGCCTCCTCGTTTTTCGGTCGATGCGCAAAGGGCCCGCCCCGCTTCAGCGATCTTCGACGAGGTACGTCCAGCCGCCGCGCCGCTCGAATCTGACGTCACCGTCGGACGAGCGGGCCTCGGCGTACTCCGCGACCCGCGCGGTCGTGACGTCGGTCACGTCGATCCGCCGCGTCTCGGTGGTTCGATCCGTCGTCGATCGTTCGTGTGCCGTCGCGTGCATATCTCATCCAACGAGCCGAACCGGTATGTAAGCGAGCCTAGTAGAGTGAAAGTGAAAAGCGTACGACTGCGACGGGGGAGTCCGCTGAGCGGGCTGTGGATGCCGGGCGGGTCGTCGAGAGATGGCTTTACATCGTTCGGTCACGCTCTCCCGAACGATGATACTCTCGGACGACGACATCCTCGCTCGCCTCGAATCCGGCGACCTCGTCGTCGAACCCATCGACGACCTCGATATGCAGGTCCAGCCGGCGAGTCTGGACCTCCGGCTCGGCGAGGAGTTCTTGGAGTTCCAGCGGACGAACATCTCCTGCATCCATCCGAACAGGGAGTCTGAAGTCGACGAGTACGTGACCGAAACCCACGTTCCGGAAGGGGAGGAGTTCATCCTCCACCCCGGCGACTTCGTCCTCGGGACGACCAAAGAGCGCGTGGAGATCCCCGACGACCTACTGGCGACCGTCGAGGGGCGCTCCTCACTGGGCCGCCTCGCGGTCGTCATCCACGCGACGGCGGGCATCGTCGACCCGGGATACAAGGGCCAGATCACGCTCGAACTGTCGAACCTCGGCACCGCTCCTGTGGCACTCACGCCGGGGATGCGCGTCTCACAGCTGGTGTTCACGGAGCTCACACAGCCCGCGGCGCGGCCCTACGGCGTCGAGCGCGGTTCGAAGTACCAGAACCAAAAGGGACCGCAGGCGTCTCGAATCGGCGCGGATCCGGAGTTCGACGCGAAACGTACCGGCGGGACCGACGGAGCAGACGGCCGACGGGATACGGACGGATGAAGTTCATCGAGGAAGTCGTCGTCGAGGAGTTCCTTCCCACGTTTCGGTCGATGCTGGCGG
This sequence comes from Halobellus sp. LT62, assembly GCF_037031285.1. Classification (NCBI taxonomy): domain Archaea; kingdom Methanobacteriati; phylum Methanobacteriota; class Halobacteria; order Halobacteriales; family Haloferacaceae; genus Halobellus; species Halobellus salinisoli. The sequence continues at coordinate 323,298 of NZ_JAYEZO010000001.1, forward strand.
AGGCGCTCCGCGAGCGGGGGCTGACGCAGCACGAGGTCGCGGAGGCGCTGGGAATCAGCCAGAGCGCCGTCTCGAAGTACGCCCACGGCGAGGTCGCCCGGCGCGAGGAAGTGCTCGGAGACGAGCGCGTCGTCGACCTCGTCGAGCGCGTCGCCGACGGCCTCGCGACGGGCGATATGACCCGCGTGCAGGCGCTCGTTGAGGCTGAGGTGCTCGTGCGGCGACTGGAGTCGGGCGACCTCCTGGCTCGCCTGCACGAGGAGGCGATGCCCGAACTCGCCGAGTACGACGGCTACGCGCGGATCCACGACCCCGAGAGCGGCCTCCGCACGAGCGAACAGGTCCGCTCGTCGCTTCGGCAGGCCCTCCGCCGACTCACGAACGCGAGCGGCTTCGCGGGCCTCATCCCGAACGTCGGCTCGAACCTCGTCGAGTGCCTTCCGGAAGCCGGCACCGTCGACGACGTCGCGGGCGTCCCCGGCCGCATCGTCGACGTCAAGGGACGCGCGACGGTCCCCGGCGATCCGGAGTTCGGCGTCAGCGAGCACGTCGCGAACGTCCTCCTCTCCGCCAGAAAAGGCGGTGCGGACGTCCGCGCTGCGCTCAACGTCCGCTACGACAAGCAACTCGTCGCGGATCTCGAAGCCGCCGGCTACGACGCGATCGAGTTCGACCCCGACGCCCCGACCGACCCGATCCGCGAGGCGGTCGCCTCGCGCGACGCCGACAACCTCTCTCCGACGTTCGTCTGCTATCAGACCGGCGGCTTCGGCATCGAACCGATAACGTACGTGCTCGGTCCCGACGCCGACAGCGTCGTCACCGCGGTCAAAACGCTGCTCGGACGCTGAGTGCCGACTATCGGTCGGCCCCGCGAGCATCGGCAGCCAACCGTCTCATCCCGCGCCGCGCTCGTGCGCAGCCGACGAAAGACGGCGAAACGATTTATCCGCGTCGGCTCCCAAGTGAGACCGATGACCCCGCGAACGCGCAGCGACGCCACAAGGGCGATGGCACCGAGGGCGAACGCACCGACGACCCCGTCGACACCGGCGACCGCCCATCGAGGTGTGAGCCGATGAATATGCTCGTCGACGGCGAGTGGCGGACCGACGCCTACGAGGCGACCAACGAGGACGGCGAGTTCGACCGAGACGAGACGTCGTTCCGAAACTGGATCCAAGACGACCCCGATGCCGAGTTCCCCGCGGAACCGGGTCGCTATCACGTCTACATCTCGCGGGCGTGCCCGTGGGCCCACCGGGTCGCGATGACGCGTCGGCTGCAGGGCCTCACGGAGGACATCTCCCTGTCGATCGTCGAGCCCGTGCGCATCGACGACGGCTGGGAGTTCTCCGAGGAGTACCCCGACCCGCTCTACGGCGAGGAATTCCTCCGCGACGTCTACACCCGTGCGGACCCCGAGTTCACGGGTCGTGTGACGGTTCCGGTGCTGTGGGACACAGAGAAAGAGACGATCGTCAACAACGAGTCTGCGGAAATAATGCGGATGCTCGTCACCGAGTTCGACGACGAAAACGACGTCGACCTGCTGCCCGAGGGACGCGTCGAGGAAATCGACGGGCTCATCGACGACATCTACGAGTCGATCAACAACGGCGTCTACCGCGCCGGATTCGCCGATTCCCAAGACGCCTACGAGGAGGCCATCGAGGACCTCTTCGGCGCGCTCGACCGCTGGGAGGACGTCCTCGAAGACCAGCGGTTCCTCGCCGGCGACGTCTTCACCGAGGCTGACGTAGCGATGTTCGC